>VGCA01000006.1 GCA_016870245.1 Actinomycetota bacterium | reverse complement strand
CGGCCGGTCCGGCATCGGCGCCGGCGCCGGCCATCGAGGCGCCGAGGTCGTTGACGACGACCGCGGCGCCGAGCTCGGCGAGCAGGCGGGCGTAGGCCCGGCCGATGCCGCGACCGGCGCCCGTGACCACCGCGACCCGCCCGTCGAACCCGAACTCCTGCGCTGCCACCGGGTCACCGTCCGCGTTCGTGTACCGACCAGTCACCCTACACTCGGGGTGCGCCCGGGAGACCGGGCCCGGAGCCGGATCGGGGAGCCCGCGTGTCGGAGGTCGAGTACGTCGCGACGGGCGCCGTGGCCGTCATCACCCTGCGCCGCCCCGAGGCCCGCAACGCGGTCAACCCCGCGCTCGCGGCCGGCCTCGAGGCCGCGATCGACGCCTTGGAGGCCGACGCCGCGCTGCGGGTCGGCATCCTGCGGGCCGACACCGAGGGCCAGTCCCGTCCGGTGTTCTGCGCGGGCGCCGACCTCAAGGTCGTCGAGCAGACGGGGAGCGCAACCAGCCTCGACACCGCGCGCGGCGGGTTCGGCGGGCTCGCGTTCCGCGAGCGGAGCAAGCCGATCGTCGCCGCGGTCGACGGGCTGGCGACGGCCGGTGGACTGGAGCTCGTCCTCGCCTGCGACATCGTTGTGGCGAGCACCCGGGCGTCGTTCGGCCTCGCCGAGGTGCGCCGCAACCTCGTCGCGGCCGCCGGTGGCCTCTACCGGCTGCCGCGCGCGGTGGGGCGCGCCACCGCGATGGACATGATCCTCACCGGCGAGCCGATCGACGCCGGTCGGGCCCACGCCCTCGGGCTCGTGAGCCGTCTCGTCGATCCCGCGGATGTCGATGCCGAGGCGATGCGGGTCGCCGAGGCCATCGTCGCCGCGGCGCCCGTCGCCGTGCAGGAGAGCCGTCGGGCGGTCAACCTCGCGGCGTCGGAGCCGGATGACGCGATGCGCGTGGCGACGCGTGCGATGCTCGACGCGCTGCTCGAGTCGGAAGACACGGCCGAGGGTCTGCGCGCCTTCGCCGAGAAGCGTCCACCGGAGTGGAAGGGCCGTTGATGACCGCCGCAGAGAAGCGCAGTGCGAAGTGGAAGGCGCGGCGCGACGAGATCGTCGACACGTCGGCGACGGTCTTCGCGCGCCAGGGGTACCACGCGACCGGCATCGCGGAGCTGTGCGAGGTCAACGGCTTCGGGAAGGGCGCGTTCTACTACTACATCGGCTCGAAGGAGGAGCTCCTCGCCGCGATCCACGACCGCGTGATGGACGAGGTGATCGCCGGAGCCGACCGGGTCCTCGCGTCGGGCGGCACGCCGCCGGAGCAGCTCGCGATGCACGGCGAGGAGCTGCTCGACGTGATCAGCCGCTACCCCGACCATGTCTGGGTGTTCCTCCACGAATTCCCCGCGCTCACGGGGGAGCGGGCCGACCAGTTCCGCACCCGGCGCCGTGCCTACGAGGCGCGCATCGAGGAGGTGCTGCGGGCCGGCGTGGCGGGCGGCGACTTCCGTGACGTCGACGTGTGGCTGACCGCCCGGGCGTGGCTCGGGATGCACAACTACACGTATCTGTGGCTGCGCGCCGGTGGCCGCATGTCGGCACGCGACGCGGCCGCCCCGTTCGCCGACATCTTCCTGCACGGCATCGCCCGCGCGTAGGGAGCGAAGCGAGCGTCCCCGTCGGTCCGGCGAGCTGCCCGCCCGCGACCATCGAGCGAGCGAGCGGAGCGACCCAGGGATGGGGACCCGGAGTTCAGGAGCGGACGGTCTCGCGTGTCATGCCGAGGAGGCCGCCGAGGGTGCCGCCGAGCATCGCGGCGCGCTCGTCGGCCGGCACGCCCTCGAACTGCTGGGCGATGAGGGCCTGCGTGCCGCGGAACGTGCCCTCGGCGTGGGGGTAGTCGGAGCCCCAGACGAGCGTGGGGACGCCGGTGATGTGGCGCGACGCCACCGCGACGGGGTCGTCCTGGAACGACACGTGGAACTGGCGCTTCACGTACTCGCTCGGCAGCAGCGGGTAGGGCCAGTTCTCGTTGATGGTGAACAGGCGGGCCATCGTCTTCTGCTGGTCGGGCGGCAGCGAGCGGTCGTACATGCCGAGCCACCAGTCGCGGTCCTGACCGATGCCCGTGCTCCACGCCTTGTCCATCGCGCCCATGAGGGCGGGCAGCCACATCGCGTTGAACTCGATGAGCAGGAAGTGGAGGTCGGGGAAGCGCTCGGGGATACCGCCCGCGATCAGGTCGATGATGATCTGCTGCGGCTCGAACGCGCCGTAGATGCACTGGGTGGTCATCCGGCGCGACGCGAGCTTGGGCGTCATCGGCGTGTTGACCTCGTCGACCACGCCCAGCACCGTCTTCAGCGTGGTGGCCTCGGGCTCGTCGACCTTCACGCCACCGGTGGCGGTGTGGATGAACACGCGCAGCCCGGCGGCCGACGCGGCGGCCCAGACGGGGTCGAACTCGGCGGTGTGGTACCGCCTCGGCGCGGTGGCCGGCAGGAGGATGCCGCGGAAGCCGGCCTCGGCGACGCGCTCGATCTCCTCCACCGCGTCGGCGACGTCGGTGAGGGGGATGGGCGCCGCGGGCGCGAGGCGGTGGAAGTAGGGGGAGAACCGCTCGACGACGTAGTCGTTGTAGACCCGCGCGTGCGCGATCGACAGCTCGTGGTTGTCGGAGTAGAGCCCGAACAGGCTGAGGTTCGGGTACATCACCTGCGCGTCGATGCCGTCGCTGTCGAGGTCCTCGAGGATCATCTCGGGGTCGCCCTCGGGGGTGCGCCCGCTCGTCTGGCGGTAGCGCGACACCGTCCAGCCGTCGTAGCCGGGGGTGTGGAGCATCCGGAAGACGGTGGCCGCGCCCTCGTACACGGGCTCGATCTCGAAGTCCTCCTCCCACACCGCACGGTCGCGCAGGTGCTTGGGGAGGCGGGTGAGGAAGAGGTCGGTGGGCTCGAGGATGTGCCCGTCGGCCGAGACGATGAAGTCGCGCTCGCTCATGGCGCGGTAGCGTACCCCAGAATCCGACCGATCGGTACAAAAACCTGGTGACGCGAGACGGGGGCGGGGCCGGTCGGCCCGCCGACGAGCGGAGCACGCGAGGGGGGAACGTGGTGAAGCGCTGGGTGCACCGGCCCGAGGGCTCGACCTGGGGAGACTTCGGCGACGACGACGAGCTGGGGCGGATCAACCTCCTCACCCCGGAGAAGGTCCTCCAGGGCGTGGCCGAGGTGCAGGCCGGCGTGTCGTTCAGCCTGAGCCTGCCGCTGGACTACCCGGGCGGCACTGCGCTCAACCAGCGCCGCTACCCGCCGCGCCTCGCGCCCACCGAGGACATGCACGGCACGCCCGAGGTCTTCTTCAACGTCCTCATGCGCGACATGGACGAAGGCGGTCCCGGCTTCTTCGACGTGTGGGCCGACGACCAGGTCACGCTCTGGCTCCAGTACTCCACCCAGTGGGACTCGCTCGCGCACGTGGGCGCCGAGTTCGACGCCGACGGCGACGGGGTCGAGGAGGCCGTCTACTACAACGGCTACCGCGCGGGCGTCGATCTGGTGGGGCCGTCGGCCGACGCGCGCGGTGACGGCTGCGGCCACGCGTCGTTCGCCCACCACCTCGGCCTCGAGCACATGGCCGCCCACGGGGTGCAGGGCCGCGGCGTGCTCGTCGACCTCGCGCACCACCTCGGTCACGACTGGAAGGGCGTGAACCTCGCGACGCTCCGGGAGATCATGGCGGCCGACGACGTGGTGGTGGAGCCGGGCGACATGGTGCTGTTCCACACCGGGTTCGCCACGAAGGTGCTCGAGTGGGAGCGCGATCCCGATCCCGTCGCGGTCCATCGCATGTGCACCTACCTCGACGCGCAGGACGACGCGCTGCTCCAGTGGATCGCCGACTCGCAGCTCTCGGCGCTGATCGCCGACAACTACGCCGTCGAGGGGATGGTGCGCCCCCGGCGCGACGCCGACCGCTACACGCTGCTGCCGATCCACCACCTGTGCCTGTTCAAGCTGGGCGTGCCGCTCGGCGAGCTGTGGTACCTCCACGAGCTCGCGACCTGGCTGCGCGCGCACGGCCGCAGCCGCTTCCTCCTGACCGCGCCGCCCCTGCGCCTCCCCGGCGCCGTCGGCTGCCCGGTGACCCCCGTCGCGACGGTCTGACGCGCCCGTTCTGGCGTCTCCTGGGCATCCATACGATGCGCGGGAGACGCCAAAACGGTCAGGAGCGGTGGAACTCGGGGAAGTCGTGCGCGCGGGACTCGGCGAAGGTCTTGAGCAGCTTCGGGCGACCCGACGCGTTGAGCAGCAGCCGGTGGGGCTTCCCGGGGATGTTGGACCCGAAGTAGTAGTTGTCGCTGCCGAAGGCCGAGCTCTGCGCGCCGCGGTCGACCATCGCCGTCCATCGCTGCTCGGCGGCGGGGTCGAGCTCGATGCGGGTCTCGCCCGCCGCACGGGCGGCGCAGAGCAGATCGGTGACGAACTCGACCTGGTCGCTGTTGTAGCGGGGGTTGTTGCCCGCCGCGGCGTGCGGGCCGCCGGGGAAGAAGAAGTTCGGGAAGCCGGCGCATTGCACGCCGGCCCAGGTGGCGGGGCCGTCGGCCCAGTCGTCGGTGAGCACGTGGTCCCCCGCCCGCACGCCGAGGCGCATCAGCGCGCCGGTGCCGAAGTCGAACCCGGTGGCCCACACGATGACGTCGAACGGCCGCTCGCCGTCGGTCGTCTCGATGCCGGTCCGGGTGACCCGCACCATCGGCGTGGCCCGCAGGTCGACGAGCTCGACGTTGGGCAGGTTGAACGCCTCGAAGTAGCCGGCGACGAAGGGCGGACGCTTCTGCGCGTAGCGGTGGTCCGTCGGGATCAGCGCCTCCGCGGCCACCGGGTCGTCCACGATGCTGCGGATCTTCGCGGCGATGAACGCACACCACAGCTCGTTGGCCTCGGGGTCGAGGAGCACATCGGCGTAGTTGCTCGTGAGCTTGCGGAAGCCCGGGCTGCTCCACACCCGCTCGAAGAACGCCTCTCGCTCCTCCGCGCTCGCGTCGAGCGCGGTGTCCTCGACCGCGGTGTGGTGGAACCCGTGGGGTGACGTGTCGAGGATCTGCTTGAGCTGCGCGAAGTCGGCCCGCAGCTGGGCCTGCTCCTCGTCGGTGATGGGTGAGTTGTTGAGCGGGGTGCACCAGTTCGCCGTGCGTTGGTACACGGTGACCGACTCGGCGACCGGCGCGACCACGGGCAGCACCTGCACCCCGCTCGACGACGTGCCGACGATCGCTACCCGCTTGCCCGTGAAGTCGACCGGCTCCGCGGGCCAGCGACCGGTGTGGTGGGCGACCCCGGCGAAGCCGTCGATGCCGGGGATGTCGGGGAGGTAGGGGACCGACAGCACCCCGGTCGCCGCGATCAGGTGGCGGGCCCGGCGCACGGTGCCGTCGTCGAGGGTGACCGCCCAGGTGCACGACTCCCCGTCCCACTGCGCGGCGGTGACCCGGACGCCGAAGGTGATGTGGCGGCGCAGGTCGAACTTGTCGACGACGTGGTTGACGTAGCGCTCGATCTCGGGCTGGCCCGCGAAGTGCTCCGACCAGACCCACTCGTCGAACAGCTCCTCGGAGAAGAGGAAGCCGTAGGTGTAGCTCTCGGAGTCGAAGCGCGAGCCGGGGTAGCGGTTCCAGAACCAGGTGCCGCCGACGCCGTCGCCGGCCTCGACGACCTCGACCGTGAACCCCTCCTCGAGAAGCCGGTACGCCTGGTTGACCCCGGTCATCCCCGCCCCGACGACGAGGACGTCGGGGCGGGGAGGCCCGGTGTCGGCGGGGTCGCCGGGCTCGCCGAGCTCGCCGGGGGTGGAGGTCGCGTCGGCCGCGGGGTTCATGGCGCTCCTTTTGTACCGACCGGTACACTAACCGGGTGTCGGATGCCGCCGCCGGTTCGGCGGGCGCCGGGTCGGGTCGGTCGGGAGGGGGAGCGCGATGACGGTGCCGTTCGGGATCGAGGTGTCCGATCGCATCCCCAAGCAGCGGTACTACGACGCCGACTTCTTCGCGCTCGAGGGCGAGCGGCTGTGGTCCCGCACCTGGCAGATGGCGTGCCGGCTCGAGGAGATCCCCGACGCCCGCGACTTCGTGGAGTACCGCATCCTCGACCAGTCGGTGGTGGTGGTGCGCCAGGACGACGGGTCGGTCGCCGCGTTCCAGAACGCGTGCCGGCACCGGGGCGTGGAGCTGGTGCAGGGGCGGGGTCGGTGCGGGAAGGCGTTCGTCTGCCCGTTCCACGGATGGCGCTACGACGTCGACGGCACTAACGTCGCCGTCACGCAGAAGCGCTCGTTCGCCGAGCACAACCTCGATCCGGCCGACCTCGACCTCGTGCCGGTGCAATGCGACACGCTCGCCGGATTCGCCTTCGTCAACCTCGATCCGGCGGCGCCCCCGCTGCGCGAGAGCCTCGAGCCCACGGCGAGTGCGCTCGACGCGTGGAAGGTCGGGTCGCTGCGTGCCGAGTGGTGGTGCGCGGCACGCCTACCCGTCAACTGGAAGCTCGCGGTCGAGGCGTTCGTCGAGATGTACCACGTGGTGCAGACCCATCCTCAGCTCGTGATCCCCACCCGGTTCGGGATGCGTGACGGCGCCGAGTTCGACCCGGCGGCGTTCGTCGACGCCGACATCGAGTACCTGCGTGCGATGAGCGAGGGCATGGCCGGCATGTGCCCGTCCACCGACGTCGCGGTCGCGGAGTCGCTCCGCGGCATCGCGCTGCCGTCCGAGGCGAAGGCGGCGATCACCCTCTGGAACCGGACGCTCAACGACGCCGTCGTCGACTGGCACCGCGCTCGGGGCCACGACGTCCCCGACCTCAACGACCTCGAGGACCGGGGGCTCAACCTCACGTTCTTCCACGGTTTCCCCAACTTCGTCGTGCTGCCGATGTACAGCGGCGCCTCGGCCTACCGGTTCCGCCCCCTGGGCCCGGAGGAGACGCTCATGGAGATCTGGTCGCTCGAGCGCGTGCCCGAGGGGACCGCGCGCCCCGCGCCGCGTGCGCCCGAGTGGTGGGCGGTCGACGATCCCCGCTGGCCCCCGATCCCCACGCAGGACTTCGCCAACCTGCCGCGCCAGCAGCGTGGCCTCCACGCCCGGGGCTTCGAGTACATGCGGCTGTCGGCCGGGCTCGAGGGCCACATCGCCAACTGCCACCGCGTGCTCGACGGGTTCCTCGCCGGGCTCCCGCACGACCGCCTGCTCCCCGCGGTGCAAGAGGTCAACCAGTACCCCTTCGAGCGCCCCATCCTCGACCTCCCCCTCTGACCCCCCCCGATGCGCTTCTCACCGTCGCTCGGATTTGAGCGACGGTGAGAAGCGCATCGGGGGCTCGGGATCGACGGTGAGAAACGCATCGGGGGGTAAGGGGTCGGTGGGGGGCATGGGGTGGCGGAGCGGGACCACGTGGAAGCGGGCGCGGATCTCCTCGAGCGGCTCCGCGGCGATCGCCAGGTGGTCGACCGATGGCAGGTCGACGGTGCACTGCTGACCCCGGGCGAGGCCCTCACCGAGGAGGTCGGCGACGCCGGGGCGGGCGAGGGTCGCCACCTTGGCCCGGATCTCGCCGTGGGTGACCACGCCCGACTCGTGGATCGACAGGGTGAGGAGGAGCTCGAGCCAGTTGTGCCGGCTGGTGTTCGCGGCGAAGAGGAAGCCCGATCGGGCGACCTCGCCGGCCGCGGTGGGCTCGTAGCCCGTGATCACGTGGTTCATGTCGTGGTTGACGTAGTGCGCCGGCAGGTGCACGTCGTCGCCGGGGAGCGGGAACCCGTTGCGCCGGTAGAACTCGACGTATGCGTGGCCGAGCGTGCCGGGCGGCAGGTCGTGCAGCGCGCGCAGCCGGTCGCCGAGCCCCGGGTCGGGGGCGTCGAGGGTGAGGTAGCGGTCGCGCAGCGTGAGCTCGGAGATCTCGGGGAGGATCTCGCGGTAGGTGCGCTCGAGGTCCTCGGTCGCGATCGCGGCTCCCCGCTCGAGTGTGGTGCGGGCGGTCTCCACCGCGATCCCGTCGACGCCGAGCGCCGACACGTACCCCTCGACCCGCTCGACCTGGGCCGCCGACGGCGGGTGGCAGCAGAGCTCGAGCACCATCGCGAGCTCGCAGAAGCGGAGCCGGGCCGTCTCCTCGGGCAGGCGGGCCGCCACCTCGCCGGGGGTCAGGGGGACCAGGTCGTCGAGGTCGAGGTCGGGCACCTGCCACACGTGGCCGACGACGGCGTCGAGGACGGCCCGCTGCTCGGCCGTGCCCCCGTCGGCAGGGTCGATCACGCCGAGCAGGCCGGCGGCGAACACCGCCGGATCGCCGGGGGAGAAGCGGACCTCGGTCACACGGCGGCTCCGGTGCAGGCGGGAAGAGACGGTGGGCGGAATCGGGGCGGGATCGGGGCGCCGGACGTCGGGCGTCCCCGTCGGGGCCGCCGGTCAATAGGCCATGAAGAGGATGTGCTCCCGCTCGTACTCCTCGGCCAGGTCGGGGTGCTTCTCGCGGAGGTGGGCGAACGCCTTCTCCACGAGGTCGTCCTCGTCCTCACCGCGGATCATCTCGCCACACGGGCAGGCCAGCCGGGTCTTCATGTCGCCTCCTCTCGGCTCGCGCCAGTACACCACGTGTTGGCCCACGCGGGAAGTTGCTTCTCGTGCGCCGGGTACGACGTTCTCGCTAGGGTCCGGCGACCGCTCGATCCGCTGTCCGCGTCCGACCGCACGCGCCGACCCGAGGACCTCCATCCATGCGCTGGGAGCTCACCTCCGACCAGCAGTTCTTCCGCGAGACGACCGCCCGCTTCCTCGAAGACCAGGTCCCGGTGGCGACCCTCCGCGCGCTCCGCGACGATCCGCTGGGCGCGCCGCCCGACTACTGGCGCCGGGGGGCCGAGCTCGGGTGGACGTCGCTGCTCGTCGGCGAGCGCCTCGGCGGGGGCAGCATCAGCGACGCGGGACTCGTCGACCTGACGCTGGTCGCCCACGAGTTCGGCCGCCACGCGGCGCCCGGCCCGCTGACCACGGCGAACGTCGCGGTGGCGGCCCTCGCGGCTGCGGGTGACGCCCACGCGGCCGCGGTCGCGGCCGTGGTGGCGGGGGAATCGGTCGTCTCGTGGGCGTACGGCGAGCCCATCCCGCACGACGGCTTCGGCACCGTCACCCTCGAGGTGCGCGACGACGGGGATTCCGTGGTGGTTGCGGGGGTGAAGCGTCCGGTCGAAGCGGCGACCCAGGCCGACGCGTTCCTGGTCACCGGCCGCAGCGGTGACGGCCTGACCCAGGTGCTGGTCCCGGCCGACGCCGTCGGCGTGGCGATCACGCCGCTCACGACCGTCGACCTGACGCGTCGCTGCGGGACGGTCTCCTTCGCCGACGTCCGGCTGCCCGCATCAGCGGTCGTCGGCGAGATGGGCGGCGCCGCCGAGCAGGTCGAGCACCAGGTGCGCCTTGCATCGGTGCTGTGCGCGGCGGAGACGACGGGCGCGATGCAGCGCGCGTTCGAGATGACGGTCGAGTGGGCGTTCGAGCGCTACTCCTTCGGGCGGCCGCTCGCGTCGTACCAGGCGCTCAAGCATCGCTTCGCCGACATGAAGATGTGGCTGGAGGCGAGCCACGCGGCGAGCGACGCCGCCGCCGACGCCGTGGCCGAGGGCGCGGTCGACGCGGCCGCCCGGGCGAGCGCCGCGAAGGCCTACACGGGAGACCAGGGCTCCGAGCTCGCGCACGAGTGCGTGCAGCTCCACGGTGGCATCGGGGTGACCTTCGAGCACGATCTCCACCTGTTCCTCCGGCGCATCACGCTGAACCGGTCGCTCTACGGCACGCCGGCCGACCACCGCCAGCGACTCGCCGCGCTGCTGATCGCCCGCGAGGAGGCGGCATGAGCGCCGTCGACGAGACCACGGAGACGGCGGCGGAGTCGGTCGAGGAGCTGGGGGCTCGCGCCCGCGCGTTCATCCGGGCCAACCTGCGACCGCTGGGCCGCGGCGGCCATCGCGACTTCGCCCGCAGCGTCGTCCCCGACGACGAGGAGATCGCGTCGGTGACCCGGGCACGCGAGATCCAGCGGATGCTCTGGGATCACGACCTGGCCGGTGTGTGCGTGCCGCGTGAGTACGGGGGGCTGGGCCTCACGCCCGCACACCAGCAGGCCCTCAACGAGGAGCTGGCGGGCTACGAGTTCCCGTACCACCTGCAGACGCCCACGATGTCGCCGTGCATGGCCGTGCTGCTCGACTTCGGCACCCACGAGCAGAAGCTCCGCCACGTCCCCGCCATCCTCAAGGGCGAGGAGATCTGGATCCAGTTCCTGTCGGAGCCCAGCGGCGGATCCGACGTTGCCGGCGCGCTCACCACGGCCGTGCGCGACGGCGACGAGTGGATCCTCAACGGCTCCAAGGTGTGGAGCACGGGTGCCTGGTGGTCCGACTGGGCGCTGTGCCTCGCCCGCACCAACTGGGACGTGCCCAAGCACCGGGGGCTCACGGTCTTCATGTTCCCGATCGACCAGGCCGAGATCGAGATCCAGCGCATCGAGATGCTCAACGGCAACAAGGAGTTCTGCCAGGAGTTCATGACCGACCTGCGCGTGCCCGACACCGACCGCATCGGCGAGGTCGACCAGGGCTGGACGGTCGGCATCGGCTGGATGTTCCACGAGCGGATGGCGATGGCCCACAACGAGCCGGTGATCACCTGGCCGCCGGTCGGGGGCCATGGCATCTACGGCGCCGGCCTGCTCGTCGACGCCGCCCGGCAGGCGGCCCGCCTCGACGACCCGCTGGCGCGCGACCTGATCGGCCGCGGCTACACGACGGCCCTGGTGGGTGATCCGCTCCAGCGTCGTCTGGGCGAGGGCATCGCCGGCGGCCACCTGTCGGACCAGGCGGCGTCGATCGGGCGGCTGTACGGATGGGAGGTCATGAAGGCGATGCTCACCATCCCGTTCGAGCTCGCGGGCGCGACCGGCGCCGCGTGGGACGACGACGACGGCGCGCTCTACGGAACCGGGCACGCGTACATGGTGCGCCAGGCGATCGCGATCGCCGGAGGGACCATCGAGATGGCCCGCAACGTGATCAGCGAGCGCGTGCTCGGCATGCCGCGAGAGCAGTCGTTCGACCGGGAGGTCCCGTTCCGCGACGTTCCCCGCGGTCCCACCTCCTGACCGGTCGGCCCGTCAGTCGTAGCGGGTGCCGGTGAACTGCTCGGGGTAGTAGTCGGCGGCGTTGCGCTGGTCGACGCCGTGGACCATGCGCAGCAGCTCGCGCTGGCGTGGGGTCATCCGCGCCCACCGATCGGCGGGGAAGTCGACCGTCGGGTCGGTCTGGAACCGCATCCACGGGCCGACCCGGTAGTGGGCGAACGCGGCCCGCCGGCGGGCTGTGCCGCGGTTCGCCCCCCCGCCGTGCCAGCACTGGCCGTCGAACACGAGCACGCTGCCGGCCGGACCGGTGGGCGCGACGGCGTGCGGGACGGTCAGCCCCGGCGGCGGCGCCGACGTCGGCGCCCGGTGGGACCCCGGGACCAGTCGGGTCGCACCGTTGTCGGGGGTGAACCCATCGAGCATCCACACCGCCTGGACCATGATCGGCGGACCCACGAGGCGCCGATGGACGGTGGGGATGTCGGCGTGGAACCCCTGCTCGGGATCCCCGGGGCGCACGATCCGGGCGTTCATGCTCCCGAGTACGATGTCGTGACCCAGCACCGCCTCCACGACGGCGAGGACCATCGGGTGGTCGACGAGCCCGAGAAAGGCGTCGTCCCGGGCGGGCAGGTTCGCCACGTGGCGTGCGAGCGCGCCGTCGTAGGTGTAGTCGGTCCCCACCGCGGCGTCGACGGCGTCGAGGAGGGTGCCGAGCCGGGCGGCCTCGTCGACGGGGAGCACCGACTCGAGCACGGTGAACCCGAACACCTCGAGCTCGAAGCGGGCCTGGTCGACGGCGTCGGGCATCGCGGGATCTTCGCGCGCCGGCCGGCGGTCCGGGTGGGGGCTGACCGGCCGCATTCCTGACGGATCGTCAGGTGCGGATACGGTGTGCCCGCTCCATTCGGTGGACCAGGGGGATCAGGAACCGTGGCAGACGTGGATTCGGCGTTCATCCGGCGGGCGGTCGAGCTCGCGGACCTCAACGCGGTGCGGGTGACGCTCTTCATGCACACCCACGACCCGGAGATCGAGGCGCTCCCCATGGCGTTGCAGATGGACGACGCCCAGCGCACCCTCCTCATCGACAAGGCGGCGGCGTGGCTCGAGGCCAACGCCGGCACCGAGCGCCTGCCCGAGCCTCCCGAGGCCGAGCTGCGCCGCCTGTGCAACCTCGCGACGAAGGAGGAGATGGGCGACCTGGAGTTCCTCGCCCGGCGCGAACTCCCGGCGTTCAAGGACTTCCCCTTCATGATCGAGTGGGAGGGCGAGGCACCCGAGATCCCCGAGGACTTCCTCGTCGCGATCGTCGGCAGCGGGTTCTCCGGGCTCGCGATGGCGACCCAGTGCGAGCGCCTAGGCCTGCCGTACGTGGTGCTCGAGCGCCGGCCCGAGCCCGGTGGCACCTGGAGCGTCAACCGGTACCCCGACATCCGCGTCGACACGATCTCGATCACGTACGAGTTCAACTTCGAGAAGGACTACCGCTGGGGTGACTACTTCGGTCGGGGCAAGGAGGTGCGCGAGTACCTCGAGATGGTGTCGAAGAAGTTCGGCGTGTTCGAGAACACCCGGTTCGAGCACGAGCTGAAGCGGGCCACGTTCGACGAGGACCGCGACAAGTGGGTGCTCGAGGTCTCGACGCCCGACGGCATCGAGACCATCGAGGCCAATGCGCTGGTCAACGGCGTGGGCACCTTCGCCAACCCCAAGTTCCCGCAGTTCGAGGGCATCGAGTCCTACACCGGTGAGGTGCTGCACCCGGCCCGCTGGCCCGACGGCTGGGACGCCACGGGCAAGCGCGTCGCCATCATCGGCAACGGCTCCACCGGCGTGCAGCTCCTGGCGCCGATCTCCGAGGACGCGTCGCAGGTGTTCGTGTTCCAGCGCACGCCGCAGTGGATCAGCCCGCGCGACAAGTACGGCAAGCTCGTGGAGCCCGAGATCGTGTGGCTCCAGGACCACTTCCCCGGCTACTGGAACTGGTGGCGCTACATGGCGATCGCCGGCCTGTTCCAGACCCACGGCTTCATCGAGCCCGACGAGGAGTGGGTGAAGCAGGGCGGGCACTGGAACCCGATGAACGACCAGCTCCGCAAGGACCTCACCGCCTACATCGAGGCCCAGGTCGGCGGCGACCAGGACCTCATCGCCCGGCTGCTGCCCGACTACGCGCCGTTCTCCCGCCGGCCCGTCGTCGACAACGGGTGGTACCAGGCGCTCACCCGCGACAACGTCGAGCTGGTCACGAGCCCGATCGTGCGGATGACACCGGAGGGCATCGAGACCGAGGACGGCACCGTCTACGCCGTCGACACCGTCGTCACCGCCACCGGCTTCGAGGTGATGAAGTACCTGTGGCCGGCCGACTACGTGGGCCGTGACGGCACGAGCATCCACGATCTCTGGTCGACGGACGGCCCCCGCGCGTACATCAGCATGATGGTGCCGAAGTTCCCCAACATGTTCATGCTGTACGGGCCCAACTCCCAGCCCCTGTCGGGCGGCACCGGCCTGCCCATCTGGTACGTCGTGTGGTCGGCCTACTCGGCCCGGCTGCTCACCCGGATGCTCCAGGAGGGCAAGTCTCGCGTCGAGGTCACGATGGACGCGTACGAGCGCTACAACGAGGCGCTCGACGTCGAGGCGTCGCGGCTGCTGCTGATGCAGGACGAAGGTGCGCCGGACAAGAACTACTACATCAACGAGCACGGCCGGATGCAGGTCAACGCGCCGTGGTACGGCCCCGAGTACCACCGCATGTGCGTCGAGGTCGACTGGGACGACATCGAGATCTCGTAGTCGATGCGCGACGCGTCGGGCCGCATCGCGGTCGTCACGGGCGGTGGACGCGGCATCGGTCGCGCCACCGCGCTGCGGCTCGCCCGTGAGGGCCACGCCGTGGTGGTCTCGTCACGCACGCAGTCGGACCTCGACGCGGTCGTGGCGCAGATCGAGGCCGACGGCGGCCGCGGGCTCGCGGTCGTGGCCGACGCACTCGATCGCGACGGCGCCCGCCGTCCGGTGACCGCGGCCATCGAGGCCTTCGGCGGCGTCGACGTCCTGGTCAACAACGTGGGCGGGTCGGTGGGGCGGGACCACGACCCGTTCACCATGGACGACGACACGTTCGAGCGCACGCTGACGATGAACCTCACCTCGGCGTGGTGGACGACCAGCGCCGCGCTCGGAGGCATGCGCGACCGGGGCTGGGGGCGGATCGTGATGATCGGCTCCGGCGCGGCCCGGTCGAGCACGCCGGGCGGTCGCCTCGGCTACACCGCCGGGAAGCACGGCCTCGTCGGCCTGACCCGCCAGCTCGCCCAGGCGACCGCGCGCCACGGCATCACCGTCAACTGCGTGTGCCCGGGCTGGACCAACACCTCGATGATCGACTGGCAGGCCATCGCCGCCCGCCAGGGGGTGACGGTGGAGGAGGCCCAGTCCGAGGCGCTGGCCGCCAACGCGCAGGGCCGCATCCTCGAACCCGAGGAGCTGACGGGCATGATCTCCCTGCTGGTCGGTGACGACGGCGGCGGGATCACCGGCCAGGTGATCGGCGTCGACGGCGGGTACGCGATATGACCCCCGCATGCGGCGACGCGATGTGACACCCGCCTGCGGCTCCGGGATCTGAGACCGCCTGCATCCCTCGACGATCGGACCCGTCCGTGGCGAACGAGAAGATCTACATCCACGAGTTCATCGACATCATCGGCCACAACCGGGCCAACTACATGCACCACATGACGGCGAACTGGTCGCCGACGGCGCAGCGCGAGCGCAACCAGCTCTGCTACGGCGTGTGGGGCACGGTGGGCACCACCCGGCGCTGGCCCGAGGTCGTCAACCTGTGGGAGGAGGACGGCTGGGACGGCATGGCGACGTCGTTCCGGCACGAGTTCAACCACCCGGGGCTCCAGGACCCGGCCCTCGCCGCCTGGTGGGCCCGGGCGGCGCAGTTCCGGCGCAGCGGCACCGACCGGCTGATCCTGCCGGCGGCGTGGACCCGCACCATCGAGGAGCTCTGCGCCGACGGCGTGCGGGGCGAGGCGTACGCCCACGAGCTGGTGAGCCTGAGGCCCGACACCGCCTGGCACTACGTCGACGACCTGGTGCGCGAGCGCCAGATCCCGCTCTACGAGCAGTTCGGCTGGGAGCTGGCCGGCGCCTTCGTCACCGCGATGATGGACGACTCCGAGGCGATCGTGCTGTGGGCCATCCCCACCTGGGAGCAGTGGGCCGAGCTCGAGAAGGCGGTGCGGGCCGACCCGGCGCTGCGGGCCTGGCGCGAGCACCAGGCCGAGCTGTCGACGGCGTTCGACCGGTTCCTCATGGTCGATGCGCCACTCAGCCCGTTCCGCACGGGTCGCCAGCCCCGGGACTCCGACCGCGACAGCTTCCAGCTCCCCGACGAGTGACCCCGGGGCGGGCGTTTGTCGATCAGGCGCGGGGTCGGAGCACGGCGCGTGCCGCGCCGATCACGCCGATCGCGATGCCCACGGCCGCGCCGCCGAGCCCGCGTGCCCGCTGCGACGGGGTCATCCGGTCGTGGTTGGCCAGGCCGCCCGCCAGGTCGGCGGCGTCGGCGCCCGCCGAGGCGAGGAACCACCCCGCGCTCGACCCGCCGGGGCGCACCCCGCTCCAGATGAGCAGCCCGCCGATCAGCGCGTCGCGGTAGCCCATCGACCGCAGGAGGAGGCTGGTCGTCGCCTCGGGCTGTTCCTCGTCGCCCCAGAGCCGGTTGGCAGCCTCGGGCGTGACGAGGAACGACACACCCGACGCCAGGCGGATCGCGCCGGCTACGACGGCGAGCCCGTCGACGCGGCGCCGACGGCGGATCTTCTGGGTCTGCGAGCGAGGCATGGACCCACCCTAAGCCGAGGCGTGGGGGTGCTGCGCAGCCGCGGCGGCCGGCGCGGGGGGTCGGCGGGCGAAGCCGCCCGGGGTCCGAGTGGCGCGTGCATCTCCCTGCGACTAGCAACGGGGGCCGACCGGCGACGGCTGCGAACCGAGAAGGGTCCCCGATGGAGTTCAACCTGTTCCTGCCCCAGATGCGGCTGTCGTTCGACCAGATCGTCGAGCGGGCGCAGGCAGCCGAGGCCGCCGGGTTCGTGGGCATGACCGGGATGGACCACCTCGCCCCGCCGATGGCCGAGGACCAGCCGATGTACGAGGCGATGGTCACCAACACGTGGATCGCCGCGCACACCTCCACGCTCATGGTGGGGTCGCTCGTGCTGTGCGACGCGTTCCGGCACCCGGCGACGCTCGCCCGCGAAGCGGTGTCGATCGACCACGCGTCCGGTGGGCGCTTCGAGCTCGGGATCGGGTGGGGATCGGTGCCCACCGAGTTCTCGGTCTACGGGGTGGGCTCGACGGCGCCGCGGGATCGGGTGGAGCGGCTGCGGGAGACCCTCGACGTCCTCAAGGCCTTCTGGGCCGGGGAGACCCTCGACTACGACGGCGAGTTCCACCACATGACGGGCGCGCGCCAGCAGCCCGTCCCGCTCGGGCACATCCCGATCGTGATCGGGGGCGTGGGGAAGAAGACGCTCGCGCTCGTGCGCGAGCACGCCGACTGGTGGAACGTGCACGTAGGCGAGATGCACCGGGTCCCCGAGCTGCGCGACCAGGTGGGCGACGCCCGCGTGTCGGTGCAGAAGATGGTCGCCTACGTCCCCGACGAGGCGTCGCGCGCGGCGATCACGGAGACCGCCCAGCGCCGGTTCGGCTCCTCGGCGCCGGTCATCGGGACGGGCCCGGAGATCGTCGACTACTTCGGCGGGCTCGCCGAGCAGGGGGTGGAGCGCGTGTACGTCTGGTTCTGCGACTTCGCGTCCCCCGAGTCGATCGACGGCTTCGGTCGCGAGGTGCTGAGGCCGCTGCAGGGCGTCTGACGCGTGCGGCTGGGCCTGAACCTCGTCGGGGTCCGGCCCGACCGCATGCCGGCCCTCGCGGCGCGGGCCGAGGAGCTCGGCTACGAGTCGGTGTTCGTGCCCGACCACGTGGTGATCCCGGTCGAGTTCTCCTCCGAGTACCCCGGGACCGACGACGGCGCGTTCCCCTACGGCGCCGCCGTGCCGCTGTTCGACCCGTGGACCGTGCTCGCGACCATCGGCGTCGCGACCACCCGCATCCGGCTCGGGACGGCCGTCTACCTGCTGGGGTTGCGCCACCCGATCCTGACCGCACGCCACGCGGTCACCCTCGAGGCGCTGGTGGGTCCCCGACTCGTCCTCGGGGTGGGGGTGGGGTGGCTCACCGAGGAGTTCGCGGCACTCGGTGTCGACCCGCGCACCCGCTTCTCGCGCACCGAGGAGGCGGCCGTCGCCCTCCGGAGCCTCTGGACGGAGCCCGGCGCCGGGTTCCACGGCCGGCACTTCGACGTCCCACCCGTGCACCTCGTGCCCTCACCGGCCTCGCAGCCGCACCCGCCGATCCTGTTCGGTGGTGACTCCGACGGCGCGCTGCGCCGCGCCCTGCGCTTCGGTGACGGCTGGATGTCGGGCGGGGTGGCGGGTGACGTCGCCGGGGTCGCCCGCCTCGTCGACCGGCTGGCGGCCGTGCGGGTCACCCTGCTCGCCGACGGCGACGAGGCCTTCGACCCGGCGCGAGCCTTCGGGATCACCGTGTTGCACCCCGCGCCCGCCGCGGCCGACGTCGCCCGGATGGCCGAGCTCGGTGTGGAGCGGGTGGTGGTGATGCCCTGGGTCACGAGCCGCGACGCGCCCGAGGCGATCGAGCGGTTCATGGCCGAGGTGGCCGACCGGGTCGACGTGGAACCGGCGGACCGCCCCGCCGCGGATCGGCAGTCCTGACGGGCGCCTGACGATCCTGTCCTCCGCCTTGCTTGGGTGGGGCGACGCCAATAGGTTGCCCGTCGGAGTGGGGGCGCCCAGCCGTGGGCCGCCCGGGGGAGCGGAGTGCGCGTGCGGCGATCGGGTGCCGGTCGGTGGATGGGGCTGGGCTGCGTCGCCCTGTGCTGCCTCGCGGTGCTCGCCGGTTGCGGGGGCGGGGGCGACCAGGACCCCACCGTGCTCCCTGCCGGGCAGGTCGACATCAAGCTGCCCGCCGGCTACGAGGTGGTCGACGGCAAGGTCGTGAAGCCCGCGGGTGCGGGCACGGGGGGCTCCGCATCCGGCGGCCGCGCGAGCGTCACGACGACGATCCCGCTCGACGAGGACGAGGACCCCACGACGGCGCTCTTCGACGCGGTGGCGAAGTTCCGGGGCTGCCTCGACGGTCTCGGCGTGAAGTTCATCGGTGCTCCCGACTCCGCGAACCCCGACTCGCCGACGAACGACCGCGACTACGTGAGCGCGCTCGGGACGTGCGCCGCCCGGTCGAACGTCGTGCAGGCGCTGCAGGCGGCGCAGAGCGCCAACGACAACCTCACCCCCGAGGAGATCCAGGAACGCAACAAGGCGTACCTGAAGTGGCGCAAGTGCATGATCGGTCGGGGCTGGAAGATCGCCGAGCCGGTACCCGACGAGAAGGGGCGACTGTTCTCGTTCGGCGCGAGCACCAGCAGCCAGATCCAGGCGCCGCCCGGCAAGGACATCCTGTCGAGCGACGACACGCGGGAGTGCGCCGAGCGGTCGCGACGCCAGTTGCAGAACGGATCGGGCCGCTAGCCCGGACACTGGGGGACACGTGCGCAAGTGGATCATCATCGGCGTCGTCGTGGCGCTCGTCGTCGTCGGCGGCATCGTGGTCGCGTCGGCCCAGAGCGGCAGCGACTCCGGCGCCAAGCCGGTGCTCATCACCGACGTGGCGGTGGTCCGCGACCTCACCGACGAGGTCACCGTCCCCGGCACGCTCGAGCGCGCCGAGCAGCGCACCGTGAGCTGGCTCGGCGGTGGGGGCGGCGGTCAGTCCGCGACCTCGGCGTCGGCGTCGGTGGTCAGCGCCGAGTACCTCGACGACGGCGCGCCGCTGAACCCGGGTGACCGCATCCTCGCGGTCGACGGTCGCGCCTCCGTCGCGTTCCCGGGCCTCTTCCCGTTCTTCCGCAAGCTCGACGTCGGCGCCGAGGGCCTCGACGTGCAGCAGCTGAAGACGATCCTCGCGGCCGACGGCTTCCAGCCCGGTCCGGCGGACACCCGCTACACCGAGCAGACTCGGTTCGCGCTGAGCCAGTGGCAGGCCGCCCGTGGCTACCCGGGGTCGACGCCCTCGACGAGCCAGACGGTGAACGTCGCGCTCCAGCAGGGGGCGGGCTACGAGCTCGGCCCGCAGACATCGGCCGGGCTGACGATCGGCCCACCCCCGGCCCGCAAGGCCGCGGCCCGCACCGGCGTCGGCGCCCAGGCACTGCCGGAGATCTCCATCGGGGCGTCGACCACGTCAACCGCGCGCGGTGCGTTCGTCAGCTTCAACCTCGTCTCCGACATCCCGGTGCTGGCCGACCTCACGGTCACGGTCGCACTCGGCGGGACGCTCGCGAGCGGCGACCGCATCCCGGCGGCGGCGACGCAGACGGTCACGATCCCGACGGGCGGCACCACGGCGACGCTCCAGGTGTTCATCCTGCCCAACGCCTCGGCGCCGGCCCAGACCCTCACCGGGACGGTCCAGGCCGACCCCGGAAACCTGTACACGGTCGGCACCCCGTCGGTCGCGTCGATCACGGTCCAGTCGTCGGTCACGCCCACGATCACCGTGTCGGGCACGACCACCATCCAGCCGGGCCAGTCGACCGTGGTCACGATCGCCGCGAGCAGCGCGCCGACCGACGACCTGCTCGTGAACCTGAGCGTCGGCGGCAGCGCGCAGGCCGACGTCGACTACGTGGCGTTCCCGCCCAACGTGGTGATCCCCGCGGGGCAGACCTCGGCAACGGTGACGGTCCAGGCGAAGACGTCGAGCACCATCAAGCCCGACCGCTTCCTGATCGTTGGCGTGGCCCAGGGTTCCGGCTACACGCCGGGCGGCCCGGGGTCGGCCACCGTCACCATCCAGGGGAGCGCGGGCTCGGTCGTGCCCGTCGTCACGATCGGCGCGAGCAACCTGCGGGTGAACGCCGGCACGCCCGCGCAGTTCGGCATCAGCCTGGATCGGCCGCTGACCCAGCCGCTGGAGCTCACGCTGGCCTACGGCGGCGACGCCGTCATGGGCAGCGACTACAACCCGCCGCCCGGAATCGTGACGGTGCCGGCCAACCAGACCTCCCTCACGGTCGCGATGCCGACGCTCAACAACGGCCTGGTGCAGCCCGACACCACCCTCGTCGTGGCGATCGCGCCGCAGTCCACCTACGTGGTCGGCAACCCGAGCGCGGCGTCGACGGTGATCGTCAACCAGACGAAGCCGAAGATCAGCATCTACGGGGGCGGCGCCAACGTGTCGTTGGGTGGGGGCGTGGCCTTCACCGTGGTCGCCGACCAGCCGTCGTACAAGGACATCTCGATCCAGTACACGGTCACCGGCACCGCCCAGCAGGGCAAGGACATCCAGCCGGTCACCGGGAGCGTGATCTTGCCCGCCGGGTCGACGCAGGTGTCGATCCCGATCCTCACGCTCAACACCAACGTGTACTTCCTGCCCACCGACATCATCGTGACGACCGGCGGCGGTCGCCTCGGTCAGCTGCTCGTGAAGGAGGGTGACGTCGTGCCCGCCGGCACGCCGCTCTTCACGATCACCGAGCCCAACATCGCCGTCACGCTCAACGCGAGTGCGGCCGACCGCACCAAGCTCAAGGTCGGTCAGACGGCCACGGTGCAGGTCCAGGGCGGCGCGTCCAGTGCGCCCGGGGTCATCACCGAGCTCGACGACTTCCCGACCACCGATCCCGAGACCCGCCAGCAGACGTTCAAGGGCAAGGTCCAGGTCCAGGGAGACCTCGGTGCCGCCGACGGCACGCCGGTCACCGTCAACGTCGTGGTGCAGGAGCGCAAGGGTGTGCTCACCGTGCCGATCGCCGCGGTGAAGCAGAACGGCTCCGGTGTCGACGTCATCCGGCTCATCGACCTGGAGACGGGCAAGACGCGCGAGGTCGAGGTGGAGACCGGCCTGACCGAGGGGTCGTACATCGAGGTCAAGAAGGGGATCGCCGTCAACGACGTGGTCGTCATCGAGCTGGAAGAGAAGAGCTGACCGGTGACGACGGCTGCGGCGGCGCCGCCGCTGCTCGAGCTCGACCACGTGTCGCGCGTCTACGGAGACCAGGTGAAGGTCTACGCGATGCGTGACGTGTCGCTGCGGATCGAGGCCGGCGACCACATGGCGATCATCGGGCCGTCGGGGTCCGGCAAGTCGACGATGCTCGGGCTGCTCGGCGTGCTCGACAAGCCGACCGACGGCACCGTGAGGGTGGCCGGCACCGACACCGGTGCGCTCGACGACGACGCGCGGTCGCGCCTGCGGGGGGACACGATCGGCTTCGTCTTCCAGCAGTTCCACCTGATCCCGCACCTCACGGCGTTCGGCAACGTCGACACCGCGCTGCTGTACCGCGGGCTGACGAGGTCGGAGCGGCGGGAGCGGGCGATGGCCGCGCTCGAGGAGGTGGGCCTCGGGGCCCGGGCCGATCACCGTCCGGTGCAGATGTCGGGTGGGGAGCAACAGCGGGTCGCCATCGCCCGGGCGATCGTCACCCAGCCGTTGCTGGTCCTCGCCGACGAGCCCACCGGCGCACTCGACACCCGCAACGCCGAGATGGTGATGGAGATCTTCGCCGGGCTCGGGACCGCGGCGCGCGCCGTCGTCCTCGTCACCCACGACCCGCGCATCGCGGCCACCACCAACCGGGTGGTGTCGATGCGCGACGGCGAGATCGTGTCGGACCTCCACCAGGAGCCCCAGCCGTTCAGCGGGACCACGTGAGCCGGTTCCGCGACCTCCTCTCGATCGCGGTCTCGGGCATCCTCGCCCGCAAGGTCCGCACGTTGCTGATCATGCTCGGGCCGGTCGTGGGCGTCGCCGCGATGGTCGGCGCGGTCGGTCTCACCGAGTCGGCCAAGGGGGACCTGAAGGCGCGTCTCGCCGAGCTCGGGACCAACCTCATCACCGCAGAGGCGGGATCGTCGTTCGGCCAGCAGAACCCGACCCTCCCCAAGAGCGCGGTGCGCCGGGCGAAGGCGATCGAGACCGTCGACCGGGCCAGCGCGGTGGCCGAGGTGCAGGGGGTCGTCACGCTGCCGAACGAGGGCGGCGCGGCCTACTACCAGACGTTCCCCGTGCCGGTGCTCGCGTCCGACGACAAGCTGCCCGATGTGCTCGAGGTGCCATTGCGCAGCGGCCGCTGGCTCGCGCAGGGCGACCAGGCCAACAAGACCCGGGCGGTCGTGCTCGGTGGCGGGCTCGCCGACGAGTACGGCGTCTTGCCGGGCGAGATCCGCACCGTGCAGCTCAACGGCATCGACTACGGCGTCGTGGGTGTGCTCGACCGGGTGCCGCTCGAGCCGAGCCTCGACAACGCTGCGTTCATCACCCAGTGGGCGGCGAAGCACGACTTCGACACCGACGGCGCACCCACCAAGATGTACGTCCGCGCCCGACCGGGGTCGACGGAGGAGACGAGCGACGCCCTCCCGACCGCGGTCAACCTCGGCAGCGAGCAGGCGGTCACCACCAAGATCCCCAGCGACGCGCTCGAGGCCTCGGCCCGGGCCGACAAGACCCTCCAGCAGACCGCGCTGTTCGCGGGTTTGCTCGCGCTCGCGGTCGGCGGGCTCGGCATCGCCAACGTGATGTCGATCTCGGTGATCCAGCGGTCGTCGGAGATCGGCATCCGGCGGGCCCTCGGCAGCACCCGGTCGCTCATCGCCCTCCAGTTCCTGCTCGAGGCGCTGTTCGTCGGGCTGCTCGGTGGACTGGTGGGCGCGCTCCTCGGCGTCGGCGTGGTCTACCTGGTGTCCGCCATCGCCGGATGGACCGTGGTCATCGACTACGCCAAGATGCCGATCTGGATCGGCCTCGCGGTCGGGGTCGCCGCCGTGGCGGGGCTCTATCCGTCGGTGAAGGCCGCCCGCATGGAACCGCTCGAGACGCTCCGCCTCGGCTGATCCCGGCCCCGCGCGCCGCGGCGGTGCGGCGCATCAGCGTCGCGCGCGGCTGACCGCATGCACGTCGCGGCCGGCGGGCGCCGACCGGACGACCGACGGGGAGCGGTCAGCCCTCGTCGCGCAGCGTCTTGACGACGAACGCGGCGATGGCGGCGCCCACCAGCAGCGTGAGCAGCAGCACGGCCCACTTGCGTCCGGAACGGCCGCTCAGCTCGGCGGCGGCCTCGCCCAGCACGTCGTTGACGACGACGCCGGCCACGTCCTCGGCGATCTCGGCGATCGATGCCATGGGTGCCTCCCCGGTCGGGTCTCGGAACCCCCGATGCTGCCCCACGCGGCCCGGCGACGCACATCGGGGCGCCTTTGCCGGTTCGCAACCCGCCGGCAGGCGCCCGCCGGGCCGTCCGTGCCAGGCTGCGCCGGTGCTGACTCCCTTCGACGACTACCCGATCCACCAGACGCCGGCGCCGATCGCGCAGCCGGTCTCGGCCGACCCCAACCACTACGACCGCTATTGGTTCAACGGCTACGACCGCGACGGCGGCTTCTTCCTCGGCGGGGCGATGGGGCACTACCCGAACCGGGGGGTCGTCGACGGCGCGTTCTCGGTCGTGCACGACGGCGTCGAGCACTCCGTGTTCGCGTCGGGACGCATGCCGGCCGACCGGGCCACCACGGTCGGGCCGCTCCGGATCGAGATCGTGGAGCCCTTGCGGACGCTCCGCTACGTGGTCGACGACAACGACCACGGGCTCACCGCCGACGTGACGTTCCGGGCCCGCACCGAGGCCATCGAGGAGCCGCGCCAGCAGATCGTGCGCAACAACGTGCCGATGATGGACTACACGCGGCTCACCCAGTGGGGCACGTGGGAGGGCACGATCACCCTGCCGACCGGCGTGACCCTCGACGTCGACCCGTCGCGCACATATGCCACGCGTGACCGGTCGTGGGGGGTGCGCGGGGTGGGTCAGCAGGCGCCCACCAACTTCGACCCGGCGCCGATGCAGATCTTCTGGCTGTGGGCCCCGCTGCACTTCGACGACTGCTGCACCCACCTCGCGCTGTTCGAGCGGGCCGACGGGGAGCGCTGGCTCGAGCAGGCGCTCGTCGTGCCCGTGCTGCCCGACGCGGGCGAGCCCGAGCACCTGGCTCGGAGCGAGTACGAGGTGGAGTGGCTGCCGGGTCGTCGGGAGATGGCCTCGGCCCGGGTCACCCTCAACCGCCGGGACGGCACCGCGATGCCGACGATCGAGTTCGAGCGGCTGTTCACCTTCCGGATGCGGGGGATCGGCTACACCCACCCGCACTGGAGCCATGGCTCCAACCACGGCGAGCTGGAGGTGGGTGGCGAGTCGGTCGCGCTCGGCGACTTCGTGCCCGACGACCCGTCGTCGATCCACATCCAGACGCTCTGCAAGGTGCGCATGGGCGACCGCGAGGGCGTCGGGGTGCTCGAGCAGCTCGCCTTCGGTCCGCACGCGCCGACCGGGCTCACCGGCTTCACCGACGGCTTCACGCCTGCGTGAGGCGCCCGGCGGGGTGTCACCGCCACCGCGAGGGTCGCGAGGGTCGCGAGGGTCGTCAGTCCCAGCCGTACTGCGCCCGCACGCCCGCGCTCATCGCGTCGATCCCGTCGACCGCCGGCAGCGTGCGCAGCGTTTCGTAGATCATCCGGTTGTCGTCGCCGACCACCCACATCGGCGCCTCACCGAGGCGGTCGAGGCCGACCCGGGCGACCTCGTCGGGCTCCATCCCGGGGAACGTGTCGGGGTCGTGGCGCAATCCGCTCGCCAGCAGCGTGGGCGTGCGGACGTTGCCGAGGACGAGCCCGATCACGTCGACGCCGTGGGGCCGCAGCTCGGCCCACAGGCCCTGTGCGAGCACGAGGTCGAACGACTTCGCCGCCGAGTAGGCGACCGTGCCGTCGGTGCCGAAGACCCCGGCCAGCGACGAGATCAGGACGATCCCACCCCTTCCACGGGCCCGAAGGTGGCTCCCGTAGTGGTGACAGGCCCGGATCGGGGCCAGGCAGTTCAGGCGCACCAGGCGCTCGGCCCGCTCCGCCGGGTGGTCGAGGAAGCGGCCCACGGAGTCGACGCCGCCCGCGACGCAGGCGAGGAGCCCGATGTCGAGGTCGGCGGTGGCAGGCGCCAGGCGGCCGATCATGTCGTCGGCGATCAGGTCGACCTCGACGGTGCGCACCTCGACGCCGTGTGCGGCGCGCACCGCGTCGGCCGCGGCATCGAGGCCGTCGTCGGGTCGGGCGGCCATCACGACCGAGACGCCGCGGGCGGCGAGCTCGTGGGCGAACGCGTTGCCGATGCCGTGGGAGGCGCCGAGCACGAGCCCCCACGGGCCGTAGCGGTCGGCGAAGGAGGGGGACGGGTCGTCGGCCATCGGATGAATCTACGACCCCGTCGAGGGACGCATCACCGGGGGAGCATGGCGGTCACGGCGTCGGCGGTGAGGTGGTGCCAGCGGCGGGCGTGGCGGAGCATGGCGTGGTCGCCGCCGGTGACGGGCACCCAGCGGGGGTCGCGGGCGACGCCCCGGATGCGGGCGACGAAGCGGGCCGAGTTCTCGGGTGACGTGCGGTCGTCGTCGGTGCCGTGCACCACGACGACGGTCCGGTCCGCGAGCTGGTCCACCGGGTCGGAGGGCGGGATCCACGGCGCCAGGGCCACGAGGCCGACCACGTGCGGGTCGCCCGCCGCCGCGATGGCGGCCCGGCCGCCCATCGAGTGACCCACCAGCACGACGGGCAGCCCGGGACGGCGGCGTTCGATCTCGGCCAGCGCCCAGCGCACGTCGGCGACCGGGTCGGCGGCGTCGCCGTTCCACCCCCGCCGTCGGTAGCGGAGCCGGACCACGGCGATCCGCCGGTCCCGCCGGCGGACCGCCCAGCCGAACGGGAGCATCCGCAGCGGGGGTCCTCCCCAACGGGAGACGGGCTCTGCCCCGGCTTCCGCGCCCCCGTGGAGCAGGAGCACGACGGCGCGCGACCGACGGCCGAGACCGCGGCGCGTGAGGTGGGGGCCCGGGGGGTCGCTCACCCGGGGTCGCTCACGCCGGGTCGGCGGGCGGGTCGGCGGGCGGGTCGGCGGGCGGGTCGGCGGGCGGGCCGGTGAGGGAGGCCAGGATGTCCTCGAACAGGCGGCTGGTGGGGGGCAGGCCGGGGATCTGGTCGGGCCGCGCCGGGTTCGCGCCGGCGCGGATGGTGTCCCAGCGGTCGGCGGCGACCTCGAGCCACTCGGGATCGGGGAGCACCCAGAACCGGTCCTCGCCGATCGCGGCGGCCACCCGGTCGGCGACCTCGGCGGGGGTCATGCCCTCGGCGATCGCCCGGCGGAAGTGGTGCTCGATGGCGGCGGTGACGACCGATCGCTCCGGGACCTCCCCGTGCTCGGCCGGCCAGTTGCGGTCGGCGTCGACGATGTTGGTGCGCACCCAGCCCGGGCACAGCACGCTCACGCCCACCGGCGCGAGCTGGGCCTGGAGGTCGAGGTAGAGGTCCTCGGTGAGCGCGACGACCGCGTGCTTCGACGCGTCGTACGGGGCGCCCACCCCCGGCGCGAGCCCGGCCATCGACGCCGTGTTGACGATGTGGCCGCGTCCACCGGCGAACAGGTGGGGGAGGAAGGCCCGGACGCCGTGGACCACACCGAGCACGTTGACGTCGAGGACCCAGCGCCACACCTCCAGCGGACCGGCCCACGGATCGGCCCGCGACGAGACGCCGGCGTTGTTGCACACCACGTGCACCGCGCCGAAGCGCTCGAGCGTCGCGGTGGCGAGCCCGTCGACCGCGGCGGCGTCGCGCACGTCGACCGTCTGGGTGAGGACGTCGACGCCGTGCGCGGCGAGCGCCGGCGCGACCGCGGCGAGGGCGGCGTCGTCGACGTCGGCGGCCACCACGTGCATCCCGGCCCGGGCGAAGCGTTCGGCGAGTGCGAGGCCGATGCCGCTCGCGGCACCGGTGACGACGGCGACATCGCCGGAGTGGAGTTCCATGGGACCACGCTATCTGCGCGCGGCCACCCGGGTGAGCGTGGTGAACGAGCAGAGGTAGACGTCGTCGGAGAAGCCCACGGCGGGAAACAGGACCGACTGCCACGGGCTCCCGCTGTCGACCCGCAGTCGCTCGTCACCCGTCTCGATGTCGAGGACCACCACCTGATCCGCGCCGCGGTCGGGGTCGTGGTCGTCGGTGACGAGCGCGCCGGAGGCGGGCAGCAGGAGGGGATGGCAGGCGTGGTCCTGGGTCCGAGTCCACCGTGGGTGGGTGGCGCCGTCGGCGTCGACGGTGAAGGCCGCGAGCACCGCGTTGGCGCTGTCGTAGCCCACGACGATCCGCCGGGCCTCGTCGACCACGGGCGGGTTGGCGATCAACCCTCCCGGGCGGCCGCACACCTCGGTGAGCGACACGGCGCCGTCGTCGAGGCCCACCCGCACGAGGTGGAGCGGCGCCGACGAGACGCCGAGGCCCCGGAACGACCCGGCGAACCGCTCGCTTCCCTCACCGTCGTCGAGGAACCACGCGGCGCCGAGCGCGAGGGTCGCGTCCCACCCGTAGGTCTGTCCGGGCTGCGTGCGGTAGACGGGCGTGAAGTCGCGGTCGTGGCGGAGGCGGGCGCCGTCCCACGCGAACCGGTGGAGCCCGCTCGTGCCCACCACGTACACGGTGTCGTCGAGCGCCGAGATCCGGGCCACCGACGGCTCGGGCGCGGCCGCCCGGGCCACCACCGCGAGCGAGTCGGGCCGGAGCACGACGAGCTCGGCCGGCTCGTCGACCGGGGCCCCGGCGTCACCCGGTAGGCGCCCCCCGAAGTCCTTGGTCACGAGGTGACCGTCGGGCAGCACCACGAAGCTGTTGTACGGACGGTGCCGGGGGAGCCGGGCCGAGGCCTGCACCGTCAGCCCGGGATCGAGCCGGTGGACGTGGTTGCCGAACACCACGTGCAGGGATCCGTTCGCGTGCGCGGCGATGCCCCCCGGCCAGGCGGGGCCCCCGGGCAGGTCGACCGAGCGGGCGAGCGGTGCGAGCGTGACCGGGTCGATCCGCTCCACCCACGCGGTGGCGTCCGGGCCGAACGTGTGCCCGAGCAGGTACACCTCGCCGGGCTCGCGCAGCACGACCATCGTCGCCGCCACCGCGTCGCGCGACGTGACCTCGACGGGCGCGGCGGTGAGTCGGGGCTCCCGAGCGCCGGCCGGGGGCCGCCCCGGCCGGTGGGGACCGCCGTCCTCGCCGGGCCAGGGCGAAGACCAGTACCCGGGCGCGCTCACCGCCGCGACGCCGGTGTGTCGCGGGTCACCCGGAGTGTCGCCCTGGTCACATCGCGTGTCGCCGCGGTCACAGTGCGACCCTAGGCGGCCCCCTGGGGGTTCATACTCCGCGCAGCGGTCGTCGACGGGGAACCGGCGCCGGCGAGACCTGAGCGGGGCACCCGGCAGGGGCACCACTGCAGACGATGGAGGCGGCCCACCCGGGCCGCCTCCATCGCGCTGGTCCCACCCGGCCCGGTCACACGATGAGGAACACCGCCTGGGGGTCGTCGATCCGCACCCGCACGGGGACCGTCGCGCCGGGCTGGACCCGGGGGATCGCCGCGTGGGGCACCACCTGGGTGAGCGACACGGGGTAGGTGGCGCCCGTCGCCGAGGGGACCAGCAGGTCGATGACGAACACGGGCTGGAGGTTGATCTCCGCGCCGGCGCTCCGCACCGACACCACCGTGGCGTCGACCGTGGTCGACGGGGCCGTCGGGTCGAGGGCGGCGTTCATCTGGGCCATGGAGGCGTTCACCGCCTTCATGCTCGCGAGGCCGGCGGCCATCTGGTCCTTGACCGGCGGCATCGAGTCCTGCAGGTCCTTGGACTTGTCGTAGGTCCGCTTCAGGTCCTTGAAGAAGCCCATGGCCGGGGAGGTCTACAGCGGGGCGGTCGAGTTGAACAGCTGGCTGAAGTAGCCCGACAGCGCCATGTCCTGCTTCATGCGCGCGTTCCAGCCCTCCCAGGCGGCGGTCCACTGCTCGTGCGTGTGGCCCTGGCTCTCCAGGAACTCGATGGTCTGGGCCTCGGTCGTGAGCTGCCGGGTGCCGATCGACTTCGAGAGCTGGGCGTAGCGCTCGAGCGAGATGCCGTCGATCGGCTCGAGGAGGGCGGGGTCGACCGCGGCGGCGCCCTGCTGCATCCCGGCGACCGCGCCCATCGCGCCCGCGTTGGCCGCCTGCATCTGCGCGGCCTGGGCCTGCATCTGCGCAGCCTGGTCCAGCATGTCGGGCGCGGCCGCGACCATGTCCTTCATGTCCTTCATGCCCTTGAACAAACCCATGGCTGCTCCTGTCGTCGGGGGTTGCCGGGCAGCGTACGGACATTTCCGGGCCGGCGAAAGGGGGGCGTCCGGTTCGGGCGGAATCCGGTGTGGGATACGGTTCGGCCCATGACCGACACCACCGCACCCCTGATCCGCCCGGCCGAGATCGGCGGATGGCCCCTGCTCAAGATCGTGTACCGCACCGATCCCGACAGGATCGCCGACCTGCTGCCACCCGGCATCACCCCCGGCCGCAACCCGCACGTGCACGTCAACGTCTACAACGTGCCGATCAACGGGGAGCCGGAGTACGGCGTCTCGACGAAGGTCGAGGCCGACTACGACGGCCGGGAAGGCTTCTACAGCCTGGGTCTCGGCATCGACCAGGAAGCCGCGATCTTCATCAGCCGCGAGACCAACGGGCAGCCCAAGTTCCCGTGCTCGATCCGCTACTTCCGCCTCGGGGACACCGTCACCGCGCGCTGCACCCACCAGGGCTACACGTTCATGGAGTTCACCGGCCGGGTGACCGGTCCGGCGCCCGACCCCGGCGGCGAGCACACCGAGCACGAGTGGTGGATCAAGGTCTCCCGCGCCGTGGGCGGCGTCGAGAAGGAGTACGACTTCCCGCCGCGCGTCGTACGCGTCACCAACGTGCTCGACACGGCCTACGAGGAGATCGTCGACGGCGACCTCGTCCTGCGCGACAGCCCGTGGGACCCCTACACCGAGCTGCTGCCGATGCGCGAGCAGCTGTCGGCCCGCCTGGTCACGCCGATCTTCAAGGACCGCGAGATCGTGCTCGAAGGCCCGCTCGACCCGATCGCGTTCTGGCCCTACGCCGACACCATCGGCGGGTCGCGGTGGCCGGGCGAGCGCGGCGGCCCCCGCGGGATGGGCGGCCCCAGCCTGGTGACGTCGGGCGGCTGACCCGACGCCACCAGTCCGGGTGGCCGGTCAGGCGGCGGTGGCGGCCTCGCCGGCGAACGGCCGCCGCAGGCCGACGATCCCGGCGACGAGCATCCACAGCACGAGCAGCAGCATCGGCACGAAGAACGCGCCGAGCGCGCCGACGATCACGGCGACCACGATGCCGGCCCACGCCAGCCACTTCGGGAGCGCCCCGGTGCGGATCGAGCCGATGCCGGCAGCCATCAGCACCAGCGCGCCCGTCATGCCGCCGCCCACGAGGAGCGCGCCGAAGCCGAGCTGGGCGGCGAAGCCCGCGAGCTCACCCTGCGGTGCGGGGACGTCGCCGAACGCGACCGCGCCCGGGATCCACGCGACGGCCACGGCGGCCACGATCGTGAGCGTCCCCAGCATGATCGTTCCGGCGAAGGCGATCCGCCCGCTGCCGCCTGCACCGGCGGCGCCGAGCCGCTCGCGCAGGTGGGCACCGAACACCACCGCGGCGATGCCCGCCGCGACGAGCAGATAGGCGCCGATCAGTGCCGTCGTGCGGTTCCCGCTGTCGGCGTAGTACTTCACCCAGTCGGCGGTGTACCTCGCCGGTCGGTCGATGTTGGTGTCGTCCGGCGTCCCGGCGAACATCGTCATCACCCCGGCGACGTACAGGATGGCGAACGCGATGCCGCCCCACGCCGTGGCGCGGGCGGAGGGTCGCTGCGGTTCGGTGTGCATGGCCTGCTCCCTGCCCCGGACCGGTCGCGGCGGTGCCGCTTGCGAACCGGACGTGGGGGCAGGGACAGCGTCGACCGCGACGACGCCGCCGAGAACCGTGGTGGCACCGCGTCCGCAGGGATGCCAGCATCCCCCGATGAAGCTGGACCTGCTCTACGAGATCGATGCCCCGTACCCCTGGAGCGATCGGCCGCATCCGTACGACCAACGGGAGGCCGAGCAGCACGCCTACCGCGACGCGCTGGAGCAGATCCGCCTCGCGGATCGCGTGGGGTTCCACACCGTGTGGCTGGTCGAGCACCACTTCCGGGAGAACCGGTCGCACTGCCCGGCCTCGGAGGTCGTGCTCGGCGCGCTCAGCCAGATCACCGAGCGGATCCGACTCGGCTTCGGTGTCACCCTCACCCCGCACGGCTTCATCCATCCCGCGCGGATCGCCGAGAAGGTCGCGACCGTCGACGTGCTCTCGGGTGGCCGGGTCGAGTGGGGGATCGGGCGATCGACGCCGATGGAGCAGCAGGCGTTCGGCGTCGACCGCGAGCGCAGCCGGGTGGAGATGTTCGCCGCCTGTGAGACCGTCGTGCGGATGTGGGAGGAGCGGTACTACGAGGAGCACAGCGAATTCCTCGACTTCCCTGAGCGCATGGTCACGCCGAAGCCGTTCCAGGACCCGCACCCGCCGGTCTGGATGGCGTGCACGAGCGCCGAGTCGGCCCGTCAGGCCGGTGCACGCGGGCTCGGGATGCTGTCGTTCAGCCCGGCGCGGCCGCTCCAGGCGACGCAGGGCGACATCGAGGCGTACCGGGCGGCGGCCGCGGACCCGACGCCGCTCACCCGGGTCACCACCAACAAGGTCGCGGGCTACACGCTCGTGCACTGCGCCGACTCGATGGACGACGCCGTCGACAACGGCATCTGGGACGCGGTCGACTGGTGGTACAAGGGCCTCGTCGACTTCATCCTGCGGTGGGAGTGGGACGCGCTGATGCCCGAGCCCGACAAGATCGCCGAGACCTTTCCGATGCTCTACCGGCCGGTCGAGGAGTACAACGACCAGGACATGATCATCGTCGGTGACGTGGACCGATGCATCGAGAAGATGCAGCGCTACGCCGACCTCGGCGTCGACCAGCTGCTCTGCTACGTCCAGTTCGGCAAGCTGCCGCACGAGGCGGTGATGCGCAGCATCGAGCTGCTGGGCACGGAGGTGATCCCGGCGCTCGAGGCGTACCGGCCTGCTCGCTGACCGGGCTCAGCCGCCGGGGGTCGGCCCGGCCACCATGGCCTCCATCGCGGCGACGCAGCCGCCGTCGACCAGCACGTCGGTGCCGCTCACGTAGCCGGCCTCGGGGCTGCAGAGGAAGGCCACCACCGCGGCGAGCTCGTCGGCCGAGCCTTCGCGCCGCAACGGCGTCTGCTCCAGCATGACCGCCATCACCGGCTGATGGTCGAACTCCTGGCGCCCCATCGGTGTGTCGATGAGACCGGGCGACATCGAGTTGATCCGCCCGCCCCGGGGGCCCCACGCGATCGCGGTGCGGCGCACGAGCCGCTGCACACCGCGCTTCGCGTACGAGTAGGCGATCCCGGGCTCCTCGATGCCCTCGCCGCCCGCCTCGCGCATCCGCTCGAGGAAGTCGGGCGCGCGTGGGTCGTCGAGCACGGCGTCGATCGCGGGGTCGGTCGGACCCGCCAGGCCCATCAGGTGCGCGGCCATCGACGCGAAGCACACCATCGCGGTGCCCGGGGTGACGAGGGGGGTGAGCGCGTCGATCAGCAGCGCCGTGCCCACGAGATCGACGTCCAGCACCGCCCGCCAGTCGGCCATGGTGGGGGAGATGCCCGCCGCGTGGGCGACCCCGCTGAGGTCGCCGAGTCCCTGGACCTGGTCGGCGAGGGCCGCGACGGCCGCCGCGTCGGTCACGTCGAGCGTGACGGGGACGATGCGCGCCGCGGAGCCCGCGAGGGCGTCGGCCGCCGCGCCGAGCGCGGTCTCGTCGCGGTCGACGACGACGAGGACGTCGGCGGTGGGAGCGAGGCGGTCGGCGCAGGCCCGACCCATGCCGCGCCCGGCCCCGGTGGCGATGTGCACGGTGCTCACCCGGGGGAGTCTGGCACGCGTGCGTGTCGGCCGCGCGGGCCGGTGCTGGTCCCCACGGGGATCATCGCGGCGGACGCGCGGGCACCCGCGGGAGCGCGACGCGCCGGGGATCAGGCGGTGAAGGTGGTGCCGGCGACCGTGATCGGGCGGCCGCAGAGCTCCTCGCGGGTCACGCGCTCGGCGAGCTCGGGGTCGGCGCACTGGGCCACGCAGCGGTCACCGTCGGCAGTGTCGGCGATGACGGTCGTGCGCACCGGCGTCTGGCCGTCGTAGAAGACCGTGTAGGTGACCACGGTGGCCGGACCCGCGTAGCCCTCGCGCACCGTGCGCCGCTCGGTGGCCCCGGTGGCCGCGTCGACCAGGTCGGCGACCAGCAGCGGCCGGTCCCCGGGCTCCGTGGAGTACACCGCCAGCCCCGGCTTGTTCATCAGGCCGCTCAGGGTCGTCACCAGCCCCGGCCGTCCCGGGGTGGTGCGGACCTGCTCGACCATCGCCGCCGTGGTCTGGAGCACGAAGTTGTTCCAGGGGCCGCCGGCGAACGCCTCGCCGCCGGTGATGGTCGGGACACCGTCGGTCGGCAGCCCGAGCGCGCGCTGCTGCACGCGCACGGCGGCGGGGAAGCAGCTGTAGATCTCCACGGGCTCGATGTCGGTGAGGGCGTATCCGAGATGGGCCTCGGCCGCGGCGCCCAGCACCTCCATCGACGGCCAGCGGTGGATGTGGGCCCGCTGCGAGACGGGGACCGACAGGCTCGACTCGAGCGCGACCTGTGGGAACACGACGCGCGACGCGTCGATGCCGAGGCGGCGCGCCGCGGCGAGGCTGCAGATCAGGATCGCACCGGCCTGGTCGACGTTCATCTGCGCGCAGTGCCACTTGTTGTACGGGAACGCCATCGGGCGGTTCCTCTCGCTCGGCTCCCGCAGGAACGCCTCGTCGCGTGGGGTCGGGAAGGCGGCGTGCGGGTTGGTCGACGCGACCCGGCTGAAGCCGGCGCAGAGCCGGGCGATCTCGTCGCGGTGCTCGGCGATCGTGCGGCCCTCGTGGGCACGCAGCGCGTTGTCGATGATCGCGAACGGGGCCATGGCGCTGGCGATGCCGCCCTCGATCTCGGTCTTCGTGATGATCTCGCTCGACGGTTGCTGGAGGTCGTCGGGGGCGACGCCCGTCTGCTCGGTCTCCGCGGCCTCCACGCCTGCCCGCCGGGCCAGGGTGGCCCGGCGCATCGCCTCGCCACCGACCACGAGCGCGACGTCGAGGCCGCCATCGCGCACGGCGAGGTACGCGTCGTCGAACAGCGTCTGCTGGGGGATCCCCACCTGCACGAGGCTCGTCCGCGCGGCCGGGGCCCCGATCCGCTCGGCGACCAGCCGTCCGGGGTCGGAGTAGCGCCAGTTCCCGGCCGGGACGGCGATGCGGCCGACCTCCGCGAGGATCGCGTCGGACCCGGCGTCGGCCGCGGCGGCGCGGGTGGCGGCCAGCATCAGCTCGATGGCCTCGGCGCCCCCGCCCGGTTCGTCGACCGACTGGGTGGCCACGCCGACGCCCGCGATCACGGGAGTGCGGGGGTCGAGGTCGGGGAACAGGCTCGTCGTCATCGGCGCGCACCGTAGCGGGCAGGGGGAAGCAATCCGCCCCCGAGGCGTTGCATGGTCCCGTGCGCTTCTCCTCTGGGCCCCTGGATGCCGTGAAGGCCCGCGTCGTCGCGGCGACCAACGGCCTGTTCTCGCACGTTCCGCCCCCGCTGGAGCACACGCTGTCGTTTCCGGGCGACCCCGGGGTCTTCGGCCCGGAGTCGGTCGCGTGGCGGGTGATCGGCGACTCCTCGGCGTTCATCGGGGGGATCCGGGCGCTGCTGGCGCAGGCCGCCCACCCCGAGGTCGCCGCCGGCGTGTCCGACCACTCGCGTTACCGCAACGACCCGCTCGGGCGGCTGTCGCGGACCGCCGCCTACGTCACCGCGACCGCCTTCGGGGCCATGCCCGAGGTAGGGCACGCGATCGCCACGGTGCGCCGCCGCCACCGTCCGGTGCAGGGGCTCTCGCACCGGGCCGAGCCGTACGACGCCGACGCCCCCGACATGGCCGCGTGGGTGCACAACTCGCTCGCGGAGTCGTTCCTCGTCGCCTACGAGGTCTACGGCGCGCAGCCGCTCGCCCCGGGGGACGCCGACCGGTACGCGCGGGAGCAGGCCCGGCTCGGGGCGCTCCACCACGCGGCGCCGCTCCCCGAGACCGCGGCCGAGCTCGAGCGGTGGATCGCCGAGCACCCGGCGCTGGCCCCGTCGCCGGGTCAGCGCGAGGCGATCGACTTCCTACGCCGCCCGCCCCTCCCGTTCGGGGTGCGCCTCGTCTACGGCTTCCTCTTCCGGGCCGCGGTCGCCACGCTGCCACCCCGGATCCGCGAGGTGATCGGAGTCCGGACCCGACCCGGAGCAGTGCCGCTCGGACGGTTCGTGACGAGGGCGTTGCGCGCCTCGTTGGGATCATCGCCCTCGTGGCGACTCGCCCTGATCCGGGTGGATGCTCCGCCGCCGGCCGGGGTCAGGTTCCGCCAGCCCCTTCCCCCCGAGGCCGAGGCCCTGCGAGCCGCTCGCGCAGCCGGAACTTCTGCACCTTCCCGTACGGCGTGACCGGCATCGCGTCGACCGCGAGCCACTGCTTCGGACGCTTGTGCGGTGCCAGGCGGTCGACGAGTCCGGCGCCGACCCGGGCGAGCGCGGCCGACTCGTCGGCCGGGGGATCCACGAAGCGCACGGCCGCGACGACCCGTTCGCCCCAGTGCTCGTCCGCGACGCCGAAGACCGCGACCTCGGCCACCGCGGGGTCGCCGGCGATCGCGGCCTCCACCTCCGCGGCGTAGACGTTGACGCCTCCCGTGACGATCATGTCCTTGAGTCGCCCGGTGATCCGCAGGTAGCCACGGTCGTCCATGGTCATGAGGTCGCCGGTGCGGAGCCACCCGTCGTGGAAGGCCGCGGCCGTGGCGTCGGGCTGCTCGTGGTAGCCGAGCATCACGTTGGGGCCGCGCACCTCGAGCTCGCCGTCGACGCCGGTCTCCATGACGGCGCCGGTCGTGGGGTCGACCACCCGCACGTCGATGCCGTCGAGTCCGGTGCCGAGCGTGGCCTCGATCACCTCGGGTGGGTCGTCGAGGTGCGTCTGGGTGGCGAACCCGCAGCACTCGGTCTGTCCGAAGACCACCGTGACGGACGCGCCCATCTCGGTCCGGACCCGCCGCACCAGGTCGGCGCGGACGACGGCTCCGCCCGACGAGACGGCGCGCAGCGACGACAGGTCGCGGGGGCGCGCGGCCTGCTCGTCGAGCAGCGCACCGAGCATGGTCGGCACTCCGACCATCAGCGTGGCGTGCTCCGACTCGATGACGTCCAGCACCAGCCCGGGGTCGAACGTGCGGACCATCACGTTGGTGGCGTGCGAGTCGGCGAGCGAGAACGCGACGCCCTGTCCGCCCACGTGGAAGGTCGGGAGCGGATTCACGTACACGTCCCCCGCCTGGATCGCGAACCGCCGGGCCCCGGCGCGGGCGGCATGGGTCATCCCGTGATGCGAGAGGCAGGCGCCCTTGGGGGCGCCGGTGGTCCCCGACGTGTAGACGATCTGGGCGACGTCGTGTGGCGACACGACCGGGAGCGCCCGCCGCGGGTCGCCGGCCGCCGCACGCGCGTCGAGGTCGGCGACCGGGAGCTGCGTGCGGAGCGCGGGGAGGGCGCCGCGCACCTCGGCGACGACGCCGGCGAGGTCGTAGTCACGGTGCGCGTCGCCGCAGACGATGCCGGCGGCACCCGACTGCCCGAGGACGTGCGCCAGCTCGCCCGGCCGCAGCAACGGGTTCACGGGAACGACCACCAGACCGGCGAGCGCGGCGGCGTAGGTGCACAGCAGCGACTCGGGCGTGGTGGGCAGGGCGACCGCGAGCCGGTCGCCGGGCGCGAAGTCCGCGAGGAGGCCCCGGGCGAGGGCCTCGGCCCGGGCCAGGAGCTCGGCGTACGTCCAGCGCACCCGCTCGGCGGGTTCGGCCACGCCGTCGACCAGCGCCACCGTGTCGGGTGCCTCCGTGGCCGCCCGGCGCACGATGTCGCCGATGGTCGTCTCGGTGAGCGCGGTGGTCGGCGAGGCGAGGCGGAGGGCGATCGGCACGGTCAGGTCGCCGGGTCGGTCGGGAGGTACTCCTCGAGCAGCCGGTGGAAGTGGCGGATGCGCACCTCCTGGGTGTGGGCGAGCACGGTCTCGGTGCGCGGCGACGCGCGCAGCCCCCGCTGGACCCGCGCGACGGTGCGGGTGTCCTGGTCGAGGATCGGGCCCAGGTAGCCGAGCTCCGGCGCGTCGGCGAAGCCCTCGCCGTCGTGGAGGAAGTGGAGGGGTGCCGGTGCCGGGCGGGTACCGGCGGGGAGCGGCTCGAGGAGCATGACCTCCATGAGGCAGCGCCCGGGGTCGTCGCCCCAGGGACGGAACCGGTAGACGAGCGGGGTCAAGAAGCCGGCCCACGGCACGAAGTTGGGGAAGAGGAAGTACTCGATGCCGTCGATCGCCTCGGCGTCGGACAGGTCGGAGAAGTCGCGCCCGGTGCGGGTCGCGAGGTCGGTGCGGACGCGGTGGGCGAGCACCGCGCGCACGGTCGACCCTTCCGGGATCGCCACCTCGGCGTCGTCGCGGGTGATGAGCATGCTGCGCAGGATCTCGGGGTCATCGACCACGCGGGTCACGTGCTCGCTCGGGACGCCGACCGGCGTGACCATCCGGCTCCAGCGCTCGTCGGGGGGCACGTCGTACTGGGTGATCGTGTCGCCGCTGGTGGTGACGAGCTGGGGATGGACGGCGAACGTGTGGAACGCCTCGAGGAACGCCTCGAGCCCGACCTTCCAGTTGCAGTCGAGCACCTTGGCCACGTGCGCGGTGGTGAAGCGGTCCTCGAGCGGGAAGCGGGCGAAGTGCGTGGGAAGGGACCCGAGGAACTCGTCGAGCGAGCTTGCGTCGGGGTCGGGGTTCACGAAGACGAACCCGCCCCAGGTCGCGACTCGGACCTCGGGGAGGCGCAGCGCGTCGGGGTCGACGTGGGGGAAGTCCCATGCACACGGGAGCTCGCAGAGCGCGCCGTCGAGGTCCCAGGTGAAACCGTGGAAGGGGCAGCGCAGGCGCTCCACGGTGCCGTCGGCGGTGCGCAGCTGGGTGCCGCGGTGGACGCACGAGTTGTGGAACGCCCGGATGGTCCCGGCGCCGGTGCGCAGCACGAGGAGCGAGAGGTCCCCGACCTCGTACACGACGACGCGTCCGGGCTCGGCGAGCTGCTCCTCGCGACAGGCCATCTGCCACACGCGCGACCACAGGTGCTCGTGCTCGAGCCGCTGGAAGTCGGCATCGACGTAGCGGGCGCGGGACACGCCTCCGGTCCCGAGGTCGACCTGGCCGTGGTCCCGCAGCGATGCCGGCGCCGGGTGCACGTCGGAATCGAGGACCCGTTGGTAGCCGGTGGCGCCGTGGGTCGTGGGTGTGTCGCTCACGTGGCTGCCGCCTCTCCTGCGCGGGTGCCGAAGACGAGGGCGGGCCCGATCGTCCCGCCACCCCCGGGCGTCCCGATGCCGAACGGGCTCGCCGCGGCGTTGCCCGCCGCGAACAGGCCGGGGATCGATGCACCGTCGGCGCGCAGCACCCGCCCGTCGACATCGGTGCGGGGGCCGCCCTTGGTCCCGAGGCAGCCGGGGAGCACCTCGAGCGCGTAGAAGGGCGCGGCGCCCAGCGGGGCGAGGTTCGGATGTGGCGCGGCGGCGTCGCCGATCCAGCGGTCGTAGGGGTGCGCGCCACGGCCGAAGTCGGGATCGTGGCCGGCCGCCGCGAACCGGTTGAACCGGTCGACGGTGGCGGTGAGCGTGGCGGGATCGACCCCGATCGCCGCGCCCAGCTCGGCCACGGAAGCGGCCCGGATCAGCCAGTCGGGGTCGTCGCCGCCGGGGGCGAGGGGCCCGACGGCGGTCCGCTCCCGGTAGGCGCGATCGAAGACGAGCCAGGCCGGGGCTGCCGGCCAGCCGTACGCGCCGGGATCGAAGCGCAGCATCGCCCGGCCGGCATCGCAGTAGTTCTGGGCCTCGTCGACGAAGCGGCGGCCCTCCCGGTCCACCATCAGCGATCCCGGCTGGGCCCGCTCGTGGTGGAGCGGGCGGTAGAAGGGCGCGTCGTCGATCGTCTCGCCCGGCACCCGGATGGCGGGCATCCACCACGCGTCGGCCATGTTCCCGAGGGCGGCCCCGGCCCCGAGGGCCATCCGCAACCCGTCGCCCGCGCAGCCCGGCGGGCCGAGGGCAGCGATGCCGGGGGCGGGGAGGAACGTGCGGGCGAGCGCGGCGTCGTGCTGGAACCCGCCGGTCGCCAGCACCACGGCACCGGGAACGGACTCAGCACGGTCCAGCACGACCCCGCGCACCCCGCCTTGGCCATCGAGGTCGAGGCGCCGGACCCGGGCGCCGGTGCGCAGCTCGACGCCGCGCTCGGACAGCGCCATCGCCAGGCCCGCGACGAGGGCCCGCCCCCGCACCGGGCCGCGCAGGACGACCGCATCGGTGACCGGCGCGTCGGCGACGACGGGCAGGTCGGGGAGATCCGGGACCTCGGGGGTCGGCTGGATCCGGCGCGCGAGGTCGGGCGGTGCCGCCAGGGGCGCGGGCCAGATCGAGCGCCCGCCGGCGAGGCCGCCGGGCAGGTGGCTCTGGTAATCGGGCCAGTCGGGCAGGAGCACCCACTCGATCGGCGTCGTCGCCTCGATCGTGCGGGCGACGCGGGCGGCGTCGTGGGCGAAGACCGTCGCGGGCGCGTCGTCGTAGTCGCCCAGGCCGAGGGCGCGCAGGTAGGTGAGGGCGGCCGTGGGGGAGTCGTCGACGCCGGCCGTCCGGGCGACGTCGCTGGCCGGGATCCAGGCCACGCCGCCCGAGATCGCCGTGGTGCCGCCGAGGTGCGGCGCCCGTTCGAGCACGGTGACC
>VGCA01000005.1 GCA_016870245.1 Actinomycetota bacterium | reverse complement strand
GTTGGTGACCCGCCAGCCGTCGTTCTCCTGACCCACCATCTGCTCCGCCGGCACCCGCACCTCGTCGAGGAACACCTCGCAGAACTCGGAGGAGCCGAGGATGGTCTCGATGGGCCGGATCTCGATGCCGGGAAGGTCCATGGGGAGGATGAACCAGGAGATGCCCTTGTGCTTCGGCACGTCGGGGTCGGTGCGGGCGAGCAGCTCGCCGTACTCACCGACCTGCCCGAACGAGCACCAGATCTTGCGCCCGGTCACGACGTAGTCGTCGCCGTCGCGCACCGCGCGGGTCTGCAGCGCGGCGAGATCGGAGCCGGCGTCGGGCTCCGAGAAGCACTGGCACCAGACCTCGTCGCCCCGGAGGATCTTGGGGATGTGCTTCGCCTTCTGCTCGGGCGTGCCCTCGGCGATGATCGTGGGGCCCGCGTGCAGGGTGCCGACGAAGTTGACGCCCACGTAGGGCGCCTTCGCGTTGGAGCACTCCTCGAGGAAGATCAGCTGCTCGCTCGGCGGCGCGTCTCGCCCGCCGTACTCCTTGGGCCACGACATCCCGGCGTAGCCGGCGTCGAAGAGCCGCTTCTGCCAGTCGGTGTCGTACACGACGCGCGCGGGCCAGTCGTCCCGGGGGGGCTCGGGCGGGAGCGTCGGCAGGGTGGCCGCCAGCCACGCCTGCAGCTCGGCCCGGAAGGCCTCGTCGGACGGTGAGTAGCGAAGGTCCATCGCCGCCGCAGGTTAGTGAGCCCGCTTCGGGGAGGTCTCCTCCGCCTCAGCAGACGAGGGTCTTCGTCGGGGCTTCGAGGTCGACGAGGTAGCGGGTCACCGCGCCGTCGACGCAGGCGTTGCCGAGCCCGAACGAGGTGTGCTGGGCCCCGGGCGCGCTGATGAGCGTCGCGTCGCCGCCGAGCTGGGCCACCAGCGACTTCGCCCACGCGAAGGGCGTGGCCGGGTCGCGCCGGGTGCCGATGACCACGATCGGGGGCGCGGTCGGTGCCGAGACCGGGGCGGCGGCCTTCCCCGGGAACGGCCAGAGCGCGCAGGCGAGCGAGTTGTTGACGATTCCGGGACCCGTCCGCGGCGCCGCCGATGCGGCCGCGGCCTCGATGTCGGCCACGTCGGCCACGGTGCCGGGTGCCGGCCCGTCGGCGCAGGAGATCGCCAGGAACGCGTCCTGGATGGCGCCGTAGGAGCCGTCGGCGTTGCGCTCGGTGTACGAGTCGGACAGGTCGGCCATCGCCGCGCCGTCGCCCCGATCCGCCGCGTCGAGCGCCTCGCCGAGGTAGTCGTAGCCGGCCCGGCCCTCGTAGCCGATCGCCCCGATGCCGAGCTCGAACTCGGTGCCCGACAGCGTGCGTCGGGTGCCGGGAACGGGCAGGCCCTCGCGGTCGATGCGGGCCGCCAGGCGGTCGAACGCCCGGGCCGTCCGCCCGTCGCGGTGGAACGCGCAGCGGCGGTGCTCGGCGCACCAGGCCAGGAAGCCGTCGAGCACGCCCTCGAAGCCGGCGGCCTGCTGCACCTGCATGTCCTTCGAGGAGATCGACGGGTCGACGGCACCGTCGAGCACCAGTGCCCGCACGCGGTCGGGGTAGGCCGCGGCGTACTTCGCGCCGATGTAGGTGCCGTACGAGTAGCCGAGGAAGGTGAGCCGCTCGTCACCCAGCGCGGCCCGAACCTTGTCGAGGTCGCGCACCGTGTCGTCGGTCGAGACGTGGCGGAGGTACTCGCCGTTGGCCGCGACGCAGGCATCGACGAAGTCCTGCATGCCGGCGACCAGCACGTTGCGCTCCGCCTGGTCGTCGGGGGAGAAGTCGAGCGCGTAGAGCTCGGCCATGTCGTACCCGCACTCCACGGGGTCACTCCGGCCCGATCCCCGCGGGTCGAACCCCACGATGTCGAAACGGTCCTGCAGGGCGTCCGGCAGCTGACCGGCGACGCTCCGCACGAACTCGACCGACGAGCCACCGGGACCGCCGGGGTTGAGCACGAGCGAGCCGATGCGACCCTCCTGGTCGCGGGCGGGCCGGCGGACGAGCGTGAGGTCGACGGAGGGCCCGCCGGGGGCGGCGTCGTCCCAGGGAACGGTGAGCGTCGCGCACTCGAACCCGCCGCCGCACGACCGCCAGCGCAGGGTCCCGCCGGCGTCGGTCCGGGCCCCCGCCGCCCCCGGGAGCGCCCCGGCGAGCAGCCCGGCGGCCACGAGCAGGAGGACCAGTCGTCGCACGCGCACCCGGGCAGGCTACGGGCGTGCCTCCCCGCTCCGACGTCAGGCCCCGTAGGCCTGCTTCAGGTCGTTCTTGAGGATCTTGCCGGCGGGGTTGCGGGGCAGGACGGCGACGATCTCGATCTGCTCGGGGATCTTCTGGGTCATCAAGCCCGCGGCCTTGCAGAACTCGAAGACCTCCGGGAGCGTTGGCGCGTCGGCGGGATCGGCGGGCTGGATCACCGCGCAGCACCGCTCCCCCAGCTTGGGGTCGGGCAGGCCGATCACCGCGACGTCGGCGATCTTCGGGTGGGTGAAGAGGAGGTCCTCCACCTCCTTCGCCGAGATGTTCTCGCCCTTGCGGATGATGACGTCCTTCAGCCGACCGGTGATCACGATGTTCCCCGCGTCGTTGAGGTAGCCGAGGTCGCCGGTGTGGAACCAGCCGTCCTCGTCCCAGGCCTTCTCGTCGAGCGAGGCGTCGACGTAGCCCTTGAACATCTGGCGGCCCTTGGTGCGGATCTCGCCCTCCTCGCCCGGGCCGGCGACCCGGCCGTCGAGGGTCACGACCTTGATCCGCACGTCGGGTCCGGGGCGGCCCTCGGTGTGGGCGAGCTCCTCGTCGACGTCGGAGATGTAGGCCATCGTGGCGATCGGGAACTCGGTGAGGCCGTAGCCCGAGCAGATGCCGACGCTGTCGCCCATCTCCGCCACGATGTCGTAGTGGAGCTGGGGCGGCTTGGGCGACGCGCCGCCGCAGTACACCCGGACCTCGGGGAACAGCACCTCTCCCGCAGGCAGCGCGCGCTGGGCGTCGAGGTAGGCCATGTGGAACGGCGTGCCCGCGCCGGCGACCGTGATGCGCTCCTCCTGCATCACCGGGATCGCGGTCGCGGGCACGAACGCCTCGATGAAGACGAGCTTGCAGCCCGACATCAGCGCGGAGAACGTCCAGGTCTGCCCGCCGATGTGCGTGTACGGGAACACGAGGCCGAACACGTCGTCGTCGGTGAGCGACAGGCTGTCGGTCATGGCATCGGCCGACGCCCGCACCGACGGGTCGGTGTGCTTCGCGCCCTTCGGGTCGGCGGTCGTGCCCGAGGAGTAGAAGATCCAGCGGATCGGCGCCGACGCGGCGTCGGGCACCGGGGTGAACGGCGGCAGGGTCGCGGGGTCGCCCTCGGGGAGCACCTTGTCGCACACCAGCACCTGGAGGTCGGGCTTCTCGGCCGCGGCCTCGCGGCACATCGCCTCGTAGTCGAAGCCCTTCCACACCGACGGGGTGACGATGAGCTTCGCGCCCGTCTGCTGGGTGATGAACCGGACCTCCCTGTCGCGGTAGATCGGCAGCATCGGGTTCTGGATCGCCTCGAGTCGGGCCAGCGCGCCCACGAGCACGAACGACTCCAGCCAGGTGGGGAGGAGCCACGACACGTTGACGTCCTTGCCGACGCCCAGCGCCTGGAGGCCCGCGGCGACCTTCAGGGCCTGGTCGCGGTAGCCGGCGCAGGTGAGCTCCCGACCGTCCTCGTCGGAGGCGATCACGTGGTCGGGGGTGCGCGCGGCCCGCTGCTCGATGAGGTCCCAGAGGCTGACGTAGTCGGTGATGACGGGCCCGGCCATGGCTGCACCTCGGGTGGTTCTCGACGGTCGGTCGGTGGGAGTCGTCGGGAACCCGACGAGCGCCGAAATCTAGCCCTCCGGCTCGTCCGCGCCCGGTGCCCCGGACCGCGTGCCACGCCGTCGCGGGCCCTCGCCCGGTGCCCGGTCGATTACGGTCCCGCCCGTGGCGACGCCCCTTCTCGCCGACCTCCTGCGCACCGCGGCCGTCGAGGAGCCCGAGCGCGAGGCCTACGTCCACGACGACAAGCGGGCCACCTACGCCTGGCTCGACCGGGTGGCCGACGGCTTCGCCGCCACGCTCCTCGACCACGGGGTGCGCCCCGGCGATCGGGTCTGCCTCATGGTGCCCACGTCGATCAAGTTCGCGGCCTGCTACTTCGGCGCGGCCCGGGTGGGTGCGATCACCTCGGCGGTCAACCTCCGCCTGGGCCCGGCCGAGCAGGCCGGCATCGTCGCCCGCACCGCGCCCGCGGTCACCGTGGTGGGCGACGGCGCCACCCTCCCGCCGGGCGTCGACACCGGCGCGGTGCTCCCGGTGGAGGCCCTGAAGGAGGCCTTCGCCGCCCCGCCCCCACCCGGACTCCCGTCCCTCGACCCCGCCGACCCCGTCTGCATCATCTGGACCAGTGGCACCACCGGGGTACCGAAGGGCGCGGTGTACACGCACGCGTCGATGGCGGCGATCGCCCGCAACGCCACCGACATGAGCGCGCCGTGCGACCGAGCGCTGTTCAGCCTTCCGTTCCCCCACCTGGGCTACATGGGCTGGGTCCACAACTTCACCCAGAACCGGGTCACCCTCGTGATCGCCCCGCAGCCGTGGTCGGCCGCCGGGACGCTGCGGGTCGCCATCGAGGAGCGGGTGACGATGATGACCGGCGTCCCCACCCAGTGGGCCCTGCTCCTCGACCGGGCCGACGTCGACGGCGCCGACCTCTCCCACCTGCGGATCGTCGCGTCGGGCGCGGCCGCTGCGCCGCCCGAACTGATCAGGCGGATGCGCGAGTCGCTCGGCGTGCCCGTGCTCAACGGCTACTCGCAGACCGAGGCCGGCGTGATCTCCGGCACCGTGATCGGCGACCCCGACGAGGTGGTCGCGACCACCGTGGGGCGGCCCCGCGCCGAGGTCGACCTGCGGATCGTCGACGAGGCCGGCCGGCCGCTCCCCGCCGGCGAGGTGGGCGAGGTCGTCTGCCGGTCGCCCGCCATGATGCGCGGCTACTGGCGCGATCCCGACCTCACCGCGACCGCGATCGACCCCGACGGGTGGCTGCACACGGGTGACCTCGGCCGCCTGCGGCCCGACGGCAACCTCGTGCTCTCCGGACGGCTCAAGGAGATGTACATCCGGGGCGGGTACAACGTGTATCCCACCGAGGTGGAGGCGGTCCTCACCGAGCACCCCGCGATCGCGCGGGCGGCCGTGATCGGCGGCCCGGACCCGGTGCTGGGTGAGATCGGCGTCGCCTTCGTGGTGCCCGACCCCGCCGTCGAGCCCGGCTATATGATTCACGAATCCGGAGGCGCCCTCGCGAGCGAGGTGCTGCGGACGTGGTGCACGGAGCGGATCGCCGACTACAAGGCCCCCGATCGGGTCGTGGTCGTCGACGACCTGCCGGTGACGGCAGTGGGCAAGTTGGACAAGAATGCGCTCGCCCGACGGTGGGCGGACCTGACTGCGGCAGATGCCGCGAGACGCTGACCGCGCAGGGAGGATCCCGATGAAGGAGCTCGTCTACCACCGGCAGCTGCTGCCGAGCCTCGAGCGGTTCCACGACCGCGAGATGATCATCGACGGCGACTACCGGTCGACCCACGGCGAGCACGTGGAGCGGGTGTTCCGGCTCGCGCACGCGTTGAAGCACGACCTCGGCGTGGAGCGGGCTGACCGGTTCGCGGTGATGACCCTCAACGGGCACCAGTACCTCGAGCAGTACCACGCCGCGTTCCTCGGCGCCGGGATCATCAACCCACTGAACCTGCGGCTCGCGCCGGTGGAGCTGGAGTACATCCTCTTCGACTCCGGCGCCCGGGTGGTGTTCGTCGACGCCTGGTTCGCCAACGTCATCGACCAGGTGAAGACCGCGGCCGGCGTGGAGACCGTCGTCCTCGTGGGCGAGGGCGACGCCCCCCACGACGTGAAGTACGAGGACCTGATCGCCGCCGGCGCGGCGACCGTCCCGGACGAGCCCGAGGAGGACGACCCGGTCATCCTGATGTACACCGGCGGGACCACCGGCCTCCCGAAGGGTGTGCTGCTCGACCAGCGGGCCGAGATGCTCAACCTCTACCACGCGCTGATGCAGTGGCACTTCGACGAGACCGACGTCTACCTGCACCAGACGCCGATGTTCCACGCGGCATCGATGGGTGGCGTCCTCGGCATCCCGGCCGCCGGCTCCACGTCGACGTTCATCCCGCTGTTCAACCCCGAGCAGGTGCTCGACGTCATCGCCCGCGACGGCGTGACGACCACCGTCATGGTCCCGACGATGATCGGCATGCTGCTCCAGCACCCGAGCTTCAGCCCCGAGAAGCTGGCGTCGCTGCGCACGCTCACCTACGGCGCCTCGCCGATGCCGGTCGCGCTGCTCGAGCAGCTCCTGGCGCTGTACCCCGACCTCGGCCTCTACCAGGGCTACGGGATGACGGAGAGCTCGGCGCTGCTCACGAGCCTCGGTCCCCGCGAGCACCGCGAGGGCGGCCCGCTCCTGCGCTCGGCCGGTCGGGCCCTGCGCGGGGTCACGGTGTCGATCCAGGACGAGGAGGGCAACGTGGTGGCCCCGGGCGAGACCGGCGAGGTGTGCGCCCGCGGCGGCATGTACATGCGGGAGTACTGGAACAAGCCCGAGGCCACGGCCGAGGCCTTCCGCGGCGGCTGGTACCACACCGGCGACGCCGGTTACCTCGACGACCACGGCTACCTGTTCCTCGTCGACCGGGTGAAGGACATGATCGTCACCGGCGGCGAGAACGTGTACTCCGTCGAGGTGGAGAACGCGATCGCGACGTACCCGGGCGTGGCCCAGGTCGCGGTGATCGGCATCCCCAGCGAACAGTGGGGCGAGGCCGTGCACGCGATCGTCGTGCCGGCCGAGGGGACGACCCTCACCGAGGACGAGATCGTCGCCCACGCCAAGGAGCGGATCGCGGGCTACAAGGTCCCCAAGTCGGTGGAGTTCCGCACCGACCCGCTGCCCCTCTCGGGCGCGATGAAGATCCTCAAGCGCGACCTGCGCGCCCCGTACTGGGAGGGTCAGGACCGCGGCGTCGGCTGAGCCTCACCACTCGTCCGGCGTCACCGGATCCCCGATGGGTCGACCTGGCGACGCCAGACGGGGAGTCACTCGGAGCCGGTGCGGGCCCAGAAGGTCTGCCAGGTCGCCCAGCGCTCGGGGAGCTCGGCCCGGTCGAGCATGGGGTTGCCGGGGAAGCGGAACCGGTCGTCGACCCGCAGGGGGTGCTCGAGAACGTCGGCGGCGTAGAACACGAACGGCTTGCGGCTCTTGAAGTACCAGCAGTCGTCGCGCCGCTCGTAGCGGTCCCAGTACTGCATGGGCATGACGATCCAGTCGTCGCCCACCTCGTGCTCGGGCCGGCAGTACACGACGCCGGTGGCGTGGTCGTCGTCGTCGAACTTGATGATGTGGTTCCCGATCAGGTGGAACGTGATCCCGTAGGGCCGCAGGACCGGATCGAACCACTCGGCCAGGGCCGCGCGGCCCTGGCGGCCGTCGCCGGCGATCACGTCGGGGACGAACAGCGCGACGAGCGCGTCGACGTCACGGCTGTCGAGGGCCAGGGCGTAGCGGGCCGCGAGCTGGCGGATCTGCTCGGTGGCCTCGATGCGCTCGATCCGGGTCCGCAGGTCGTCGATCTCGCTGCTCATGGTCTCGGCTCCATGCCGTTATGGTGACCGGTCGTGGAGGTCGACGTCTACCTGGGCCCGCGCATCGAGGGGGCGGCGGCCCGGGCCGCCGGGGTCGAGGCGATCGGGGCCGACGGCGTGTACTCGGCCGAGGCCGCGCACAACGGGTTCCTCCCACTGGTCCCGGCCGCGGAGCACACGTCGCGCATCACGTTGCTCACCAACATCGCGGTCGCCTTCGCCCGCAGCCCGATGGACCTCGCGGTCACGGCCAACGACCTCCAGGCGATGTCCCACGGTCGGTTCGTGCTCGGCGTCGGCACCCAGATCCGTCCCCACATCGAGAACCGGTACTCCATGGCGTGGTCGGGCTCCCCCGTCGGCCAGGTCCGCGACCTCATCCTCGCCATCCGGGCCATCCAGACCGCCTGGCAGGACGGCACGCCCCTCCAGTACCGGGGCGAGCACTACCACCACACCCTGATGACCCCCATGTTCGACCCCGGCCCCAACCCCTACGGCCCGCCGCCGGTCTGGCTCGCCGGGCTCGGCCCCCGCATGTGCCGGCTGGCCGGCGAGATCGCGGGCGGGCTGCTGATCCACCCGTTCCACTCCGGCACCTACATCGCCGACCACGTGGCCCCCGCGGTGGAGGCCGGGCTGCTCGAGGCCGCACGTGCGCGCGACGACTTCGTCGTGCACGCCTGCCCGATCGTCGCCACCGGCCGCACCGACGAGGAGCTCGAGCAGGCCGAGACCGGGGTGCGGATGCTGCTCGCGTTCTACGGCTCCACCCCGGCTTACCGGGTGACGCTCGACGCGCACGGCTGGGGCGACCTGCAGACCGAGCTCAACGCCCTCACGAAGCAGGGCCGCTGGGCCGACCTCCCGGCGCTGCTCACCGACGAGGTCGTCGACACGCTCGTGGTGCGCGCCGCGCCGGGCGAGATCGCAACGGCGCTCGAGGCCCGATACGCGGGCACCGTCGACCGGGTCGGCCTGTCGATGCCGTACACCACCGACCCCGAGACCCTCGCCGAGGTGGTGGCGGGCTTCCATCCCTGAGGCGCGTCCGGTCCCGCCGGCGCGACCGTGCAACGAGGAGGTGACCCGATGCGGATCGGGATCTTCGTGTCCGACACCGGCGGCGAGCGCACCGGCGTCGACGAGCTGCAGCAGCGGACCCGCTGGGTGGAGGAGCAGGGGTTCACCAGCGCGTGGGTCCCCCACATCCCGTGGAGCCTCGACGGCCTCACGGCGCTGGTGCTCGCCGCGCAGGTGACCGAGCGCATCGAGCTCGGCACCGCGGTGATGCCGACCTATCCCCGTCACCCGCTGGCGATGGCCCAGCAGGCACTGTCGGTGCAGGCCGCGTGCGGCGGGCGCCTGGCGCTGGGGATCGGGCCGTCGCACCCGGTCGTGATCGAGAACATGCACGGCCTCAGCTATGCGAAGCCGTACACCAACACCCGCGAGTACCTCGAGGTGCTCGACCGCGCGTTCGCCGGCCCCGGACAGGTGCACTACGAGGGCGGCGAGTACCGGGTCAACGCCCTCCTGGACGTACCGGGTGGCGCCCCCGTCTCCGTGCTGCTCGCCGCGTTGGCGCCCAAGATGCTGCGCCTGGCCGGGAGCCGCACCCACGGGACGATCACGTGGATGACCGACACCCGCTCGGTGGCCGAGCACGTCGTGCCCCACCTCCACGACGGTGCGATGGAGGCGGGCCGGGCCGCGCCCCGGGTGGTGGCGGGCCTGCCCGTGTGCGTGTGCGACGACGCCGCCGAGGCGCGGGAGCGGGCGGCCAAGGTGTTCGCCGTCTACGAGGCGATCCCCACCTACCAGCGCATCCTCGCGACGGGCGACGCCGCCGGGCCGGCCGACGTGGCGGTCGTCGGCACCGAGGCCGAGGTGACCGCGCAGCTGGCGTCGTTCCGCGACGCGGGCGTCACCGACCTCGCGGCGACGGTGTTCGCGCTCGGCGCCGACCCCGAGGCCCGAGTCGACTCGATGCGCCGCACCCACGAGCTCCTCGCCTCCCTCGCCCCCGAGCTCTAGCTGTACCCGGCCGGGAACACCTAGAACCCGCCGTGCCCTTCCAGGGCGGTGGCGGCGAGCCCGGTGTCGTCGCGGGCGTCGAGCTCGACGACGTCGTCGGAGCGCAGCGGCCGATCGGGCAGCATCAGGGCCAGCACGAGCCACACGATCCCGACCGGGACGAGACACCAGAACACGACCGACAGCGACCGGGAGAACGACTCGATCACGCCGTCGGCCACCGCGGGAGCGAGCTCGCGGATCTTCTGCGGGGTTCCGCGCAGCGACTCGAGGTCGAGGTCCGCGTCGGCCGGGGTCAGGCGCGGGATCCAGTGGGCGAGGCGGTTGTTGAGCAGCCCGCCGAGTGCCGCCAGCGCGATCGTCCCGCCCATCTGCCGGGCGAGGAAGCTGGTCGACGTGGCCACGCCGATGTCGCGCAGCTCCACCTCGTTCTGCGCCACCAGCAGCACCGTCTGCATGGTGAAGCCCACCCCGAAGCCGACGATCGCCGCGCCGCCCAGCATGACCACCAGCGACGTGTCGGTCTGGGAGACGCCGAGTAGGACCCCACCGGCGATGCAGAAGACGCCACCGGCGATCGGCCACTTGCGGTATGTGCCCCGTTTGGCGATCGCCCGGCCCGACACGAGGTTGCCGCCGACCGCGCCGACCATGAACGGCGCGACGTAGAGCCCGGCGACGCCCGGCCTCACGCCGTGCACGTACTGCAGGAACGCGGCGGAGAAGTACAGCGCCGGCCAGAACGCGAGACCCGTCGCGAAGTTGAGCCCCGCGGCGAGCTTGGCGGTGCCCGTGCGGAACATGCGCCCTGGGAGCACCGGCTCGGGCGCGCGGCGCTCCCGGAACACGAACATCACCGCGAACAGCACGGTGGCCGCACCCAGACCGAGGATCGGTGTGGACACCCACCCGTACTTCGTGCCGCCCCAGTCGGTGAGGAGCACGAAGCAGGTGATCGCAGCGACGAGCAGCAGTGCTCCCTGGTAGTCGACCTTGTGCTCGGTGCGCTTCACCGGGGCGTGCAGGTAGCGACCCACGACGTAGATCGCCACGAGCCCGAGGGGCACGTTGATGTAGAAGGCGAGCCGCCACGACAGGTGCTCGGAGAAGATCCCGCCGAGGATCGGGCCGCCCACGCTCGACACCAGGAACACAATGCTCGAGTAGCCGATGAACTTCGCGAGGTCACGGGTGGGCACGAGGTCGCCGAGGATCGCGAACGGGAGCGACATCAGCCCGCCCGCGCCCAGGCCCTGCACCGCCCGGAACCCGATGAGCTGCCCCATCGACTGCGCCATGCCGCACAGGATCGAGCCGACCATGAACACCACGAGCGCGAACAGGAAGATCCGCTTGCGGCCGTAGAGGTCGCCCAGCTTGCCGTACAGCGGCGTGCTCGCCATCGCGGTGAGGAGGTACGCGGTCGCCAGCCACGACAGCTCCCTGATGCCGTGGAGGTCGCCGACGATGGTCGGCGACGCGGTGGCGACGATCGTGGTGTCGAGCGACGACAGGGCGTTGCCGATCATCAACCCGCCGAACACGATCCACACCGCGCGCGGGACGGGCGCAACCCCTGTGCTGCCCGTTCCCCCCGTCGTCACGTGGCTGTCCCCCTCGGTGCGCCGATCGTAGGGGCACGCGGTCGAGTGCGCATCCCGAGCGCGGCGCGGTCCGCGGTCGTGCCGCGGTCGTGCCGTGGACGTGCCGGGCGGCGCGGCGGCGCGGCTCGCCGAGCGACCCGGCACCGCCGTCGGACGAAGCGCCGGTCCGGTGCGACTAGCGTCCGGCGGGATTCCGGTTCCGAGGGGGAGACGATGAGCTACACCCGCGACGAGATCGACGCCGCGTTCAAGAAGTTCCAGGCGGCCGCCGAGCACGCCTGCGCCACCGGCGACTGGACGCAGTGGTCCGAGTGCTTCACCGAGGACGCCCAGTACTACGAGCACCACTACGGGCGCTTCGAGGGTCGCCCGCAGATCCTCGAGTGGATCTCCGCGACCATGAGCGAGCCGATCAACTGCGACATGATCGACTTCCCCGCCGACTGGTACGTGATCGACGAGGAGCAGGGCTGGGTCATCTGCGCGATCTGGAACGTGATGCGCGACCCGGGCGACGGAAGCGTCCACCGCGAGATCAACTGGACCAAGCTCCACTACGCCGGCGACGGCCTGTTCTCCTATGAGGAGGACATCTACAACCCGGTCGAGTTCGGGGCGATGATCAAGGGCTGGCTGGCGGCGAAGAAGCGAGTGGCCGAGCAGGCCTCGGGAGCGAGCTGATGACGACGACCGGGAGCCCGCGACCCCAGGTGACGCAGCGGGTGGAGTCGGACAGCTAGTCGGGGGCGGCCGCGATGGGCACCTGCGAGGGCAAGGTCGCACTCGTCACCGGGGCGAGCCGCGGGATCGGCGCGGCCGTCGCGTACCGCCTCGCGGCGGAGGGGGCGGCCGTCGCGGTCACCGCGCGCACGGCCGACGCACACCCGACCCTCGAGGGCTCGCTGCGCGAGACGGTGCAGCGGATCGAGGCCGCGGGCGGGCGGGCCGTCGCGATCGTGGCCGACCTCGCCGACGGCGACGATCGGGCCCGCATCGTTCCGGAAACCGAGGCCGCGCTCGGGCCCGTCGACATCCTCGTCAACAACGCGGCGGCCGCGTTCTACCTCCCCACGCCGGAGATCTCGCTCAAGCGCCGACGGGTGATGTACGAGCTCAACGTGCACGCGCCGATCGACCTCGCGCAAGGGGTGATCCCCGGGATGCGCGCGAAGGGCGCGGGCTGGATCGTCAACGTGTCGAGCGTGACCTCCCGTCACCCCGCGGGCCCGCCGTTCCCGGCCGGGCAGTCGGTCGGCGCCACGGCGGCGACCTACGGGTCGTCGAAGGCGGCGCTCGAGCGGTACACGACCGGACTCGCGAGCGAGCTGTACGCCGACGGCATCGCGGTGAACTCGGTCGCGCCGGTGGCCGCGGTGCGCACCCCGGGTGCCGACGCGCTCGTGGCCGACCTCATGGCCCGCAACCCCGCTCTGGTCGAGCCGATGGAGGTCATGGTCGAGGCGATCCTCGCGCTGTGCACCACCGACCCCGCCGTGCTCACCGGGCGGATCGTGCTCTCGGGCCCCCTGCTCGCCGAGCTCGGCATCACCCCCAGGAACCTCGACGGCTCCCCCATCCCCTGACCCCCGATGCGCTTCTCACCGTCGATACGTCGGCGGCATCGACGGTGAGAAGCGCATAAGCACGGGCGGCATCGACGGTGAGAAGCGCATCGGCGCGGGTGGGGGGCGTCAGATGGTGCGGTCGAGGGTCCAGGTGGTGCGGCTCATGTGGAGGCGGTGACGGGGGCCGGGGAGCGACGGGTCCTGGGCCTCGTAGCCGGCGTCGCCGGCCCACATCGCCACCAGCCCGTCGTCGCCCTTCACGATGGTTGTCTCGTAGACCTCGGGGTCCCGGGCGTGGGCGTCGGCCATGAGCGTCGCCACGTGGGCGAAGTCGCTCATGTAGCGCAGCGTCATCCACGTGGGCGGGGCGAGCTCCACCTCTCCCGCATCGCGGCGCACGAGCGCGTCGGCGGGACGCATCCAGTCGGAGTCGTGGATCTCCCCACCGTCGATCGTCACGACATGGTCGGCTGCGGCCGGTCCGACGAAGAACCAGGTGGCGAACCGCCGGGGTGCGAGTGCCGGCGGGGTCCAGTGCGCGAACCACGCCAGCTCCTCGACCACGACGGCCATCCCCGCCTCCTCGACCGCCTCGCGCGCGGCGGCCCGGCGCGCGGCGGTCTCGGCGTCGGGCGCGCCCTCCATGTCCTCGGCGTCGATCCGGCCGCCGGGAAACACCCACATGCCGCCGAACGCGAGCTTCGAGTTCTTGCGCAGCATCAGCGTCTCGATGCCGTCGGCGCCGTCGCGCACGATGACGACGGTCGCGGCGGGGACGATCGACTCGTCGGGCTCGTTGTCACGGAACCACGCCTCCAGGCGCGACGCGTGCTCGGTCATCCGAGATGCCTCCTCAGGAACGCGATGGTGGCGTCGCGGGCGCGGGCGAACCCCTCGCCGTCGTACGGCACGAAGTGGTCGCCGGGCTCGATCACGAGCTCCTTCGGCTCGCCGGCCCGGGCGAATGCCGCCAGCGCGATGCTGGCCGGGGCGACCCGGTCCTCGTCGGCCACGATCATCAGCAGCGGCGTGGGCGAGACGTGCGCGGCCGCGAGCCCCGGGTCGAAGGACAACGGGCCGCCGTCGTTGCGCACGGTGACCTCGTTGCACCATCGCGACCGGGGTCGGTCGCCCCACTGGGCGAACCAGCGCCACGACTCCGGCTGACCGAGGAACGCGGGCTCGCCCGCCACTTCGGTGACCACCGGGATGGGCCCGAACGGGTCGACGGGATCGCCCGGGGTGCCGGCCAGGAGCGCGTCGCGCAGGACGGGCCACGCCGCCAGCTCGTCGTCGTCGTAGTCCTCCGCGATCCCCGCGAAGGGCACCTGGGCCACCACCGCGGCGACCCGCCGGTCGGCCGCCCCCACCACGAGCACCTCTCCCCCGCTGAAGCTCGACCCCCAGAGCGCGATCCGGTCGGCGTCGATCCCCGGCTCGGCCGCCAGCCGCTCGAACGCGACGCGGTAGTCGCGGGCCTGGGCCCAGATGTCGATCTCCTGGCGCGGCTCGCCGTCGCTCGCGCCGAGGTTGCGGTGGTCGTAGGCGAGCACCGCGAACCCGGCCGCGGCGAGCGCGTCGGCCATCTGCTCGACACCCATCTCCTTCGTGGCCGAGAAGCCATGGGCCATCACCACGCCCGCGACCGGTGCGCCGGCCGACGCGCCGGCGGGCCGGTACAGCGAGCCCCGGAGCACCGTGCCGTCGCGCGCCGAGAACTCGACGTCGGTGCGGACGAACGTGCCCGCGTCGCCCACGCCGGGCGCCTCCGGCCCCGGACCGCCCTGATCCGGCGCGCTCACGTCCCCACCGGCGTGGGCAGGCGCGGCAGCATCCCGGCCGCGGTGTAGATGGCGTCGATCAGGGCCATGTTGGCCGCCGAGTCGGCCGGCGGGGTGAGCACCGGCCCACCCTCGCGCACCGCGGCGTGGAACGCTCGCAGCTGGTACCAGTACGTGCTCCCCTCGCCCTTGACCATCTGCCGGCGGGGCTCGTCGCCCAGCTTCCGCTCACGCAGCTTGAGACTCACCCGGTTGAAGCTGTGGGGCCGCGTGGGATTGAGCACCGACAGCAGGCCGAAGTCACCCTGCACCCGCAGGTCGATCATCGGGCGGGCCAGGCTGTACATCGCCACGGTGATGCGGCCGGTGCGCCCGTCGGGCCAACGCAGGCCGGCTCGGATCCATCGGTCGATCCCCGGCGACTTCTCCTTCGCCGTCGCCCGCACGACCGCCGGCTCGGCGCCGGCGACGGTGCGGACCTGGTGCACGGCGTAGCACCCCATGTCCATGAGCGAGCCACCGGCGAGGGTGAGGTCGAAGCGGATGTCACCGGGCTTGAAGTACGGGATGATCGCCCGGGCCTCGATGTGCTGGACCCGGCCCATCGCCTCCTCCTGCACGAGTGCGACCACGAGGTCGGCGAGCGGGTGGTAGCGCCAGTGGAACGCCTCCATCACCACGAGGCCGGTCTCGTCGGCGACCGCCTTCACCGCGAGGGCCTCCTCCGCATTGGCGGTGAACGGCTTCTCGCACAGCACGTGCTTGCCCTGCCGGAGCGCGGCGATGGTCCAGTGACCGTGGAGGCCGTTGGGCAGCGGGTTGTAGACGGCGTCGATCGTGGGGTCGCTCACCAGCGCCTCGTACGACGCGTGCACCGACGAGATCCCGTGCTTGCGGGCGTAGTGCTCGGCCCGCCGGGCGTCCCGGGCCGCGACGGCCACCACCTCGACGCCGTCGATCTTCGCCGCGGGCTCCAGCACGGCGGTCGGCGCGATGCGCGACGCCCCGAGGATCCCGATGCGCAGTGGAGTCACGAGCCGGAGCGTAGCGAGCGTCCCCACCTGCACCGACGAGCCCGACCCGCCGAACCCTCGGTGGAGGGCCTACGGTGGACCTCGTGCCCGGCGACGGCGGACGACTCCTGGCCGTGGTCGGGCTGCTCGCGCTCACCGGCGCGGTTGCAGCCCCGGCCGGCGCCGCCGGCGACGCGCCCGACACGCGCGACGCGCCCGACACACGCGTCGCGGCGGTGGTGGCCCGCGACCTGCGCGACCATCCGGAGATGCCCGGCGAGGCAGTGGACGCGCGGGCACCCGGGCTCGCCCTCGCGGTGGCTGCCGGGTACGCCGACGTCGCGACGAAACGGCCACTCACCGTCGACACGCCGTTCCGCATCGCCAGCGTCACCAAGACCTTCGTCGCCGCGACGGCCCTGAAGCTGGCCGAGCAGGGCCGCCTCGACCTCGACGCCCCGATCGACACCCTCCTGTCGCCCCGGACCGCGGCGATCCTGGCCGCCGACCGCTACCCCATCGACCGGATCACCGTCCGCCAGCTGCTCGGCCACACCGCAGGCCTCTTCGACTACGCGAGCAGCGCCGCGTACGACGCCCGCACTGCTGCCGATCCGTCACACCTGTGGACGCGGGAGGAGCAGGTCCGGCTCGCGGTGGACCACGGCGAGCCCCTCGCCCCGCCCGGCGCCAAGTTCCACTACTCCGACACCGGCTACGTCCTCCTCGGCGAGATCATCGAGCGGTCCACCAGCGTCGACATCGGCACGGCCGTCCGCACCGTGCTCGACTTCGACACGCTCGGGCTGGCCGACACCTGGTGGGAGGCGCTGGAAGCCGCCCCGCCGGGTCTCCCGCCGCTCGCGCACCAGTACGACGGGCGGGAGTTCGACGGCGCCACGCTGCACCCCTCCTACGACCTCTACGGCGGGGGCGGACTGGTGTCGACCGTCGGCGACGTGACCACCTTCTTCCGTGCCCTCTTCGACGGCGACGTCTTCGCCGACCCGGCCACGCTCGAGACGATGCGGACGGTCTCGCGCCCGGGCCGGGCCGAGGGCGGGGCGCTCGGCCTGTTCCGGTACCGGATCGCCGGGGTCCCCTGCTGGGGCCACCCCGGCTTCTGGGGCACGGTTGCCTACGCCTGCCCCGACCGCGACCTCGCGTTCACGATCGCGACCAACCAGGCCGACGAGTCGTCCATCGACACCACCCGGCTCGAGCGCGCCGTCGTGCGGGAGGCCCGCCGCGCGGCAGGGAGCCGCTGACCCGGGGCGCTTGGCGACCGTCCCGGGGCCGGTGCCATGATCCGCACGCACGAACGGCCCGGCGCCGGCCGCCCGCGCCGAGGCCGACGGCGCGACCGAGGGGGGACAGTGCTCGACGGAATCCGGGTGGTCGACCTGTCGACCGAGATCGCGGGGCCGTACTGCACCAAGCTCCTGGCCGACGCCGGCGCCGACGTGGTGAAGGTCGAGCCGCCCGCCGGCGACCCGCTGCGGCGCTGGGGCCCGTCGGCGGCCCAGGGCACGGGCGCGCTGTTCGAGTTCTGCAACACCACCAAGCGTGGGATCGTCGGCACCATCACCGATCCCGAGGTGGTGGACCTCTGCGTCGACGCCGACATCGTGGTGCACGACGCGGCGCCGGGCACCTTCCCCGTCGCGCCGCTCCTGGAGCGCAACCCGTCGCTCGTGGTGGTGTCGATCAGCCCGTTCGGCCAGGACGGGCCCTGGCGCGACCGTCCGGCGACCGAGTTCACGATCCAGGCCGAGTGCGGGTCGATCGCCGGCCGGGGACTGCCCGACGCGCCGCCCTTCTACGCGGGCGGGCGCATGGGCGAGTGGGTCGGCGGCGTCTACGCGGCGGTCGCCGCGGCCGCCGCGCTGCGTGAGGCCCAGCGCAGCGGCCATGGCGAGCACGTCGACGTCGCGCTGCTCGCGGTGATGTCGCTCACCATGAACACCTACACGGCGCTGATGGCCGACATGGTCGGCTGGCCGCCGCCGGTGCGGCCCACCCGCACGGTCGAGGTGCCCTCGATCGAGCCGACGGCCGACGGCTACGTGTGCTTCACCACCAACAGCGTCCAGCAGCTCAGCGACTTCATGGTGCTCATCGGCCGCCCCGACCTGCTCGACGACGAGCGTTGGTTCCGCCACCCCAGCCGTTGGGCCGGACGCGACGAGTTCCTCGCCATGGCCCACGAGTACACGACGCCCCGACCGAGCGCGCAGGTGCTGGCCGAGGCCGAGGAGCTGCGCATCCCGAGCGGCCCGGTGGGCAACGGCGCGACCGTCACCACCTTCGACCACTTCCAGGTGCGGGGCGCGTTCGTGCCGTCGCCGTCGGGCCGGTTCGTGCAGCCCCGGGCTCCGTACAAGATCTCCGGTGTGGAGCCCCGGCCGTTCGCGAAGGCGCCCGCGCTCGGCGAGCACGCGGGCACGATCGACTGGCACCCCCGGGATCGCACCGCCCCCACCGGCGACCGGCGACTCCCCCTCGACGGCGTGCGGATCCTCGACCTCACGGCGTGGTGGGCCGGGCCGGCGGGCGGGCACCTGCTCGCCCTGCTCGGCGCCGACGTGATCAAGGTGGAGTCGGTCACCCGGCCCGATCTCATGCGCTACTCCGCCACGAAGCAGCCCCCCACCGAGCAGTGGTACGAGTGGGGCTTCATCTTCCACGGGGCCAACAACACCAAGCGGGGCATCACGCTCGACCTCACCCGCGAGGAGGGCAAGGACCTGCTGCTCCGCCTCGCGGCGGAGTCCGACGCGCTCATCGAGAACTACACGCCCCGGGTGATGGACAACTTCGGTCTCACCTTCGACGTGCTGCACGAGGCCAACCCCCGCCTGGTGATGACCCGCATGCCGGCCTACGGGCTCGACGGCCCGTGGCGCGAGCGCACCGGGTTCGCGCAGACGATGGAGTCGATCACCGGCATGGCCTGGGTCACCGGGTGGGCCGACGGACCGCCGGTGCTGCACCGGGGCGCGTGCGACCCGCTCGCCGGGGCCCACGCGGTGCTCGCCACCATCCTCGCGCTGCGCGAGCGCGATCGCACCGGCGACGGCCGACTGGTCGAGGCGACGATGATCGAGGCCGCGCTCAACGCGGCGGCCGAGGTGCTCGTGGAGCACCAGGCGTCGGGCACCCTGCTCACCCGTGACGGCAACCGCGGCCCGGTGAGCGCGCCGCAGGGCGTGTACCGCTGCGCGGGCGACGAGGAGTGGGTCGCCATCGCCGTCGCGACCGACGAGCATTGGGACGCGCTGCGCCGGTTCCTGGGCGACCCCGCCTGGGCGGCCGATCCCGAGCTCGCGACCGCCGACGGGCGACGCGCCGCGCACGACCGGCTCGACGCCCACCTCGGCGAGTGGACGGCCGACCGCAACGCCCGCGTGCTGTCGGAGGAGCTGTGCGCCGCGGGCGTGCCGGCGGGCTACGTGTGCGACGGCCGCGACATCCGCTTCAACCCCCAGCTCGACCACCGCCGGTTCTTCGAGACCGAGGACCACCCGGTGACCGGGCCGGTGCAGGTCCCCAACGCGCCGTGGCGGTTCGCGGGGATCACCGCACCGTGGCTGCGCCGCCCGGCGCCCACGCTCGGGCAGCACAACGACGAGGTGCTCGGCGGCATCCTCGGGCTCGACGCGGCGGAGCTCGCCCGCCTGCGCGAGATCGGCATCATCGGCGAGACCCCGAAGGGGGCATGACGCACATGGCCATCGAACCGGGCGAGTGGGGCTACGCCACCGACTTCGCCGACGTGAACGGGCAGGTCGCGATCTGCGGCGTGGGCGACTCCGACATGTCGAAGGCGTCGGGCCGCACCACCACCGAGATCGTCGGTCAGGCCGTCGAACGCGCCCTGGCCGACGCCGGCCTGGAGCCCACCGACATCGACGGGCTCATGTACTCGCCGATGCCCGAGCAGTTCGGCGTTGCCGCGTTCCACGAGTACTTCGGCACCAGCCACGACATCTGGGAGTCGAAGCGGGGCGGCGGCACCGTGGGCGCGGCCACCGCGCCGTACCACGCGGCCGAGGCACTGCGCGACGGGCGCGCGACGTACGTGCTCAACACCTTCGGCGTTGCCTGGGCCACTCAACGGGGTGAGATGACCGGCGGGCCGGGTGAGGCCCACGCGCAGGACCTGTTCAAGCAGAACCTCGAGATCCCGCTCGGCTGGTTCCCCCAGCCCGTGTACTTCGCGACGATCGCCCGCCGGCACATGCACGACTTCGGCACCACCGAGGAGCAGCTCGGCGCGATCGCGGTGGCCTGCCGCCGGCACGCGAACCTCAACCCCGAGGCGGTGATGCACGAGAAGCCGCTGTCGATGGAGCGGTACCTCGCGTCGCCCAAGTTCGTCGACCCGTTCCGCAAGGAGGACTGCTGCCTCATCTCCGACGGCGGCGGCGCCTACATCATGACCACGCCCGAGCGGGCGGCCGACGCCCCGAAGCGGCCGGCGATCGTGGCCGGCCTGGGGATGGGCAACGCGTACACCGGCACCCACTGGGCACAGCAGCCGGCGTTCACGTCGACGCCGTCGGTGTTCTCGGCGCCGGCCGCGTTCTCGATGGCCGGGCTCACGCCCGCCGACGTCGACCTGTTCACCTGCTACGACCCGTTCACCATCGTCACGCTCATGCAGATCGAGGACAGCGGGTTCTGCGAGAAGGGCGCGGGCGGCGAGTTCGTGGCCGGCGACACGTTGCACTACGACTCCGGCAAGCTCGCGCACAACACCCATGGCGGGATGCTCTCCCACGCCTACGTGCTCGGGATCTCGCACGTCGTGGAGGTGGTGCGCCAGCTCCGGGGCGAGGCCGCGGCCCAGGTGGCCGACTGCGAGGTCGGCGTGTACGGCGGCTACACCGGCCCGCAGGGCTCCACGCTCGTGCTCACGAAGGGCTGATCCGATGACCGCGTCGACCCCGAAGCCCAAGGTCAAGACGGACGAGACCTCGCATCGGGTGGAGGGGCACATCACCCGGTCCACCTTCCCCCTGCCCGACGTCACCTGGCCGTACACCGCCGAGTTCTGGGCCGCGGCCGACCGCCACGAGCTGCGCATCCCGGTGTGCGACACCTGCGGGCGCTACCGCTGGTACCCGAAGGCCACGTGCCTGTACTGCGACGGGGAGCCCTATTCGTGGTCCGAGGTGAGCGGCCGGGGCACCCTGTTCTCGTGGGTGGTCGTCGCCCACCCGTTCCTCCCCCAGTTCGCCGACATGGTCCCCTACGTGCCCGCGCTCGTCGCCCTCGAGGAGGACCCCGCGGTGCGGGTGCCCACCCGGATGGTCGACTGCGATCCGGCCGACCTCACCTTCGACATGCCCGTGACGGTGACGTTCCGCGAGATCGCCTTCACCGGGGTCGACGGCTCGGTGACCGCGCCGCTGTTCGTCCCCGCGTAGCGTTCCGTCCCCGGCGGACCCCCGCTCCCCCAGCCCAGGAGACCCGCGTGCAGCCGACCTTCGTTCCCGTGGCCCCCATGTGGTGGGTCTCCAACTTCGGCGGACTCGTCGCCAACGGGATCATCGCCGCCCGCAAGAAGTCGAAGCTCACGCGCCTGGTGTTCGGCGCCGCGGTGGTGACCCACGTGGTCGAGGCCGGCTACGCCTACCGCACCGCGACGCGCGAGGGCCTCGACGACGCCGCCTGGAAGTGGGGCCTGCAGACCCTGGCGGTCGGCTTCCCGTCGCTGATCGCGCTCCACGAGCTCCTCGCCGAGCGCGAGGAAGCCCGCCTCCTCGAGGGCTGAGCCCGTGCGGGCGTTCACCGGCGGCACCGTCCTCACGATGGACGGCGCGACCGCGGGCGCCGAGGTGGTGGTGGTCGACGGCGGGCGAATCGTCGCAGTCGGCGGTCGGGAGCTGCTGACGCGCCCCGACGTCGCGGGCGCCGAGGTCGTCGACCTCGCCGGCGGCGTGCTCGTCCCGGGGCTGATCGACGCGCACAACCACCTCTCCGTGTCGGCGCTGCACCCCCAGTGGCACGACGTGCGCGGCGTGGGCGACCGCGACACCCTGGTCGCCGCCATCCACGCGCAGGCTGCCGCGTGGCCCGACACCGCGTGGGTGCGCTGCCAGGGGATCGACCTCATGGGGGCCGGCGCCGGCATCACCCGCCACAACCTCGACGCCGCCGGGCTCGACCGCCCGGTGATCGTCGCCGACTACACACTGCACCAGTGCGTGGTGAGCACGGCCGGCCTCGACGCGCTGGGCATCGGGCGCGACACCCCCGACCCGCCCGCCGGCGAGATCGCGCGTGACGGCTCGGGCGAGGCCACCGGCATGTTGGTCGAGCAGGCGTGGTCGGTCGCCCACGCCCGGTCGATGGCGGACTTCACCGATCCCGACCGCTGGGCGGAGCACGTGGCCGACCGGGCCCGGGCCCTGCTCGCCGAGGGGATCACCTGCGTGCACGACGCCGCCTGCGCCCCCGAGGCCGAGGCGCTGTTCGCCACGATGGTCCGGGCCGGCACCCTGCCCGTCGACGTGGTGGGCATGCCCCACCCCGCCGCGCTGCTGCTCAACGAGCACACCGCCCGGCTCGACGGTCCGCCCACCGGCGAGGGCGACGACCGCTTCCGGGTGGGTGCGGTGAAGCTGTTCGCCGACGGCGGCGTGGCCATTGCGCTCGACGCGCGTGTGGGCGGCCGGCCGTTCCGACTCGGCACCCTGTTCGGCGACCTCCAAGAGCACGCGGTGCAGGCCGCCGACCGGGGCTTCCGCATCGGCGTCCACGCCATGGGCAACGCCGGGGTGCAGGCCATGATCGACACCGCCGGGGTGATCGCCCGGCGCCACCCCGGGGTCGACCACCGGTTCCGGGTGGAGCACGCGGGCGTCACCAGCCCCGCGCAGTGGCGGGCGCTCGCCGACCTCGGCGCCGTCGCCGTGGTGCAGCCCGGCTTCGTGCAGCACGTGGGCGAGCAGGCCAGCGGCGTGCGCTTCGACGACCACCATTGGCTCGCGTTCGCCGGGCTCGCCGGGGCCGGCGTGCGCCTGGCGGGGTCGAGCGACGACCCGTGCGCGCCGAGCAGCCCGGTGTGGGGCGCTGACCTCGGCGTGCTGCGCCGCACCGCGTCGGGCAAGGACTTCGAGCCGGAGCAGTCGGTCCCGTTCACCGACTGGCTCGAGGCATACACCGTCGGCGCCGCCTACGCCGGCGGCCAGGAGCACGAGCGGGGCTCGATCACGCCGGGAAAGCTCGCCGACCTCGTGGTGCTCGACCGGGCCGACACGGGTGCCCGGGTCCTCCAGACATACAAGCGCGGCGCCCTCGTCTCCTCCTGACGCCCCTCCTCGCACCGCCGGACCGCGAGATGCGCCGTCGAGCGGCGCCAGAACGCAGGTCGGGGCCGTGGTCTAGCGTCGGGGAATGGCCACCGTCACCCGCTACTCGCTCGACGCCGCGCTCGCCGACCCCGACGCCGTCGCCGCCACGATCGCCCTCGACGGCGTGGTGATCGTCGAGGGGTTGCTCGCGGCTGCCGTGGTGGAACGGGTCAACGACGAGGTCGCGGCGTCGGTCGCGGCCGCCGACCCCGACGAGAGCCTCTTCAACCCCGTGATGTCGGCGTTCCACGGGCCCAACACCCGGCAGGTCGCCGGGGTGCCGGGCCTGTCGCGCACCTTCGCCGTCGACGTGATGTGCCACCCGCTCTACCTCGCGCTGTGCGACCGGATCCTCCTGCCGTCGTGCTCCCGCTATCAGCTCAACCTCGGTCACTGGCTCCAGCGGGGCCCCGGCGCCGAGGAGCAGTGGATGCACCGCGACGAGCTGGTGTGGAACGACGTGCCCTGGCCGCACCCGGAGCTGCAGGTGGCGTCGGTGATCGCCTTCGTCGACTTCACCAAGGACAACGGCGCCACCCGCGTGGTCCCGGGCAGCCACACCTGGGCCGACCGGGGGCTCCCGGCCGTGGAGCAGATGGCCACCCCGGTGGAGCCCGACCAGATCGCGTACGCCGAGATGCCGGCCGGCTCCGCGGTGATCTACTCGGGCGGCACGATCCACGCCGGCGGGTCCAACGTCACCGACATCCCCCGCCGGGCCGCGCACCTCAGCTACACACTCGGCTGGCTGCGCACCGAGGAGAACAACTACCTCTCGGCACCGCCCGCGTATGCGGCAACGCTCCCCCGTGAGGCCCAGGAGCTGCTCGGCTACGCGATCCACGACTCCATCGGCCGCGGCGGCGGCTACCTCGGCATGGTCCGCATGCAGGACCCCGTCGACCTCCTCCAGCGGGGCGAGCTCTGACCCACCACGCGCTCGCAGGCGCGGGTGCGCCACACCTCGAGCGTCCGGATCCGGCGATCAGGAGCCGATCGCGTCCATCGAACCCTTCATGTAGGTGTCGATGTCGTTGGCCTTGAACACCGCGATCCCCTTCATGTCGGGGAGGTAGTACTCGAAGCCGTCGTCGTCGAGCGCGGCGGCCATGTCGGCCGCGACCTCGGCGGCCGGCACCTTCGGCCCGTCGTACGCCGCGCCCTCCTCGTCGGGCTTGTCCCAGATCTCGGTGTCGACCGCGCCGGGGATCACCAGCTTGACCTTGATCGGCGTGTTCCAGAGATCGAGCTTCACCGCCTCGGTCCAGCCGCACATGGCGAACTTGCTCGCGCAGTACGCCGACTCCCGGGGAATGCCGAGGCGCCCGCCGAGGCTCGACACGTTCATGATCGTGCCGCTCCCCCGCTCGAGCATCCTCGGGAGCACCGCGAGCGCGAGGCGCACGGGCGCGTGGAAGTTGACGTCCATCACCCGCTCCACCTCGTCGGGGGTGGCCCGGATGACGGGCCGCACGCCCGGGATCGCGGCGTTGTTCACCAGCACGTCGATCCCGCCCCAGTGGTCCCACGCGGTGTCGATGATCCGTTGCCCGGCGTCGCGCTCGCCGACATCGGCCACCCACATGGCGGAGTCGGGCGCGCCGGGCGTGCACTCCGCGAGCACCTCGGCCAGGCGGTCCTCCCGCCGAGCCACGAGTCCGACGGTGTCGCCCTGCGCGGCGAGGTGGCGCGCCAGCGCGGCCCCGATCCCCGACGACGCCCCGGTGATGAGCACGGTCCGGCTCATTGCATTCCCTCCCCTGTGTGGCGCGACCCGGCTGGGACGCTTCCTCCCCCGTCTCGGGTCCGCCGCACACGCTCGGCTCTCCGGGACAGCATCTATCGGTCGCAATGCTCCCTCATGTCGGTCCCGTGGGCGCCGACTCAGGCGTGGCCGGCTTCGCGCTGCTGGCGCATCCAGTTGACCGACCCCTCGAGGAACGCGCCCACGTTCTGGGCCTTGTTCTTGGCGACGCCCTCGAACCATGCCGGCACGTACACCTGGAGCTCGTCCGCATAGAGCGCGGCCATCATCCCGTCGACGAACTCGTCGACGGGGATCTTCTCGATGTCGGGCGACAGGGGGTCGTTGTCGGGCACGAGGAACAACGGCGTGTCGACCACGCCCGGGTACACGATGTTGACCCGGAGGCCGAGGTCCCACACGTCGATCGCCATCGCCTCGGCGAACACCGACAGCGCCGCCTTCGACGCGTCGTAGGCACCCTCGCCCGGCGACGACAGCGTGGCCGCGACCGACGACACCATCACGATGCGGCCCGAGCCCCGCTCCACCATGTGCGGGAGCAGCCGCAGCGTGAGCCGGACCGGCGAGCTGTAGTTGATCCGCATGACCTCGTCGGCCGTCTCCGGCGTGAGGGCGGTCACGTGCTTGTGCTTCGGGATGCCGGCGTTGTTGACGAGCACGTCGACGCCACCGAGCTCGGTGATGGCGGTGGCGGCGAGCACGTCGACCTGACCCCAGTCGGAGAGGTCGACCGGCCACATGCGCGACTCGGGCGAGTGCTCCCGCACGGCGGCGAGGGTGGCGGCGAGCCGCTGCTCGTTGCGGCCGACGAGGCCGAGGACGGCGCCCTCCGACGCGAGCCGGACGGCCAGCGCGGCGCCGATGCCCGACGACGCTCCGGTCAGCAGGATGCGAGAGCCCCTCGGCTCGAGTCCCGGTGCCATGTGGTTCCCCCCACTCGTGGATGCGTGAACGGCGGTCGTTCGTGGCCCCGCCGGGACCGTCCGCCGTTCACCTACGGTGCGCAGGCTTCCCATACCGGGCGTCGGCGTCAAGTCCGGGCGTCGCTCCCCTGGGCCAGGCGGGTCGAGCCGGGTCCGGCCGGGTCCCGCACGAGAACGTGGGAGCATGGGGCGATGGGCCCCCGGCTGACCATCACCCTCGACTGCAACGACCCCGCCCGGCTCGCGCAGTTCTGGTCGGAGGCGCTCGGCTACGAGGACGGCGGCCGCCACGACGAGTTCTGGCCGCTGCTCCCGCCCGACGACACCGAGCCGATGCTCGTGCTGCAGGAGGTCACCGAGCCGAAGGTCGCCAAGAGCCGGATGCACCTCGACGTGCACGTGGAGGACCTCGCCGCGGAGGTGGTCCGCCTCGAGGACCTCGGTGCCCACCGGGTCGATCCCGACCCGGTCGAGGGCCACGGCCACGTCTGGTACGTGATGGCCGACCCCGAGGGCAACGAGTTCTGCGTGGTCAAGCGGCCGGGATGAGCGTGGGCGCGCCCGACCCCGGTGCCGATCCGCAAGGCCGCTCCACGGGCGGCCCGGAAGGCCACTCGGCGGGCCACCCGGAAGACCAGCCGACCGACCACCCGGGAGTCGGCGCCGTCGGCACCGCGACGGGCGGGCGGGCGGACGGGCCACGGCCGCGCCAGACCCCGGTGCGGGCCGCGTGGGGCGTCGCCTACCGCACCACGACCATGCTCGGCGCGGCGCTCCTCGCTGCGCTCGCGTTCGCCCAGGACACGCTCGTCTGGGACCTGGTGGGCGCGGTGCTGGTGGCCTTCGCGATCGTCGACCTGATCCTGCTCGTGGCGGTCACCTGGTTCCAGTGGCGCCACCGCGACGACTGATCTCTCCGGCGGCGCTCACTCCTGTCTTCGGGCGAGGGCGGCCTGGAGGTCGCGTTGGTGCTGGAGGATGTGGTGGCGGCGACAGCGGAGCTCGAGGTTGGCGAGGTTGGTGGGGCCGTGGGCGGTCCAGTGGACGATGTGGTGGGCGTCGCACCACTCCGCAGGGGCGGTGCAGCCGGGTTCGACGCAGCCACCGTCGCGGATCCCGAGCGCCCGGCGCTGCGCCCGGTTGAGCATGCGGGTCTGGCGTCCGACGTCGAGGACCTCGGATCTGCCTCGCATCATCACGCGGCCGATGGCGGCGTCACAGGCGAGCATGGCGGCGACGGCGGGCGAGACGGGCCCGGAGCCCGCGATCTCACAGCAGCCGTGCTCCAGGTCGGGGCTCGGGCGGCCGGCGAGGGTGTCGATGTCGACGGTGATGTCGAGGTTGATCGGCGGTGGTCGTTCACCGGACGCGAGGCGCACGAGTGCATCGGCCCGGCGTTGCGCGCGGGTGCGGGGTGCGGCGATGCCGTCGAAGCCGTCGGGCGGCTCCATGCGGTCGAGGACCCGGACCAGCGTCGCCGTCGACACGGCATCGAGACGACCGTCGAGGTGGCCGACGCCTTCGAACGTGGAGACGATGTCGAGGTAGCTGCCCGTGATCTCCTTCACGGCTCGGTCGTGGTCGTCGACCGCGTCCGCGCAGCGTCGCCAGTGCGCCATCGCCGCCCGGAACGCCGACGGATCCAACGCGCGCGCGGCGTCGAGCAGCACGTCTTCGTGCTGCTCGTAGAGGTCCTCCCGGTGCTTCACCGCCCGCGCCGCGACCTGCACGTGCGCGACTGAGATATCGCCGGCACCCAACGCCTTCGCCGTGACCTCGTGCCGGGCGACGTGGCGCGCCGAGCGCACCAACGTCGCCGCGTCCTGCCGGGTCACCGGCGTCCGGTGGGCGAGCCACGCCACCGGCGACACCGACCCGTCCAATGCCCACGCCGCATCGCGGTCCCATTCGCCGACCGCCGCGTGCACCAGGGCGTCGAGCCGCTCCCGGGCCGCGAGCAGCTCCACCACCTCCGCCGAACGCGCCGCCCCCGACCACCCCGCCCGGTCCACCACCATCGCGGCGTCGACGGCTTCACGCACCTGCCGGGCCGAGCCCTGCGCTGACGACATCACACCTCCCCGGACGCACCTCGGATCCGGACCCACCGGCACCAACCGCTGGATCTCGGAGCGACACACGGGGAAGTGGAACGCTGCGGCCAGCATACTCGAACGTACGTTCGACTGCAAGCCCGATTCCCGGAACTGGTTTACGATGCGCGGCACCTGACGCCCACGTCACCCAGGAGTCCCGATGAAGGCCCTCGTCTACGGGGTGGCCCCCGAGCCCACCGACGCCGCCCCGACCGGCAACCCGCTCCTCGACGGGCTGGCCAACACGCCGATGGGTCTCGTGGAGGTGGAGGACCCGCCGCTGCCCCGCCCCGACTGGGTCCGCATCAAGCCGCGCCTCACGGGCATCTGCGGCTCCGACGCGAAGCAGGTGTTCATGGACTGGGGGTCGGCGACCTCGAGGGAGCTGCCCACCAACCCCATGATCGACTTCTCCTCGTTCCCCCAGATCCTCGGGCACGAGGTGGTGGCCGACGTGGTGGAGGTGGGCCCCGAGGCCCAGGGCCTCGCCGTCGGCGACCGGGTGGTGCTCAACCCGTGGCTCTCCTGCGCACCCCGGGGCATCTCGCCGGTGTGCCCCGCGTGCGAGATCGGCGACCTCAGCCTGTGCTGGCACTTCACCGACGGCCCGCTCGCGCCCGGGATCCACATCGGCACGTCGAGAGACCTGCCGGGCGGCTACGCGAACTACATGGTCGCCCACGACTCGATGCTGTTCAAGGTGCCCGACTCGATGCCCGACGAGCTCGCGGTGTTCGCCGACCCGTTCGCGGTGTCGCTGCACTCGGTGACCCGTCACGCGCCGCAGCCGGGGAGCAAGGTGATCGTGTACGGCGCCGGCGCGCTCGGCAGCTGCGCGACCGCGATCCTGCGCACGCTGTACCCCGACGTCGAGGTCGGCGTGATCGCCCGCTTCGCGTCGCAGGCCGACCTCGCCAAGGCGCTCGGCGCGCACCGCGTGTTCGCGCACGAGCCGGCGAAGCAGCTGATCGAGGAGATCGCCGAGTGGTCGGGCGGCGTGCTCCGCGGCGACAACCCCATGCCGATGGCGTTCCCGGGCTTCATCGACGTCGTGTACGACACGATCACCCGCAAGGAGACCCTCGAGGTCGCGTCACGGGTGCTGCGTGCCCGCGGCACGATCGTGAAGGCCGGGGTGCACGGACCGATGGCCTGGGAGTGGACGCCGCTCTACTTCAAGGAGCTGTCCTGGGTCGGCTCCAACGCGTTCGGGTTCGAGGAGGTCGACGGCGTGCGCCAGCACGGCATCCAGCACTACCTCGACCTCGCGTCGTCGGGTCGCGTCGACCTGAGCCCGATGCTCACGCACACGTACCGGCTCGAGGAGTGGCGCGACGCGTTCACGTCGCTCGCCACCCAGGGCGACACCGGCGCGATCAAGGTGGCGTTCGACCAGCGCGGCAGCTAGCCCGATGGCCGCAGGCACCGGCGCCACCACCGGCACCGATCCCACCGCGCACTTCGACTGGACCGGGACGCGGGTCGTCGTCACCGGCACGTCGTCGGGCATCGGCGCCGCGCTCGCCCACGAGCTGGCGAAGGCGGGTGCGGTCGTGGCGATGTGCGCGCGCCGCACCGAGCTGCTCGACGCCGTGCTCGCCGACGCGCGCCGGCACTCCCCCGACTCCGTGGCGTTCACGGTCGACCTCGCCGACCTCGAGGCCGTCGACCGGTTCGCGGCCGACGCCACGGCGGCGCTCGGTGGGGTCGACGTGCTGATCCACAACGCGGCGCTGTCCAACTACCACGCGGGCGCGCTCGACACGCCGTGGGACGACGTCGAGTACCTCGTGCGGGTCAACTACCTGTCGCCGGTGCGCCTCACGCGCGCGCTGCTCCCGGCGATGCTCGCGCAGGGTTCGGGGCACGTGGTCGCGGTGTCGTCGATGGCGAAGCAGATGTCGTCGCCCGGCGAGTCGGCCTACGCGGCGACGAAGGCGGCGCTGTCGGCCTGGTTCGAGGCCCTCGCCACCGAGGAGTGGACCGGCGGCGTGCGCTTCCACCTCGTGTACCCCGCCCTCATCGGGCTGGAGCCCGGGGTCGACGCCGACGACTCGGTGGCCGACACGTCCGACAGCAGCGAGGTGATCCCCGCGCCGGTGCTGGCCCGGGCGATGCTGCGCCAGGTCGAGCGCGACGAGTCGAGCTGTTCATGCCGCACGCCGCGGCCGACCTCGTCCGGCACCGGGCGGCCAACCTGGTGCCGATGATCGAGATGATGTCCAACTGGTACGCGAGGACGGGAGGAACTCCGTGACCGAGACGATGCGCGGTGTGCGAGTGGTGGAGGTCGCCTCGTGGACCTTCGTGCCCGCGGCCGGGGCGATCCTGGCCGACTGGGGCGCCGACGTGCTCAAGATCGAGCACCCGGTCACCGGTGACCCTCAACGTGGGCTCGCCGCGCTCGGCGTCATGCCGGGGGCCGGCAGCGCCGGCGACTTCATGATGCAGGTGCCCAACCGGGGCAAGCGCAGCGTGGGCCTCGACATCGCGTCGGAGGAGGGGCGGGCGGTCCTCGCGAAGCTGGTCGCGACGGCAGACGTGTTCCTCACCAACATGCTCCCGTCGGTGCGGGGCAGGCTACGCATCGACGTCGACGACATCCGGGCCGACAACCCGGACGTGATCTACGTGCGCGGCCACGGGCAGGGCGCGCACGGCCCCGACGCCGACAAGGCCGCGTTCGACGGCACCGCCTACTGGGCCCGCGCGGGGATGGCCGACACCCTGCGCCCCGCCGAGCTCACCGAGCCGCTGGGGGCCCGGCCCGCGATCGGCGACGTGATGGGCGGGATGGCGATCGCCGGGGGCATCGCCGCCGCGCTGTTCGAGCGGGAGCGCACCGGAGTGGCCCGGGTGGTCGACATCTCGCTGCTCAACACCGGCATGTGGCAGCTCCAGGGCGACATCGCCATGAGCGGCGCCCTCGGGCTCGACGACGTGCTCCGGTTCGCCGGCGGCCGGGGCGGCAACCCGCTGGTGGCCAACTATCCGACCAAGGACGGCCGCTTCGTGTTCCTCAACATGATGCAGGCCGACCGGTTCTGGCCCGACCTGTGCACCCACCTCGGGCGGCCCGACCTCATCGACGACCCGCGCTTCGCGAACGCGGCGGTGCGGGCCGAGCACGGCGAGGAGTGCGTCGACGTGCTGAAGGAGGCGTTCCGCGCCCGGACCCTCGACGAGTGGCGTGAGGCGTTCACCACCCTGTCGGGCGCGTGGGCACCCGTGCAGCGGGCACCGGAGCTCAAGCGCGACCACCAGGTCGTCGCCAACGGCTACATCCAGGTGGTCACCGACGCCGACGGTCGCGACTACGACCTCGTGGGCGCGCCCGCCCAGTTCGACGGCGCCGCGCACGAGCTGCGGCCGGCGCCGAGCCACGGTGAGCACACCGACGAGGTGCTGCTCGACCTCGGGTACACGTGGGACGAGCTCATCGAGCTCAAGGTCGCCGGCACCGTCACCTGACCCCCCGATGCGCTTCTCACCGTCGATCCGAGGTCGGCATCGACGGTGAGAAGCGCATCGTCGGGGCCGGGATCGACGGTGAGAAGCGCATCGTCGGGGCCGGGATCGACGGTGAGAAGCGCATCGTCAGGTGAGCTCGGGCCAGAGGGTGAGGGCGTTGGCCCCGAGGTAGGCGGCGCGGTCGGCGTCGGAGAGCTTGGCGGCGGCCCGCCGCCCCTCCTCCACGATCTCGGGATACGGCGCGTGGTGGGTCTGCGACCAGTCGGAGCCCCACAGGAGCCGCCCGCCGAACGCCGCGGCCAGCGCGGCCACCGCGTCGGCGGGATCGCCGTGTGCCGCGACCGTGTGCAGCGCGTGGGTCGAGACCTTGAGGTAGACGTTTCGCAACGGTGCGAGGGCGCCCAGCGCGTCCGGGATGCCCGGGCCGAAGTCGACGAACGCGACGTGGTCGACGGCGAACCGCAGGCCCGGGTAGGTGGTCGCGACGCGGGCGAAGGACTCGAGCCCGTCGGGCATGAACGTGGGGACGACCGGCACCTCGGCCGCGGCGAGGGCGTCCCACAGGACCCGGGGCTCCTCCACCCGGTGGTCGTCGTGCACGCAGAACCACCGGTAGCCGCGAGCGCCCGCGCCGAGCAGCGTGCGCAGATCGCGCACGGGGTCGTCGGCCCGCCGGTCGGCACACACCACCGGCGTGAAGATCCCGGGCGCGGCCGCCGCGGCCTCGAGGACGTAGCCGTTGTCGTACTCGTAGGCGCCGACCCCCTGCACCAGCACCGCACGATCCACGCCCGCCTCCGCCATGAGCCCGCGCAGCTGCGGCCCCGAGCAGGGGTGTTCCAGGTACCACGGATTGGTCGCGACGCCGGGCCGCAGCGGGTGGCGCGCGAGGTCGTCGCTCACCACGTGCACGTGACTGTCGACCACGCGGTCGCCGGCCATGTCAGTCGGCCCCGGCGACCGCGGGCGGCAGCCCGAGCTCACCGGTGATCTCGACCGCGACGAGCGACTCGTCGAGCGGCCGCAGCCGGGCGTACCGAACCATCGTGTACACGCCGAAGGCGAGGAGCAGCGCGCCCGACACGACGATGACCACCCGCAGGTCGACCAGCTCGGCCGCCTTTCCCTGGACCAGCGCGCCGAGCGGCACGCCGAGGAGCAGCGACGAGAGGTAGATGGCCATGACGCGCGCGCGGAACTCGTCCTCCACGCGGGCCTGCACGCCCGTGTTGAGCGACGTCGCGAGCAGGAGGTACGTCAGCCCCATGAAGAACATCGCCGCCACCCCGACGGCGTAGACGGGGGCGAGGCCGAGCGCCATCACGCCCGCGGCCAGCCCGACGATGCCCACCGACGCGACGAACGACCGCAACATCCGGTCGGCGATGAACGCGATGACCACCGACCCTGTGACCGCGCCGAGCCCGAACGCGGCGACGAGGAGCCCGTACTTGCCGCGACCGACGTCGAACATGTCCTTCGCCATGGCGGGCGCGAGCTGGATCACCGAGGTGCCGAGGAGCGACACGATGCCGATCATCAGGGTGGGCAGGTAGAGCGACGTGCGCGCCCGCATCACCCGCCAGCCCTCCCGCAGGTGGACGAGGACGTGGCCGGTGTCGCCGGAGTACTCCTGGGGACGGGGGTGCACGACCACGAGCGCGCCGAGCACGAGCAGGAACGACACGCCGTTGAGGAGGAACGCGGCCGCGGCCCCGGAGTACGCCAGCACGAATCCGGCGATGGCGGGCCCGAAGGCGCGGGCGCCCATGAACTGCATCGAGTTGAGCCGCACCGCGTCGACCAGCTCGTGCTCGTCGACCAGCTGGGTGACGAACGCCTGCCACGTGGTGATGTTGACGCCACCCACGAACCCCGACACGAACACGATGCCGACGATGAGCCCGGGCGTCGCCACCCCGGCGACCCAGATGCCCCACAGCGCGAACGCGAGCATCATCATCATCGTCTGCGTGACGAGCAGGATCCTCTTGCGCGAGTGCCGGTCGGCGTAGGAGCCGCCGAACGGGCCCGCGATCATCGCCGGGACGAAGTTCATGAACGCGGCGAAGCCGAGCCACGCCGTGGACTTCGTCATCTGGAACACGACGAACGGCACCGCGATCGTCTGCATCCAGCTGCCCGTGTTCGACACGAGCGCGGCCGACCAGAAGACCGCGAAGTCACGGTTCCGGAGGACCCGGAACGAGGTGCCCGACCGCCGCTCCGCGTCGGTCATGCGGGCATGGTGCCGTCGACATCCTCGGGCATCACGCCGTCGACGATCTCGTCGAGGACGTCGGCCCGGCCGAGGTTGCGTCCGGCGCCGGTGACGACCACCACCGACCCGTCGAACCGCACCTGACCATCACCCACGGAGCGCACGGTATCGCGGGCCTACTTTCCCGTCGCAGTCACGCCGCTACGCATTCGTGGCGCGTGATCGGAAGGGCCCGGCCGTCATGCCGCCGTCGCACACGAACTCGGCGCCGGTGCAGTAGGAGGCGGCGTCGGAAGAGAGCCACAGGGCCAGCTCGGCCACCTCCTCGGGCGTGCCGACCCGGCCGAGCGGCAGCGTGGAGCCGATGTTGTCCCGCACGTCGACCCCACCGAAGACCTGCGGCGAGATCATGTAGGTGTCGATCGCTCCGGGGTGCAGGGAGTTGACCCGGATGCCGAGCGGGCCCAGCTCGAGGGCGGCGACCTTGGCCATGCCCCGCACCGCGAACTTGCTCGCGGTGTACGCCGCGGCGCCCGGCGAGCCGAGCAGCCCGTTGACCGACGACACCAACGTGATCGCGCCGCCGCCGCTCTCGGCGATCAGCGGCGCGCAGTGGTGCACGGAGCGGTACACGCCGGTCTGGTTGACCGCGAGCACGCGGTCGTACTCGTCGGCCGGCATGTCGGTGATGCGCCGGGCCCGGGTGAACGTCGCGGCGTTGCTCACCAGTACGTGCAGCGCGCCCCACCGCGCCCGGACGTCGTCGAGGGCGGCCCGCCAGTCGTCGTCGCTCGTGACGTCGAGGTGACGGGACACCGCGGCGTCGCCGATCTCGGTCGCGACGGCAGCCGCTTCGTCGTCGAGCACGTCGCCGAGGAGCACCCGTGCGCCCTCGGCCGCGAACAGCCGGGCCTCGGCGGCGCCCTGGCCCCGCGCCGCGCCGGTGATGAGCGCGACCTTGCCGGCGAGTCGCCCGCTGCCCATCGCTCCCCCGATCAGAGGTGCGGGACGCGGTCGGGGACGTGGTCGAGCTTGTAGAGCCGCTTGCAGTTGTCGTGCAGCATCTTCTTCACCTCGACCTTGGGCACGCCGCGGAAGTTGCGCTCGATCGTGATGCGGCTGTTGGGCCAGTCGCACCCGGTGTGCGGGTAGTCGCTCGACCACATGAGGTGGTCGACGTTGAGCCGGTGACGCAGGTCCATGCCGACGGTGTCGAGCATGAACGACGCCCAGAAGTTGCGATGGAAGATGCGACTCGGCGTGACCTGCATGTCGTCGCCGTGGGTGAAGAACCGGTAGCGGTAGAACATGTCGTCGGTCTGCTCGAGCAGCGTGGGGATCCACCCGATGTTCGACTCCACGAGGAGCAGGTCGATCTCGGTGTACTTCTCGAACACCCCGGAGAACAGCAGCTGGCTGACCACCGGCAGGGTCTGCGACCCCGACTTCGTGGCGCCGGCCGCGCCCATGAACTGCTTCACGTCCATGGTGGGTGGCTTCGCACCCGCCGCGGTGCCGATCGTGGGCAGGAAGGAGCCGATGTGGACGGCCACCGGCGTGCGGGTCTCCTGGGCCAGCGCCCAGAACGGCTCGTCCTCGGGGAGCGGCTCGAGCCCGCCGTTGGGGAACGACGAGATCACCACGCCGCGGTGGCCCAGCTCGAGGCAGCGGGTGGTCTCCGCGATCATGTCGTCGACCCCGGTGGTGGGGAGGATCGCCTGCCCGATCAGCCGGCCGTCGGAGCCCTCGCAGAACTCGGCGAGCCAGTCGTTGTAGGCCCGCACACACGCGAGCTGCAGCTCGGGGTCGGAGCCGTACACCTTGGCGCCGAAGAGCGTGACGCTCGGGTACAGCACCTGGAGCCACATCCCGTCGACGTCCATGTCGGCGAGGCGGGCCTTGGTGTCGAACGACCCGGGCCGCATGGTGGCGTAGGTGCCACCCACCGGCGAAAAGTCGAGGAACGACTTGCCCGCGGTGGCGGTCAGCCCGACCGGTCGGATGCTCGCGCCGTCGTCGAACGACCAGTAGTCGCCGTCGTCGCGGTGGAGCACCTTCGGGGCCCGGTCGCGCAGCTTGGCCGGCACCCGCGCCGTCCACGTGTCGGGCGGCTCGTTGACGTGGGCGTCGCAGTCGAGGATCGGGTAGTCGATCGAGGCGGCGTCGTGGAACAGCTCACTCGTCTCCATACCTGACAACGGTGTCACCCTCGCCTCACCCACGCAACCCGCCCCCGCTGCCCCGGCCGCCGTCCGACGGCAGTCCGCGCCGAGAAGGGTCAGGCGACCTTGTACAAGGCGGCGGCGTTGTCGAAGAGGAGCTGGCGACGCAGCGCCGGGTCGGCGTCGCCGAGGGCGGCGTCGATCTTCTCCCGGACGTTGCCGTACAGGCAGATGGGGTGCGGGTAGTCGGTCTCGAAGAGGATGTTGCCCGCCCCGATCTTGTCGACGAGGCGCTGCAGGGCCACCTGCTCGAAGAACCAGCAGCCGTACACCTGCCGGTGGAAGTAGTCGCTCGGCAGCAGCTCGAACTCGGGACGCTCGCGGCGCACCGCGGCCTCGCCGAACGCGTAGTCGGCCGCCTCGAGCACGAACGGCAGGAAGCCGATCCCGCTCTCGACCGACACGAACTTCGTGTCGGGGTGGCGGGGCAGCACCCCCGACAGCAGCAGGTCGAGGATCTGCACGCCGTTGTCCATGAACAGCTGCACGGTGGCCTTCACGTAGGTGGGGCCGATGCCGTGCGCGGCCATGCGCTCGGGCGTGAACGGGCCGGTGAAGTCGCCGCCGCCGAGGTGGAACGAGATCGGGTTGCCGGTCTCGGCCGACACCCGCCACAGCGGGTCCCAGTGGCGGTCGCCGAGCAGGGGGAGGCCGAAGCGCTGCGGCTCGCCCGAGAACAGGATCGCCCGGTGCCCCATGGCCGCGCCCCGCTCGACCTCGGCGACGGTGGCGTCGATGTCCCAGAACGGCACCGCGGTCGTGGGCAGCAGCCGGGCCGGGTCGGCCGCCGCCCACTCGGTGATCCAGTCGTTGTACGCCTGCACGCACGCGAGCCGGAGCGCGTCGTCGTCCATCGCGAGGAAGGCCTGGTTCCCGAAACCGCCGACGTTGGGGTACAGCACCTGCGCGGCGATCCCGATGTCGTCCATGAGCGCGAGCCGGGCGACAGGGTCATGGGCCGCGGCCGGGGTCTCCTCGAACGTCGCTGGCGCGGCCGGGAACGGCGCCGGCCAGCCGGCGGTGGCGGTGTGGCCGACGGTGAGCATGACCTCTCCCCCGGCCACGTACCACCGGTCCTTGCCGTCGTCGCCCCGGATCATCCGGGGCGCGCGGTCGTGCCACTTCGACGGGAGCCGGTCGAGCCACAGCGAGCCGGGCTCGGTCACGTGGGCGTCGACGTCGATGATCAGATCCATATCTTGGGTCGCTCCGCTCGCTTCCCGGTCCCGCTCGTCATCCGACCGCCTCCGCACGCTCGCTGCGCTCCAAATCTCTGGGTCGCTCCGCTCGCTTCCCGGTCCCGCTCGTCATCCGACCGCCTCCGCACCGCACGCTGCGCTCCAAATCTCTGGGTCGCTCCGCTCGCTTCCCGGTCCCGCTCGTCATCCGACCGCCTCCGCACCGCACGCTGCGCTCCAAATCTCTGGGTCGCTCCGCTCGCTTCCCGGTCCCGCTCGTCATCCGACCGCCTGTGCACCGCACGCTGCGCTCCATATCTTGGGTCGCTCCGCTCCGAACGTCGGGGGGTCACGACGCAGGAGCGTAGGCCAACGAACTAGAACAGGGGCATGCCCGAAGCGGTGGCCGCCGCGTCCGCGCTCCAGTTCCCCGAGCGGCCACCGATCCTCCCCGGCGGGGAGGTCGGCGTAGTTCGAGATCCGCCGGGGAGCTGAGAGACACAACTCCGGAGGAATCCCATGGCGACCGTCGCCGAGCACCTCGTGAAGCACGCCGGGAACACCCGCGTCGCGATCCGCTTCGAGGACCAGGAGTGGACCTGGGACGAGTACGTGCGCGCCTGTGCGCAGCGGGCCGCCTACCTGGTCGACCACCTGCCCGCCGGCGCGCCGCCCCACGTGGGCGTGCTGCTCGACAACACGCCCGAGTACCTGATGTGGCTCGGCGCGACCGCGCTCACCGGCACGGTCCTGGTGGGGATCAACCCCACCCGGCGCGGCGCCGAGCTGGCGCGCGACATCACCCACACCGACTGCCAGATCGTGGTCACCGAGGAGCGCCACCTGTCGCTGCTCGACGGCCTCGACCTCGGCGACGCCCACGGACACGTCCTCGTCGTCGACGAGCCCGACTCCCTCGCCGCCCTCGACCCCTACGCCGACGCCCCGCCCCCCGAGACCGCGATCGACGAGGGCGGGATCTACAACCTGCTGTTCACGTCGGGCACGAGCGGTGCGCCCAAGGCGTGCGTCCTCTCGCAGCGCCGGCTCGTGATGAGCGCCACGGTCCTCAGCACCAACATGGGCCTGACCGACGACGACGTCTTCTACATGGTCATGCCGCTGTTCCACTCCAACGCGGTGATCACCGCGTTCTGCCCGTGGGTGCTGGCCGGCGCGACCGCCGCGGTCCGGCGCCGCTTCTCCGCGTCGGGCTTCCTCCCCGACGTGCGCCGGTACGGGGCCACCTACGTGAACTACGTCGGCAAGCCGCTCTCGTACGTCCTCGCCACCCCCGAGCAGCCCGACGACGCCGACAACCCACTGCGGATCGCGTTCGGCAACGAGGCCGCCGACCTCGACATCGATCGGTTCGCCGCCCGCTTCGGCTGCGCGGTGGTCGACGGCTACGGCTCCACCGAGGGCGGGGCGAACGTGACCCGCAGCGACGACATGCCCAAGGGCGCGCTCGGCATGCCGGCCGACGGGATCGTCGTGCTCGACCCCGACACGCTCGTGGAGATGCCCCGGGCCGTCTTCGACGCGCAGGGCCGTCTCCTCAACCCCGACGAGTGCATCGGCGAGATCGTCAACAAGAACGGGGCGAGGGGCTTCGAGGGCTACTACAACAACGACGAGGCCAACGCGCAGCGGATCCGCCACGGCTGGTACTGGACCGGCGATCTCGGCTACCGCGACGACGCCGGGTACATGTACTTCGGAGGCCGCGACTTCGAGTGGATCCGGGTCGACGGAGAGAACTTCGCCGCGGCCCCGATCGAGCGCATCCTCGCCCGCCACGCCTCCGTCGTGCTCGCGGCCGTGTTCGCCGTCCCCGACGAGGAGGTGGGCGACCAGGTGATGGCCACGATCCTCGTGAAGCCGGGCACCGAGTTCGACCCGGAGGACTTCGACGAGTTCCTCGGCGAGCAGACGGACCTCGGCACGAAGTGGTCACCGCGCTACGTCCGTGTCACCGAGGACATGCCGGTGACCGAGAGCCAGAAGCCGGTCAAGCGCCAGCTGCGCCGGGAGCGCTGGGACACCACCGAGCCGGTGTTCTGGCGACCGGGCAAGGGTGCGCCGCTGCAGCGGATGACCGACGCCGACCGAGCGGCGCTGCACGCCGAGTTCGAACGCCACGGCCGCCTCGCCGCGCTCGACGTCGGCTGACGGGGCGCGAGCGTCACCGGCTGCGTGGTCCCGGCCGTCCGGGCCCGGGCGGGCCGCGCCGGCTCAGTCGTCCCGCGAGGGCCGGGCGCCGGGGTTCGCGAAGCGGCGGGTCCAGACGACGACGAAGGCGATGCCGAGGCCGGCGATCACCGGAAGCACGAGCAGGTGGGCCCAGACCCGGCGCCGGAACCCGTCGACCCCGTGCTCGACGGCGTCGACGCGCAGTGCCTCGATCGGGAGGTCGCGCAGGAGCACGCCCTGCACACGTCGCAGCGTGGCGCCACCGATGACCTCGGACATGACCACCTGGTCCCAGGCGAGGCTCCACCCCAGCCGGATCTCGACGACGAGCACCACGGCGATCACCGCGGTCACCACGAACGCAGGTATCCCGTGGCGGCGGTCCGGGCGGCGCTCCCAGACCAGAGCCGCGAGCCCGACCACGATCACCAGGGCGAGCGCGATCGAGGAGATCGCGTGCAGGCGCTGCATGCCCAACACGAACCCCGTGGCGTCGGGCCGGTAGCGGTAGGCGACGTACGCACCCGTGCCGACGGCCACCACCGTCAGCACCCCACCCACCCAGGCGAGGACCCGGGTCACGAAGTCACGTCAGCGGCCGGAAGCGCACGCCGCCGTCGGGCGTCGACACGACGTGGCCGGCGGTGGGCGGCGGGAAGTGGGTGCCGATCACGAGCACGTCGCGGTCGCGGCACTCGGCGACGAGGGCGCGTCGGGTCGCCGTCGACATCTCGGTGTCACTGTCGACGAGGGTGAACCAGTCGGGCTCGGCCAGCTGCACGGGGCTGTGGACGCAGTCCCCGGTGATCAGGGCCTCGGCGCCGCCCGAGCGGATGCGCACCGACACGTGCCCGGGCGAGTGGCCGGGGGTCGGGGTGAGCGATACCTCGTCGGTCACGGCGTGGTCGACGTCGACTAGGTCGACCACGTCGAAGTCGAACAGCGGGGTCACCGCGTCGGCGAACGTCACCGCCGAGCCGGCGGCCCGCACCTCCTCGGTCGCGTCGCGCCAGTGCTCGTACTCCGGGCGCGCGAGCACGTAGCGCGCGTTCGGGAACGTCGGCACCCAGCGGTCGCCGTCCCACATCGTGTTCCAGCCCACGTGGTCGAAGTGGAGGTGGGTGCAGATCACGACATCGACGGCCTCACGCGCGAACCCGGCATCCGCGAGCGCGGTGAGGAAGGAGCCGTCGTTGGCCATGCCTGCGAAGAACTCGGGGAGCGGTCGCTGCCCCACACAGGTGTCGACCACGATCCGTCGCCCCTCCGACTCGACGCACAGGGCCTGGATCACGATCTTCACCGTCGCGTCGGGGCCGGCCGCCCAGGGCTGGAGCCAGTCCGCGTGCGCCGCGAGCACCGCGTCGGCGGCGCTCGGGAAGAATGCGTTCGCCGGGATCTCGGCGTCCTGCTCCGCGACGCAGGTCACCGACGCCGTCCCGATCACCCACTGCAGCTCCGACATGTGCCCCCTCCCCCTCGGGCCCGATACGGTCGAGCCGGTCCACATGCTCGCAGAGGGGGGAACGAGAGCGCATGTCCGAGCACCGCGAGTCCGAGTCGGGGTATCTGGAGCCGAGCGCGGCCCGCGAGCCCGACACCTTCCTCGACGGCAAGGTCGCCGTCGTCACCGGCAGCGGCCGCGGGATCGGCCGTGCCCACGCCATGCGTCTCGCCGCGTACGGCGCCAAGGTCGTCGTCAACGACCTCGGCGTGGCGACCGACGGCTCCGCCACCGACGAGACCCCGGCCGACGGGGTGGTCGCCGAGATCCGGGCCGCGGGCGGCGAGGCGGTCGCCGACGACCACGACATCTCCACGGCGGCCGGCGGGGAGGCCGTGATCCAGCGGGCGCTCGACGAGTGGGGCCGCATCGACGTCGTGGTGAACAACGCCGGCTTCGGCCGCCCGCGCATGGTGTTCAACCTGGCCGAGGACGAGTGGGACGACGTCATCCGCGTGCACCTCAAGGGCACGTTCTGCGTGACCGCCCCCGCCACCCGGTGGTGGCGCAGCGAGCACAAGGCCGGTCGCGCCCCTTACGGCCGGGTGGTCAACACCTCCACCGGGCTGCTGCTGATGGCCGGCGCCGGGCAGTCGAACTACACAGCGGCGAAGGCCGGCTGCCTGGCCTTCACCGAGGCGATCGCCACCGAGCTCGCACCGATCGGCGCGACCGCCAACGTCATCCTGCCCGGAGCCCGGACCCGGCTCGCCGCGGTGGGCTGGCGCACGGCCCGCAACGCCGCCCTGGCCCAGGCCCAGTTCGACAACCAGAGCCCGGTGCACATCGCCGAGCTCGTCTGCTACCTCGCATCGCCCTACGCGCAGTTCATCAGCGGGCAGGCGTTCACGGTCAGCGGCGGGCTGATCCAGCACGTGGCGACCTTCCAGGCCCGTGAGGCCATTCGCCGCGAGGACCGGGGCTGGACCGTCGGCGACCTCAAGGGCGAGGTGCCCCGGATGTTCGGCGCAGGGCCCCATCGGGCCGATCCGCCGCCGAAGGAGTGGTCGGAGCAGTACAAGGCCAAGGGCGGCTCGGCCACCGCACCCGCGTAGGCGCCGGCGGACGCCCGGCACCGTCCACCGCACCCAGGAGGGACCATGGAGATCCACGAGCTGCTGGCCAAGGCCAACGACAGCATCGAGGTGGGCCGCGTGTTCGGCACGCCGTTCGAGCACGACGGGGCGCTCGTCATCCCCGTGGCCACGGTGGCGGGTGGCAGCGGCGGCGGGGGCGGCACCGGCACGGGTCCCGGCGGCGAGGGCACGGCCGCGGGCGACGGGCCGGG
>VGCA01000004.1 GCA_016870245.1 Actinomycetota bacterium | reverse complement strand
TGGCCGCGACTCGGCTCAACGCGACGATCGCGCCCTTCGCCGCCGAATATGCGGCCGTGTACTTCATCCCCGTCAGCGCGGAGCCCGACGTGAAGTTGACGACCGAACCCGATCCGGCGGCGCGAAAGAGCGGGAGGCAGAGCTGCATGAGCCGGAACGAGGCCCGCGGACCGGTGCGCTCCGCGAGCTCCCAGTCCTTGAGGGTGACCAGGTCGAAGGCTCGGCTCGGTGCGAAGTACTGGGTGAGGTTGACGAGGGCGTGGAGCCCGCCACCCCGGGCGACGACTTCGACGACCATCTCGAGGTCCTCGTCCTTCGCGGCGTTGCACCGCACGAAGTCGGCTGTGCCGCCGGCGTCGACGATGGATTGCGCGGTCGCCTCGCCGGCGTCCTGGTTGAGGTCCACGATGACGACCTCCGCGCCCTCCGCCGCGAGCCGGCGGGACACGGCGGCTCCGATCCCGCCGGCGCCTCCCGACACGAGGGCGCGACGCCCGGCCAGACGATCCATTCGTACTCCTCCGCCGGGCGCGCCACCGGGGCGCCTGGTGCGGCAACCATACAACAGTTGTCGAATTGCCCCGCGGGTGGCTACGTTGCGCCGATGCTCTCGGTCAGTCGCTGCCCGACGTGTGGCGAGACGGCCTTCCCTCCCCGGGACCAGTGCGCGGCGTGTGGATCCGCGACCTCGGACCCGGTCGTGATCGGCGGTCGCGGGCGGGTGGTCGCCTCCACCTGGGTGCCCGGCGCATTCGGGATCGAGGGGTTCGGGGCCGAGGGGTTCGGGGTCGCCTGGGTCGACCTCGAGGACGGTCCCCGGGTGCAGGTGCTGGTCGCCGGCGCCGCGCCGGCCGCCGGCACGCCCGGAGCCGTCGCCGTCCGGGTGCTGGAGGGCGTGGACCTGCCGGTGTTCTCGGCGGAGTCGGCGTGAACGTCTCGGTCAGGGGAGTCGGGCTCGTGCCCTTCGGGACCAGCGAGCTCCCGCTCGTCGAGCTCGGGCGGGGCGCCGCCCGGGCCGCCCTCGCCGACGCCGGACTCGACTACGCGGACGTCGGAGAGGTGTACGCCACCTCGTCGCTCGCGCCGCCGCAGCACGCGCTCGCCGTCGCCCACGGGCTCGGCCACACCGGCGTGCCCGTCACGGCCGTCGAGAGCGCCTCGGCCGGTGGCCTGGTGGTGCTTCGGGAGGCGGCGTGGGCGGTGCAGAGCGGTCGCTGTGACGTCGCGCTCGCGATCGGCTACGAGAAGACGACGGCGCTCACCCCCGGTGGGATCGTGCCCAAGCCGGTGGGGGTCTGGGACTACGTGACCCCGGCCGCGCCGTACGCGGTCCAGGCGTCGCAGTGGATCGCGGACGGTCTCGGGACGGTGGACGCGCTCGCCGCGCTCGCGGCGAAGAACTGGAACCACGCGCGGGCGAACCCGGATGCGGCCCGGCGGGTCGACCACGAGGTCACGGCGCAGGAGGTCCTCGAGTCGCGGCTCGTCGCGTCCCCGCTGACCCGCATGATGTGCCACGCGTCGGTCGACGGCGCGGCGGCGGTCGTGGTGACGCGCGACGATGCCGGTTCGGCGCACCCGCGGCTCGTGGCCCTGACCCAGACGAGCCTCCCGTACGACCCCGCCTGGCCGCTCGTCGGGCCCGCCATCGGCTCCCCGCTCCAGACCGCCCGCACCGCCGAGGAAGCGTTTCGCGGCGCCGGTCTGTCGCCGGCCGACATCGACGTGGTGCTGCTGCACGACCTGTGCGTGATCGAGGAGGCCATCACGCTCGGCGCCCTCGGGCTCGTCCCGGCGCGCGAGGTGGCCGCCATGGCCGTGGCCGGCGAGCTCGCGCGCGGAGGAGCCCTGCCGACCAACACCGACGGGGGGTGCCTCGCCCGGGGGCATCCGTTCTCGGCCACCGGTCTGGCCCAGACGGTGGAGGCCGTCCGCCAGCTCCGGGGAACGGCCGGTGACCGACAGGTCGACGACGCGCGCCACGCACTGGTCCACGCGGCGGGCGGTGGGGGATCCTGCGCGGTCGCCCTGCTCGCGGGGTAGATGGCCATCCGCTGCTCCATCGGGATCCAGTCGCACGCGGGTCGCCACGGCGCGGACCTCCGCCGCCTGGTCGAGCTCGGTGCCATCGCCGAGACCAGCGGCCTCGACGGCGTCGTGATCGGCGACCACATCGTCCTCGGCAACCGGCTCGACCGCTATCCCTATCCGCCGGTGCACTTCACCTCCGACGCGGTGTGGGCGGAGCCCCTCACAGTCCTGGCCGCCGTGGGTGCGGTGACCGACCGGATCTCCCTCACGACCGGCGTCATCGTCTCGCCTCTGCGCCCGCCGGTCTTGCTCGCGAAGACGGCCGCCACGCTCGACGCGATCACGGGCGGACGCCTGGAGCTGGGCGTCGGCGTCGGCTGGCAGCCCGAGGAGTACGACGCCGTCGGCGCGGACTTCGCCCGGCGGGGGCAGCTGCTCACCGACGGCGTGCGGGCGTGCCGCGCGCTGTGGGGCCCGGACCCGGTCTCGTTCCGGTCGGAGACGGTGTCGTTCGACGGACTGTGGTGCGTGCCGAAGCCGGCGAACCCCGACGGGATCCCCGTGCTCTTCTCCGGCTCGTTGCACGAGCGGAACCTGCAACGCATCGTGGAGCTCGGCAACGGGTGGATCACCCATCCCGCGCTTCCTGTCGACCAGATCGCCGACGGGGTCGAGCGGCTCCGGGGACGGTTCCTCGACGCCGGCCGCGACCCCGGTGGGCTCAGGGTGCGCACCCGCCTCCCCTTCCTCCACGACGGGGAGGAACCCGACTTCGACGCGACCGTCCGCGCGGCGCGCGCCTACGCGGACGCGGGCGTGACCGATCTCACCGCGTTCACCACGAACTTCATCGACGACCCGGCACACGCCGCGGGGCGGATCGCGGCGCTGGGGCAGGCCTGGGCGGAGCACCGGCCCGACTGATCGATCAATGGCGCGGGAGCCCGAGGACGCGCTGGGCGACGATGTTGCGCTGGATCTGCTGGGTCCCGCCGTAGATCGACGATGCCCGGGACCAGACGTACACGTCCCAGCTGAGGTCCTCGGCGAGCACGGCGTCGGCGCCGCGGAGGTCCATGACCGCGTGCCCTATGCACTGGTCGGCCCGGGTCAGGAGGAGCTTGTCGATCGATCCCTCGGCACCGGGGAGCGCGCCGTGGACGCGATCGGTGAGCGAGCGCTGGACCTTCAGCTGCAGCGCTCGGAGCTCGACGTACGCCTCGCCGACGCGCCGCCTCGACATGTCGTCGTCGGGGAGGCGCCCGCTCGCGAGGTCCTGCTCGAGCGACTGCAGATAGGTGCCGATGCGGGCGATGAAGTTGACGTCGCTCGGGCCGCGCTCGTACGCGAGCAGCTGGTTCGCGATCGCCCAGCCCTGTCCGCGCTGGCCGAGGAGGCACGACGCCGGGACGAGCGCGTCGGTGAAGAACACCTCGGCGAACTCGGTGTTGCGCGCGGCGTTCACGATCCGACGGGGCTCCACCCCGGGCGTCGTCATGGGGACGAGGAGGATCGAGATCCCCTGGTGCTTGGGCGCGTCGGGCTCGGTGCGGCACAGCAGGAAGCACATGTCGGCCGTCGCGGCGAAGCTCGTCCAGATCTTCTGGCCGTTGATCCGGAAGTGCGGTGCGCCGTCGACCTGCACGAGATCGGCGCGGGTCGTGAGACCGGCCAGGTCGGAGCCGGCCCCCGGCTCGCTGAAGCCCTGGCACCACTGCGTCGCGCCCGAGAGCAGACCGGGGAGCAACGTGCGGCGCTGGTCGTCGGTGCCGAAGAGGAGGAGGGCGTTGCTCATGTGGCCCACACCCTCGATCGGCGGTGCCCCGAACCCGGCGAGCTCCTCGTTGAGGATCGCCTCGTAGGTCGGCGGCTTGCCGTGACCGCCGTACTCGGAGGGGAACGACAGCGCGATGTAGCCCGCCTCGTAGAGCCTCTGGTGGAACCGGTTCTGGGCCCGGGCGCGCTCCGCCGGATCGTCGGGGATCCGCACGTCGCGGGCATTGGTCTCGAGCCACCGGCGCAGGTCGGCGCGGAACTCGGCTTCCTCGGGGCTGTCGCGGAAGTCCATCAGGCCACTCCGGCGCCGGCGGCGGCCTCCAGCCGAGCGGCGGCGATCGTGGAGTAGTGCGCGCCTTCGTCGCCGAGCACCCGCCGATCGGTCCACACCCGGCGAGCCCGGACGTGCGACAGGTACTCCCAGGTGATCGCCACGCCGCCGAACATCTGGATCGTCATCTCGACGACGTCCCGCCCCGCGCGCGATGCGTACGCCTTGGCCGTGTGTGCAGCCAGCCGCGCCTCGGCGACGTCGGCCTCGTCGACGGCCCAGGCCGCGTGCCAGAGGCAGCTGCGCGCGCCTTCGATCTGGACGAGGCAGTCCGCCGCGAGATGCTGCACGGCCTGGAAGGATCCGACGGGGACCCCGAACTGCCGGCGTTCCGTGACGTGGGCGACCGCGTCGGCGAGCGCGCCGTCCATGATCCCGACGAGGTCGGCCGCGAGCGCGGTGTGCGCGAGCGCCTCCACCCGGGCCCATCGCTCGGGCGGGATCGGAGCGCTCGTCGCGCCCACGTCCTCGGGTGCGCTCCCCGCGGGGACGACGACGTGTCGGCGGGTGATGTCCAGGCCGAGGACGCGTTCGCTTCCGACGGGCACGGTGACGAGCACGCGCCCGTCGGGGGTGTCGTCGACCATCAGCGCGTGCGTTGCCGCGGCGGCGTCCCACGCGATGGCGGCGGTGCCGGGTCGGGCGACGCGCGCGAGGGTGGGCTCCAGGGCCGGGGCGATGCGGACCTCGCCGGCGGCCACCCGCTCGAGCAGGTCGTCGGCCCCGGCCGCGGCGAGCATCTCGGCTGCGATCAGGCCCTGGCCGACGAGCGGGAGCGGGACGAGATGGCGTCCGAACTGCTCGGCGGCCAGCGCGGCCTCCACCCCCGTGTGGTCGAGACCGCTCAGGGCCGGCGATCGCAGCGCGGGCACTCCCAGGCCGAGCACCCGCCCCCATCCCGCCTCGACGTCGCGGTCGGCCGCGTCGTCGTCGGGCACCGTCATCGCGAGGTCGCGAGCCAGGCGAGCCACCGTCTCGTTCCAGAGCTCCTGCTCGTCGGTCAGACGGACGTCCATGGGCACGAGCCTCGCATGCTGGGGGTGCGGCGTCGGGTCGAGGGCAACGGTGAGACGGATAGTGTGCCACTGTATGGAGCCCGTCGCGCCATCCGGATCGCCGGTCCGCCATCCCGTCCGGCTCCGGCTCGACGACGGCCAGCGCGCGCTGCAGGCCGAGCTGCGCGCGTTCCTCGCGGCCTCCATCCCCGACGAGTTCCGGCGGACCGTGGCGAACCCCGACTACCTCCCGCGCGACGCGCACGAGCGCGCGGTCGCCTTCTGCCGCGAGCTGCACGCCCGGGGTTGGTTCGTCCCGCACTGGCCCGCCGAGCACGAGGGAGGCGGTCGCCCGATCATCGAGCAGGTCATCATCCGGGAGGAGCTCGCCTATGCCGGTGCGCCCCTCGTGAACTCCAACGGCACGAACATGCTCGCTCCGGTCCTGTTCCAGTCGGGCACGCCGGAGCAGCAGGCGCAGCACCTCGGACCCATCGCGCGGTCGGAGGTGATGTGGGCGCAGGGGTACTCCGAGTCGGAGGCGGGCTCCGACCTGGCCGCGCTCCGGATGACGGCCGTGCGCGACGGCGACCACTACGTCCTCAACGGCCACAAGACCTGGACGAGCAACGGTCGCCTGGCCGACTGGATCTTCGTCCTGGTCCGCACCGATCCCGACGTGAAGCCGCAGGCCGGCATCAGCTTCCTGCTCGTCGACATGCGGACCCCGGGCATCACCATGCGACCGATCCGGTCGATGACGGGGTACCCGACGTTCGCGGAGGAGTTCTTCGACGACGTGCGGGTCCCGGTCGAGCACCGGGTCGGCGCGGAGCACGACGGCTGGCGTGTGGCCAAGGCGCTGCTGAACGCCGAGCGGACCAACATCACCCGGGCCGCCCAGGCCCAACGCTTCTACGACGAGCTCGTCGAGTGGCTGCACGCCCAGGAGGGGACCCGCCTCGATCTGCGCCGGGACCCGCTCGTGCGGGAGCAGCTCGCGTACCTCGCGGAGCGGATCGCGGTCGGCCGGGCACTGTCCTACCGGATCGCGCACCTCCAGGCCGCCGGGGCGCTCACGCCGGCGCTCGCATCGCTGTCGAAGCTCTTCTGGTCGTCCTTCGCGTTCGAGATCAAGGACGTCGGCACGCGCATCCTGGGCCCGGGCGGGCTGCTCATGCCCGGCGACGCCGACGCGCTCGTCGATGGCCACTTCGCGGAGGGGCTGCTGCTCGGGCTCCTCCACCAGATCGGCGGCGGGACGAACGAGGTGCAGCGCAACGTCATCGGCGAGGCGGGTCTGGGGCTCCCGCGGGAGCCGCGGGCGTGACCACGAGGTCCCGGTAGCGCTCGCGGAGCGCGTGCTTGTAGAGCTTGCCGTTGTCCTGCCGGGGCAGCTCGGGGTCGAAGACGATCCGCTTGGGGACCTTGTAGGCGGCGAGCCGGGCCCGGCACCAGGCGGTCAGCTCGTCGGAGAGCCCGGCTCCGGTCCGGGTGCCCGGGACCACCTGCACGACCGCGACGGCGGCCTCGCCGAGGTCGGGCTCGGGAACCGGGATCACCGCGACGTCCCAGACCTGCGGGTGGGCCAGGAGCACGTCCTCGATCTGACGGGGGTAGATGTTGACGCCGCCCGACACGATCTTGAAGGCCCAGCGATCGGTCAGGTACAGGTAGCCCTCGTCGTCGAGATGTCCGACGTCGCCCAGGGTCGCCCAGCTATGGGCGTCCCGCATGGCGGCGGTGCCGTCCGGGTCGTTGAAGTACACCGACCTCGCCGCCGGGTTCTCGAAGTAGACCGTCCCGGTCTCGCCGGCGCTGAGCTCGTTGCCGTCGTCGTCGACGATGTGGATCACGCCGCGTCGGGCGCGCCCGACCGACCCCGGGTGCTCGAGCCATTCGGCCGTCGAGATGAGCGTCGAGCCGTGGCCCTCGGTGCCCGAGTAGTACTCCCAGACGATCGGGCCCCACCAGTCGATCATCGCCCGCTTCACGTCGACGGGACAGGGCGCGGCCCCGTGGATCACGGTGCGCAGGGAGGAGTGGTCGTAGCGCTCGCGCACCGCTCGCGGGAGCTTCAGCATCCGCACGAACATCGTGGGGACCGCATGGAGCGTGGTCACCCGCCGGTGCTCGATCGCGCGCAACGTCATCTCGGCGTCGAACGCGGCCGTCAGCACCACCGTCCCGCCGAAGCGCTGCGTGATGAAGGCGTACGCCAACGGCGCGCCGTGGCAGAGCGGTCCGAGGGCGAGGTGCACGGTCTCGGGAGAGAACCCGTAGTGGTCGCCGAGGAACCGGATCTCCGGGTCGGGCACGCCGATAGGACCTTCCGGCAGCGGCCCGTGCACGCCCTTGGGGCTCCCCGTCGTCCCCGACGAGTACCACATGGGCGCGCCTTCCGACTCGTCGGCGATCGGCGTGGCGGGCAGGTCCGCGGTCGCGTCGTCGAGGTGCTGCCACCCGTCGGGAAGGGCCGGCACGGCGTCGACGACGACGCGCGCCCGCAGACGCTGCGAGCCGCGTGCCCCGCGGGCCGCAGTGGCCAGCGTCTCCCCGGAGGCGAACACCGCGTTCGCCTCGCAGGCGTCGAGGAGCACGGCGACCTCGTCGCCGGTGAACTGCGGGTTCACCGGGGTGAAGTAGAGCCCCGAGCGCAGCGCGGCCCACACGACTTCGAGGAACCGGGGATGGTTCTCGAGGACGATCGCGACGTGGTCGCCCCGCCGCAGCCCGGCGCCGCGCAGGAGGTGGGCGATGCGGTTCGAGCGCTCGTCGAGCTCGCGGTACGTGGTGCGCTCACCGGTGGCGTCGACGATCTGGGCGACGTGGTCGGGGTGGGATCTCGCCCACGCGCCCGGGTACCGCAACGGTGTCATCCCGCCTCCTGAGTCGTCCCGGGAGGCCCGTGGCGCACGCGTTGCGCCCTGCCCGCCGATTGGACGAGAATGCAGATTCTGTCGCAATGTCATTGTGGCGCGGCGCCCGTCGAGTCGCGAACCCCGAGGAGATCACACCGTGGAACCCATTCGCCTGCGTGACCGGATCATCTACGAGTCGGCCGACTCGGTCGCGACCATGACGCTCGACTGGCCGGAGAAGGGCAACCTCCAGGACCACGAGATGGTGTGGGCCTTCGACGACGCGCTCACCCTCGCCGAGCGGGACTACGACGTCAAGGTCGTGGTGATCAAGGCGAACGGCAAGGGCTTCTGTGCCGGGCACGTGGGGACGGGTGACTACCCGGAGTTCAACGAGAACCGGGCCCGGACCGGCACGACGTGGACCGGCCAGCAGACCCTCTTCGTCGACCCGGTGCTGCGCCTCTGGGAGTTCCCGAAGCCGACCATCGCCGCGGTCCACGGCTACTCGGCCGGGTGCGGGACCTACTGGGCGCTGCTCCCCGACATCACCATCGCCTCGGAGGAGGCATGGTTCCAGATGCCGCACGTGAAGCTGATGGGTCTGCCCGGGGCCGAGACGATGATGGAGCCCTGGCTCTTCATGAGCTGGAAGCGCACCTACGAGTACCTCTACACCCGGCAGAAGCTCACCGCGGCGGAGGCGGAGCACTTCAACCTGGTGAACCGGGTGGTGCCCCGCGACGAGCTCGAGTCGACGGCGGCCGAGATGGCCGCGGTGATCGCCGAGGCGCCGCTCACCACGCTCCGGGCGACCAAGCTCATGGTGAAGCGGGCCTGGGAGATGATGGGCCTGCGGCTCCACTTCCAGTGGTCGAACGACATGGTGAGCCTCGCCGCGCACCACAGCGACGTCCAGGCCCAGATCTACGCGACGACCAAGGAGCTGATCGAGAAGGGTCGGGGCACCGCGCCGAAGATCGGGTAGTCGGCGCGTTCGGTCGGGTCGCCGATCAGACGCGGTGCTCGACCCACGCACCGCCGGTGGCGTGGAACGACGTGCCGTTGACGACGCGCGCGGCATCGGACAGCAGGAGCAGGACCGCGGGCGCCACGTCGGCATCGGTGGGGATGTCCCCCTGCGCGATGACGGCGGTGACCGCGTCGACGATCTCCTCGTACGTGACGCCGCGACGCTGCGCCCACTTCTCCATTGCGTCGTCGAGGTTGGGACCGCGCATAGGTCCGCAGTAGACGGTGTTGCAGCGGATCCCGCGGCCACCGAGGTCGACCGCGAGCTGACGCATCGCGAACTCGAGGGCGGTCTTCGAGGCGCCGTACGCGCCCTGGCCCTTCATCGGCCCGACGCTGCTCATGGTGTTGACGCTCACCACCGCGCCGCCACCGTCGCGCTCGAGCAGCGGGAGCAGGCACTGCAAGAGCCCGAGCGCGCCGAACAGGTTCACCTCGAACGCCCGGCGCCAGTCGTCGAGGTCGATGTCGGGGAACGCACCGAGCGCGCCGACCGAGAACGCGCTGTTGACGATTCCATCGAGGCGGCCGAGGTCGTGCTCGACGGTCGCGGCGATCCGCTCGCAGTCGGCCCGGACGGTGACGTCACCGGCGACCGCCACGGCCGTGCCGCCGGCCGACCGGATCTCCGCGACCACGTCATCGATCACCGGTGTCGTCCGGGCCACGGGGACCACCGTGGCTCCCTCCGCGGCGGCGGCCCGACACAGGGAGCGACCGAGGCCGGGGCCGACCCCGGTGACGACGACGACCTTGTCCTGCAGCAGCATGGGGTTGTGCTCCTCCTCGGCGTCCGGGGTCACCGGTCGCGACGCATCAGGCTGAAGCTCTGGGCGCTGGGCCCGTGGTCGGGGAACGTGGCGAGGAGGAGCGCCAGGGGGACGACGTCCTCGGGGGTCTTGGCCCACTCCGTCGGGAAGGGCGAGTCCGTCCCGACCCGCAGCGTCCCGGTGCCGATGGTCGTCGCGACCGGACCGGGGATCAGCTCGTTCACCGAGATGGCGTCGCCCTGGACCTCCTGCGCGAGGACCCGGGTGAGCATCCACTGGGCGGCCTTCGCACACGCGTACGCCGCGAACTCCGGCGTGCCCCGATGACCCACGCCCGACCCGACCAGGATGATCTTCCCGCCGCCGCGGGCGCGCAGGCGCCCGATCGCGGCCCGGGCACACAGGTAGGCGGCGAAGAAGTTCAGCTCGAGGGACGCGCGCCAGGTGTCGGGGTCGGAGTCGGCCACCGGTCCGCGGCTCGGCATCCCGCCGGCGTTGCACACCACGATGTCGAGCCCGCCCAGCGCGTCCGTGGCCGCGAACATCCGCTCGACCTCGGGCTCCGACGTGATGTCGGAGGGGACCGCGGTCGCGCGTCCGCCGGCGGCAGTGATCTCGTCCACGAGCGACGCGAGGTCCGACGGTGTCCTCGACGCGACGACGACGTGTGCGCCGGCCCGCGCGTAGCCGGTGGCGATCGCGCGGCCGATCCCACGCCCGGCGCCGGTGACGACCGCGATCCGGCCGGCGAGCGGTTGGTCGGCCACCGTGCTCATGTTTCCCGCTCCTGGCGGCTTCGCCGCCGGGCCGCTCGGACCCCGCTCGCCGTCCGGTGCGGGTCTTCTCCGGACAGGGGCTCGCTCACGGCACGACCGTGACGTCGAAGTGGTCGATGTAGGGGCGGAACCGCTCCAGGAGCGTCGCTCGGTCGAGCCCGTACCGCTCGAGGCTGTAGGAGTGCGCGCCGTGCTTCCCGGCGCGGTGGCCGGCGAGGAAGGCTTCCATGCGGGCCCGGGTGTCGTCGGTGAGGGGGAGATCCCAGGTCGAATAGATGGTGTCAACCGCGTCCATGGGGTTGCGCAGCGTCTCGTAGGGGAGGTCGAGCAGGCATCGAGGGTCGTGCCGACCGTGGAAGTCGATCAGGCACGACATCGCGTCCTCGAAGATGTCGGCCCAGTGCGCGCCGAGCGCGTGGAGATCGATGTCGTCGGAGAACGACTGCATCTGACGCTCCCAGAAGTCACAGGCGGACGCCAGCGACACGGTGGGGTCGCGGTGCGAGACGACGAGCCGCGCGTCCGGGTACACGCCGACGAGCGCGTCGAGGGAGAGCGTGTGCGACGGTGCCTTGAGCATCCATCGTTCCGCGGGCTCCTTCCACTGGAGGAGCTGGAGCGTGGCGAGGTGGTGCTCGTACGCCGAGCGCTGGTCGGTGCGGCGATTCCAGGCGTAGTACGAGGGGATGTGGAGGCTGCAGTCGTAGAGCTGCCCCTTGAACTCGTGGGAGATGGTGAGCACGCACTCGGTCGGGCCGTCGGCCTCCTGGAGGTTGATCGCCGCGAGCTCCGGCATCGACGCGTGCTGGCGGGCGATCTGGCGCTCGAGCCGGGCGACGCGCTCGGCGTCGGCTGCCGGGTCGAGGCCCGGCGGCGGGCACGGGATCGCCGCTTCCCACCGCCGGAGCGATCGGCTGTCGGGGTCCTGCGCGAGCAGGTACGAGAGGATGGTGGTGCCGGTGCGCCACAGGCCGACGACGACGACCGGCGCCTCGATCCGCTCGGCGCCGATCTCGGGGTGCCGTCGGTGCCAGTCGTAGAGCTCGAGGCGGTTCTCCAACCGGCCGCGGATCATGGCCGCGAGCTGGGCCCGACCCGGGTCCGAGAGGCGGGCCTCGGACTCGGCCGAGGCGATGAGCACGTCGAGACCATCGCGGAAGGTGGGGGCCCCGAAGTCGTCGAGCCCCTTGGCGTTCGCCGCCTCCTCGAGCAGCGTGCCGGCGTCCAGCGTCGTCATCGTGGGCGCTCCGCTCACCAACGGAAGCGCCCGGCAACGTGCGCGTGCCGTTCGGCGATCTCGGCCGCCCGCTGGCCGGGTGAGACGACGGGAGTGTCGGCGGGGAGTGTGTCGCGCACGCGCGCGAGCGCCACGACGGCGGCGGTCGGCTGAGGCGCGGTGGGCGTGAGTGCCGCCCGGAAGAGCATCCCGCCCCGGGGGTGGCCGGTGACGTCGAGCCAGTTCGGGACGCCGGGGTCGGTGTGGGCGAGCACGAGCCGGATGACGCCGTCGTCGTCGACCCGGGCCTGGCGGGCGTTGCGGCTCGTGATGCGGGTCACGAAGTCGAGCGACTGCAACCAGTAGTTGACCAGATGGAACCCGAGGTAGGTGTCCTCGGCGGGCGCCGCGACCTCGACGACGAGCGCGTCGTCGACCCCCAGGTCATAGAGGCCCCAGCAGAAGAACGCACGCGCCGCGTTGATTTGGACGAGCTCGCGACCCTGTAGGCCGGGTGCCTCGAAGGTGTTGGGGGCGATCCGGCCGTAGAGGCCGCGCGCGTAGTCGATCCAGTAGCGGGTCTGCGTCTCCACGAACTCGGCGGTGCGGTGCAGGCGCAGGGCCATCACCTCGGGGTCGAGCGGCGGCGTGCTCGCGCCCTCACCGCCGATCCGCTCGATGCGGAAGTCGCCCGGGACGTCGTCGGCCCGCCACGCACCGAACACCTGGCGCACCAGGAAGCTGGTGGCGTCGTCGTCGACCGCGAACCAGTTGCGCGCGCGCGGCGGACCACCGACGTAGAGCTCGATGGAACCGTCGTCATCCACGTCGATCTCGGTCGTGTCGAGCTTCGAGATGGTCCGGGGGGTAGCGACGACGCCCGGGAAGCCGACGCTCACGCTGAACTCGAGGAACTGCGCCGTGCCCCGAGAGCCGGTCACCCGGTACGCGTGGCCCGGGTTGATCTTGGCGATCTCGTACACGTTGTCGGGGTTGTCGAAGCCGATCTTGGTGTCGAGCCCGATGCGGTGGAAGAGCGGGTTGTCGGGCTCCGCGTAGTGGAGCTCGCGTCGGAGGCCGAAGGAGATCACCTGCGCCCAGTAGTCGTAGCCCTCGGCCAGCGCCACGCCGTGGTCGGGCACGTCGGGCGCGTCGAGGATCGCATCGGCGCTCGTGATCGCGCGTGCGAGCCGGGCCCAGGCCTCGGCGATCGCCGCGCGCGACGGGTCGGTGTCGTCGGTGGCCACCCTCCGCCTCCGATCGGGGACGATGTTGGGCGATATGACGGAAGTCGTTCTATTGGCTCGTCGGTGGATCCGCAAGCGAGCCGGCCGGGTCGGGTGCGAACTGCAGGAGGTGGCGGCCGTCGGGGAGCGCGCGCCAGGTGGCCCGGACCGGATCGCCGATGCGGACCGCCTCCGGGTCGCAGTCCACGACGTTGGTCAGCATCCGCGGCCCGCCGTCGAGGTCGACCAGGGCGACGGCGTACGGGACGGCGTCGGTGAGCTCGGGCGCGGGGGCGCGGTAGTGCACGCTGACGGAGTAGACGGTCCCCCGACCGGTCGACTCGGTCCAGGTGAGGTTCCCCGACAGGCAGGTCGGGCAGACGGCCCTCGGGTACCAGACCGGGGCGCCGCAGTCGTCGCACCGCTGGAACACGAGGCGCTGGGTCCGCGTCGCGTCCCAGAACGGTGCGGACGCGGCCTCTTCCGAGGGGACGGGCGGCACGATCATGCGGTGGCCTCGCTTCCCAGGACGATCGTCGAGGTCGCCGAGAGCACGCCGCCGCACCCGTGGGCGAGGACCACGTCGACGTCGTCGACCTGACGGGCCTCGGCCTCGCCGCGCAGCTGACGCACGGCCTCGACCAGCAGGAACATCCCGAACCCGCCGGGATGCGTGTACGAGAGGCCGCCGCCGGACGTCTGGCCGGGCAGCGCCCCGCCGGGGCCGAGGGTGCCGTCCCCCACGAACGGCCCACCCTCTCCCTTCGCGCAGAAGCCGAGATCCTCCAACGCGAGGAGCACGGTGATGGTGAACGAGTCGTACAGCTGCACGACGTCGACCTCGGCGGGGGAGCAGCCGGCCATCGCGAAGGCACGCGCGCCGGAGACTCGGCCGGGTGTCGACGTGAGATCGGGCATCTGGCTGATCATCGAGTGCGTGTGGTGACTGCCCGCGCCGAGCACCAGGACCGGTGGCCGGAGAAGGTCGCGGGCCCGCGCCGTGCTCGTGAGCACGACGGCGCCGGCGCCATCGGTGACCGGGCAGCACTCGAGCCGGTGCAGCGGCGAGGCCACCATGGGCGATGAGAGCACGTCGTCGACGGTGATCGGCTCCCGGGAGAACGCACGCGGGTTGCGCGTCGCCCATGTCCGCGTATCGACCGCGATGCGGGCGAGCTGCTCGGGCGTGGTGCCGTACTGCGCCATGTGCCGTGCGGCCGCGAGGGAGTACGCGCCAATGGGGAGGAAGATGCCGTAGGGCATCTCCCACTCGACTCGCTCGGGAGTGGCGAGCACACCCATCCCGGCGCCGCCGCGGCGCCGGTTCGAACGCGGGGTCGATGCGTACACGATCACTGCGGTCTCGCACAGCCCCAGCGTGATCGCGGCGGCCGCCTGCTCGACGTGCAGCTCGTACGACGAACCGCCGGTCTGGGTCGAGTTCGTCCAGGTGGGCTCCACCCCCAGGTACTCCGCCAGCTCGACCGACGGCATCATGGTGCCCCCGGTGCAGGTGAAGAGCCCGTCGACGTCGGCGATGGTCAATCCGGCCTCGGCCAGGGCCGCCCGAACCACGCGGGCCTCGATGGCGCGGAGCTCGCCATCGAGCTCGCCGGTCGGCGACACCTCGTCGGCGACCCCCACGATCGCCGCGCTCCCTCGCATCGGGTGGCTCATGGCGCGTCGGGGGCCGCGGTGGCGAGCGGGAATGCGACCCTCGCCGTGCCCGGCGCGGTGCTCCGACCGTCTCGGGTGACGACGTCGACGTCGACGGTCACCAGCACCTCGTCACGCGCGAACGACACCGCAACGACCGTTCCGTTGGCGGTGAGCACGTCGTTCTTCTGGTGCCGGGATCGGTACTCCACGTGCAGCTCGCGGATCTCGGCATCGTCGCCGGCCCATTCGCGGAGAAGGTTGGCGACATAGGAGAGACGGAGGTTGCCCATGCCGAACGCGCCCTGGGGGTTTCCCGCCCTTCGGCCGGCGTCGTCGTCCATGTGCACCGGGACGAACTCGTCGTTCACGGCCGCGAATCGGTTCCACGGCTCGATGCCACTGGGGGCGACCCACGGCGGCAAGCGCTGCCCCGGCCGGAGCTGGTCGAACTCGATGGTCATGGGTCTCCGTTCTCAGTCGAAGTACTCCCCGCCGTTCGCGTCGAGGACGTGCCCGGTGATCGCGCGCGAGAGGTCGGAGAGGAGGAACACCGCGACGTCGGCGTACTCGGCGCCGGAGGGAAGGCGGCGCAGGGAGAGGTTCGACGCGTACTCGGCGCGGACGGCCTCGACGGGGACACCGCGCGCTTGCGCTCGCACCTCGAAGTACGCGCTGAGCCGTTCGCCGTCGATCTTCCCGGGCGCGAGGGTGTTCACCCTGATGCCTGACGGTCCCAGCTCGAGCGCGAGTGAGCGCGCGAACCCGAGCAGCGCATGCTTGGCGATGTTGTAGGCACCGAAGTCGGGCTTCGGATGGCGCAGGATGGCCGAGTTGACCATCACCACTGAGCCGCGTTGCCGGGCCACCATGGTCGGGACGACAGCGCGGGTGAGATGGAACGCGGTCAGGAAGTTGGCATCCAGGCTCTGCTCGACGTCCGAGAGCGGCGCGGCCGCGATCTGCGTCAGCGGGGGGACCACGGCCGCGTTGTTCACCAGGCCGTCGATCGTGCCGAAGCGCGCGAGGGTCTCCTCGACGATGCGGGAGGCCTCGTCGGCGTCGGCGGCGTCGGCAGCGACACGGTGGGTGGAGGCCGCGTCGCCGATCTCGGCCTCGATCGTGCGCAGGCGCTCCCCGTCGCGGGCGACGAGCACCAGGCGAGCGCCTTCGCGGGCGCACGCGAGCGCCAGGTCGCGGCCGAGCCCGGGACCCACTCCCGACACGATCACGGTGCGGTCCCGGAGCAACACGTCAGTGGTAGACGAGCGTGTGGACGGCGTCGCGGACGTCCTCGCCCCGCTGGTTGCGCCACTGGTGGCGGAAGTCCACGAAGAGGAGGTCACCGCTGCGCCCGCGCTTCGCCCGCCATTCGACGAGCTGCGACCGGGCCGTGATGCGGTCGCCGGGCCGCACGGGGACGCCGAACCGGATGCGACTCCCTCCGTTCACGCGTCGGACGCGGGGCGAGGTCTGCCCGTCGAGAGCGCGGCGCGACCTCTGCGGTTCGATGGGCCACGCGAACGGGTTGAACTCGGCGGGGGCGATGACGCCGCCCCACCGCGTCGTCTGCGCGTACTCCTCGTCCCAGTAGAGGCGTGGCGGGGTGTGCGGCCAGTACACGGCGATCGCCCAGCGCCGGATGTCGGAGACCGACACCGCGGGACTCGGTGGCCCCCAGTCGGTCCACCTCCCGCGCTGCTCGCGCATACGGGGCGTCAGCAGCGGGCCGACGTCGTTCACGTCCGCATCCGCCCGCCCTCGACGAAGAGCGTCTGTCCGGTGACGTAGCTGGAGTCGTCGCTCACGAGGAAGACCGCGGCGCGGCCGATGTCGAGCTCGGGGTCGCCCGGTGCCCGGCGCAGCGGGAGGGCGGCCGCCTGACGCTCGACCCGTCCCGGGTGCTCCGCGGCAAACGCCTCCCACCGTGGGGTGCGGGCGAACGGGCACAGGGTGTTGACGTGGATCCCGTGGGGCCCCCATTCGCGGGCGGCGACCCGGGTGAGGGCCCGCACGGCCTCCTTGGCGGCGACGTAGCTCGCGGCGCCCGCGTCGCCGTCGAGCGCTCCTCCCGAGCCGATGTTGAGGATCTTCCCCCCGCCTCGGTCGCGCATCGGCACGAAGCACGCCTGCATGAAGTAGAGGGTCCCGAGCGTGGCGGTCCGCCACGAGCGCTCCATGTCGTCGTCGGAGGTCTGCTCGAGGGGGATGCCGAGCGCGAAGTCGTGCGCGTTGTTGACGAGGATCGCGATGGATCCGAACCGCTGCATCACCTCGTCGGTCGCCGCGGCGACCTCCTCCCGGCGCCCGACGTCGGCCGTCACCGCGACGGCGTCCACCCCACGGGCTCGACACGCGTCGACCGTCTGCTGCGCGGTCTCGACGTTCACGTCGACGACGGCGATCCGTGCGCCCTCGGCGGCGAGCGCCAGGGCGATCCCGCGTCCGACACCCTGACCGGCCCCGGTCACGACGGCGACACGCTCGGCGAGACGGCCGCGGGTCATGGCGTCGACTGGCGACGTGCGCGTTCGTGGTGCATAGTGTGGTCGAGCGTTACAGTACAACAAGTTCCGTGCTGTTGTCTCCTGCTCCGCGTGCGGGGTGGGGACGGGTGGAGTCTGGGGGAGCCGTGGACGTCGGAGACCTCGTCCTGATCAGCGTCGACGACCATGTGATCGAGCCGCGCGACATGTTCGAGGGACGCGTTCCCGAACGGTACGCCGACCGGGCGCCGCGGATCGAGACCGACGCGCGGGGCAACGAGTTCTGGGTCTACGAGGGCCGGGTCCTCCCGAACATCGGCCTGGGCGCCGTCGCGGGTCGGCCCAACACGGAGTGGGGCTTCGAGCCGGCGCGCTTCGACGAGATGCGCTCCGGGTGCTACGTCGTCGACGACCGGGTCCGCGACATGGACATCGCCGGCGTGATGGCCTCGCTCTGCTTCCCGACGTTCCCGACCATCTCGGGGGCGCTGTTCACGTTCCACGGCGACCGTGACATCTCCGCGGTCATGGTCCGTGCATACAACGACTGGCACCTCGAGGACTGGGCCGGTGCGCATCCCGATCGGTTCATCCCCATGGGGATCCTCCCCCTCTGGGACCCGGCGCTCGCCGCCGCGGAGGTCCGTCGACTGGCCGACCGGGGCTGTCGTGCCATCACGATCCCCCAGCACATCAACGCCTACGGCCAGCCGCCGTGGCAGGACCCGCACTGGGACGCGTTGTGGGGCGCGTGCGTGGAGCTGGGCACCGTGGTCAACGTCCACATCGGCACCGGCGGTGGAGTGGCCGTCCCGTCCGATCTGACCTCGTACCTGGCCTACAACGTCATGGTCGCGAACGACACGCCGCGCTTCGCGTCCGACCTCATGTTCTCCCGGGTCATCCAGCGCTTCCCCGAGATCACGATCGCGCTGTCGGAAGGCGGGATCGGCTGGATCCCCTTCCTGCTCGAGCGACTCGAGGACACGTACTCGCGTCAGCGGGCGTGGACGGGAGACGACCTCGGGCCCGGACTCACCCCGACCGACGTGTACCGCCGCAACTTCGTCTCGTGCTTCATCCGGGACCGGTTCGGGATCGAGAACCGTCACCACATCGGTGTCGAGACGATCACGTGGGAGCTCGACTACCCCCACTCCGACAGCTCGTGGCCCGATGCTCCGGAGCAGCTGCTCGCCCAGCTCGACGGATGCACCGACGACGAGATCGACGCCATCTGCTGGGGCAATGCGGCGCGCGTCTTCGGCTACGACGCGGTCGAGCGCCTCGGCCGCGACGCGTGCACGGTCTCCGCACTCCGTAGCGGCCTCGATGCCGTCGACCTCGATGCCCCCAAGGTCGACGCGGGGAGGGCTCCGATGGCGGGGCAGGAGCCCATCACCTACGGCGACATGAAGGTGCGGATGGCGTCGGTCCTCAGCGGTGGCGTCGACGGGTGATCCGCCGGCCGTGACCGCACTGGAGCACGTTCGCATCTGCGACCTCACGGGGCAGCTCGCCGGTGCCGGAGCCACCAAGATCCTGGCGGCCCTCGGCGCCGAGGTGATCCGGGTCGAGAACCCGCGGAACCAGGGCCGCTGGGACATGATGCGCACCGTCGGGCCCTACGTCGACGACCGGCGGGGTCCGAACCTCGGGGTCGGGTTCAACAACCACAACGTGGGAAAGCTCGGGGTCACGATCGATCTGGCGGATCCGCGGGGCAAGGAGCTGTTCGCCGACCTGGTGCGGATCTCGGACGCCGTGACCGAGAACTTCGCCGCCGGCGTCATGGACCGCCTGGGCTTCGGGTACGAGCAGCTCCGGGGCTTGCGCGAAGGCGTCGTGTACGTGTCGAGCAGCGGGTTCGGCGCCGACGGTCCCTACCGGGAGTTCAAGACGTGGGGTCCGATCGTCCAGGCGATGTCGGGCCTGACGTTCACGTCCGGTCTCCCGGACATGGAGCCGGCCGGGTGGGGCTACTCCTACATGGACCACATGGGCGCCTACGCGATGGCGCTGGCGCTGCTGGTGGGGCTGCACGTCCGGGACACGACGGGTCAGGGTCAGTGGATCGACCTCGCCACCACCGAGGCGGCGCTCACGCTCCACGGTCCGGCGCTGCTCGACTGGACCGTCAACGGCCGGGGCCGACGGCGACCCGGCCAGCCGAACGGCAACCACGCCATCTACGACGAGATGGCCCCGCACTCGGTGTACCCCGCGCGCGGCGACGACTGCTGGGTCGCGATCGCGTGCCGCGACGACGACGAGTGGGTGCGCGCCGCGGGCGTGCTGGGCTCGTGGGCGCACGACGAGCAGTGGCGCACGCTGGCCGCGCGGCTGGCGCGCCAGGACGAGCTCGACGCGCGCATCGCGGCGTGGACCGCCGACCGTGATGCGGAGGACACGGCGCGGGCGCTCGTGGCCGTCGGGGTGCCCGCGAGCGCGGTGCGCCGGCCACCGGAGCGCATCGACGGGGATCCCGACCTCGCGGGGTGGGGCCTGTTCCCCGAGGTCGAGCACCCCGAGATCGGACGGACGCGGGTGGAAGGCCTGCCGATCCACCTCTCGGAGACCGACTGGTCGATCGCGTCCGCGGCGCCGTGCCTCGGCCAGCACACCGACTACGTGCTCGGCGAGCTCCTCGGCCGCGACGCCGACACCATCGACGAGCTCCGCGCCGCGGGTGTCGTGTGAGCGCCGCCGACGCGCCCCCGGCCGCGCTGGGCGACCTCCGGGTCGTCGAGCTCGCCGGTGAGTTCACCGGCCTCGCGGGGCGGCACTTCGCCGATCTCGGCGCCGACGTCGTCGTGGTCGAGCCACCGGGAGGCGCCGCGATCCGTCACCTCCCACCGTTCGTCGACGACGACCCCCACCCGGATCGGAGCCTGCGGTGGTGGTCGGAGGCCGCGGGCAAGCGGAGCGTCGTGCTCGACCTCGACCTCGCCGCCGACCGCAGCCGGCTCGAGGTGCTGCTCGGCACCGCCGACGTGGTCCTCGAGTCCGACCTCGGGGCACGCCTCGCCGCGGTCGACCTCGTCCCCGACACCGTGCTCGCTCGCCATCCGACGCTCGTGTGGGTGTCGATCACCCCGTTCACCCGGGACGGCCCCCGGGACGGGGAGCCGGCGTGTGACCTCACGATCCTCGCGGGCGGCGGACCGATGTGGAGCTGCGGGTACGACGACCACCGGCTGCCGCCCGTCCGCGGGCAGGGCTACCAGTCGCACCAGATGGGCGCGGTCTACGCCGCGATCGGCGCGCTCGCCGCGATCGCGGCCCGGAGGCGGACCGGACGAGGCCAGCGGGTCGCGGTGAACCTCAACGCGGTGGCGAACACGACGACCGAGATCGCCACCTACAACTGGCTCTCGGTGCAGAGCGTCGTCCAGCGCCAGACGGGGCGCCACGCCGCGCCGGTCGTGACCGAGCCGCTCCAGGTGCGCACCGCCGACGACGGCTACGTGACGACCGGCGTGCCCCCGCGCACGCCGGCGCAGTTCGCGGCCCTGGCCGCGTGGATCGCCGAGCTCGGCCTCGCCGACGAGCTCCCGGAGGTGGTGTTCCTCCAGCAGGCGAGCGACCCGGATCGCGCCCTCGGTGCTCCCGAAGGGAACGCCACCGTCGATGCGATGGCCGTCTACTCGGCATCGCGTGACGCCATGAACCTGATCGCGTCGCGGCTGCCCGCGCTCGAGTTCTTCGTCGGCGCCCAGCGACGAGACCTGCCGGTCGGGGCGGTCCTCGCGCCCGAGGAGGCGTTCGAGAACGAGCACTCGGTCGCCCGGGGGATGCAGGTTCCCGTGGACCACCCGGAGCTGGGCCGGACGGTGCGGTACCCGGGGCCGCCGTTGCGCCTGATGCGTACGCCCTGGCGGATCGTCCGCCGCCCGCCGACCGTCGGTGAGCACACTGCCGACGTGTTGGCCGAGCTGGGAGCCGATCCGGGACCGCTCGCCGGATGACCGAGGTGGCCCCGAGGGGCGCCGCGGATCCGGGGCTGCTCGCCGGGCTGACCGTGCTCGAGCTCGGTGACGGGATCGCCGGTGCCGTCGCGGCCGCGCAGCTCGCGGCCATGGGCGCCACCGTCCACAAGGTCGTGGGGGAGCACCGCTCGGTGCTCGACCACGAGCCGCGCGTCCCGGGTGCCGGCGCGCTCGTGGTCGCGGTCCTCGACCGCGCCAAGGTCATCCATCGGGTCGCGGACGCGGCGGTGGCCGACGACCTCGTGGCCGCCGCGTCGGTCGTGATCGACGATCGCGTCGACGGTGTCGGCGACCCCGATCGCCACGTCGAGGACGTCGGCCGGCGGAACCGCGCGGTGTGGGTCACGATCTCGCCGTTCGGCCTCGACGGCCCCCGGGCGCCCCAGCCCGGAGGAGAGCTGGTCGCCCTCGCCTCGGGTGGCCTGCTGTCGACCGTCACCGTCGAGGGCGAGGACGTCCCGGTGTCCCCGCCCGGCTTCCTCGCGATGCGGGCCACGGGGCACGTGGCCGCGTTGGCCGCGCTGCACGGGTTGGACCGCCACCGCGAGACCGCTGTGCCGGTCCACGTCGATGTCTCGGCGCAGGAGGCCGTCGTCATGGTCGGTGCGCTCCCGGAGTGCGCGCACGTGCTGTACCGGTGCCCGGGCCGGGCCGGGAGCGGCCGCTACGTCGCGCCCTCGGGTGCCTTCCCGTGCCGCGACGGGTTCGTGCGCATCGCCGCGATCGAGAACCACCAGTGGGCGGCGATGGTCCGCGTGCTCGGCACCCCGGCCTGGACCGAAGGACTCGAGGACCGGCCCGCGCGCGCGGAGCATGCGGCGTTCATCACCGAGCGGGTCGGGGAGTGGGCTCGCGAGCTCGACAAGGACACGTGCGCGGCGATGCTCCAACGCGAGGGTGTGCCCTCGACCCCGGTCAACGGGCCGGACGAGATCCTGGCCTCGGCCCAGTTCCGCCATCGCGACTTCATCGTCGAGGACGAGGTGGAAGGCGTCCGGATGTGCGTGACGGCGCAACCGTGGGTGCTGGACATCGAGGCGCCGTCGCACGTCGCGGAGTGGCGGCCGCTCTCCGAGCTGCGCATCGCCGAGTTCACCCACGTCCTCGCGGCACCGATCGCCGGTGCGCTCGTCGGCGCGATGGGCGCCGACGTCGTGCGGCTGGAGGAGCTGGACCGCCTCGACCTGTACCGACGCACGGGACCCTTCGCCGACGGGGTGTCGGGGATCGAGCGCGGCGCGTACTTCGCGATCGCGAACCACTCGAAGCGCAGTGTGGCCGCCGACGAGACGGCCGCGCCCACGATCGCCCGCCGGCTCGTCGACGGCACCCACGTCGTGCTCGAGAACGTCGGCGCCCGTCGGCTCGAGCGGCTCGGAGTGAGCCCGGCCGAGGTGCGCGACTGCGACCCGCACGTCCTCGTGACGAGGCTCTCGGGGTTCGGGAGCGACGGTCCGCTCGCCGGCTATCGCGTCTACGCCAACAACGTCCAGGCGTATGGGGGGCTGGCGTTCTTGAGCCGGGACCGTCAGGGTGAGCTCGCCCGGGTGGGCACGGTCCTCGCCGACGTGCTCTCGGCAGTGGTCACCGCGACGGCGATGGCCGCATGGTGGCTGGGGCCGCGGCGATCGTGCGGGGGGACGTTGGACGTCTCGATGGCGGAGGTCGTCGCGACGACGGTGGACGAGTTCGTGGCCGAGGCGTCGGCCGGCAGCTCGCGGACGCTGCCCGTCGGCTGCGAGCTGGCGCCGTTCGCGCCGCACGGCGTCTACCGGACGGCCGACGACCGGTGGCTCGCCCTGTCGGTGCAGTCCGACGACGAGTGGCATCGCGTCGGCGCCGCGCTGCAGCAGCCGGACCTCGCACGCTCGGAGTGGTCGTGCGCGGCGGCGCGTCTCGACGACCGCGCGGGGCTCGACGAGATCCTCGGTGGGATCGTCGGCACGCGCCTCCTGCCGGACCTGCTCGATGCGCTCGTCCCGGCCGGCGTCCGCGGTGCCGAAGTGCTCGACGGCGCCGCGCTGGTCGCCGACGCGCACCTCCGGGCGCGAGGGTTCTTCCCCCGCATCGATCACCCCGACCCCGACCTCGACGACGCGCGTCTCGTGGGACTCGGCTGGCGCTTCGTCGGCGAGGGGCCCCTCCCGATGGGCCCACCGCCGGGACTCGGGGCCGCGACGTTCCCCGCCGACCACCCGGAGCGCACATGGCCGAGCTGACCGACCTCGAGCGACTCGTTGCCCTCGAGGAGATCCGCACCCTTCCCGTTCGCTACGCCAAGGCCATCGAGCAGCGCGACGTCGAGGCCATGGTCGGGCTCTTCGCGTCCGACGCACGCTTCGGCTCGTACGGCACCGGCCCGGAGGGCGTCCGCCGCCTCATGCGCGAGACGATGTCCGACAACCTCGTGGCGGTCATCCTGGTGACCAACCACCTCGTGGAGCTGGACGCGCCCGACGCGGCGCGCGGTGAGGTGTGGGCGCTGTGTGCGGCGCAGAGTGGCGACGAGTACGTCGAACAGCTGCTGCGGTACGAGGACCGCTACCGGCGCGAGGGCGGAGCGTGGCGGTTCCTCCACCGGCGGCACCGTCTCTGGTTCGGGACGCGGCGGACCCCGTCGCCCTTCGAGCAGCCCGCGGCCGACTGGCCGCGATCGCAGGTCGGCGTCGGTGACGTCCCCCTCGCCGACGAGCGCTTCCGGGAGTGGTGGGACGCGCGTGCGCGCGGCCGCCGGCCCGAAGCCCCCTCGGACTGATGCGGCGAGTCGGCCGAGGCCACGCAGGTATACAAACTTCGTATCGTTGTATACGATCCCGCCCGTCGAGGAGGAGACGCCATGGGTGACGAGGGTGCTGTGCAGATCGACGCGCTGGGCCGGGATGCGGTGATCTCGCTGTACCGCGCGATGAGCAAGGTCCATCGCTGCGACGAGCGGGTGCGCAAGGGGCTGATGACCGGCGAGGCCGGGTTCAGCTACTGGCCGGTCGACGGCCAGGAGGCCATGTCGGCCGGCGCCATGGTCGCCCTCGCACCCGACGACCAGATCGTCACGACCTACCGCGGCCTCGGCGACGTCGTGGCCAAGGGCGTGAGCCTGCCGCAGTACTTCGCGGAGCTGCTGGGCAAGAGCACCGGCCTGTCGAAGGGCAAGGCCGGCGCCATGGGGGTGAGCGAGCCCGGCGTGGGCATCCTCTGGTCGACCGGCATCGTCGGGGCCGGCCCGCCGATCGCCAACGGCCTGGCCCTCGCCGCGTCGCTCCGCCGGGAGCCCCGCGTGGTGCTCGTGAGCTTCGGCGACGGCGCGACGAGCATCGGGTTCGTGCACGAGGCGATGAACCTCGCCGCGGTGTGGCAGCTGCCGGTGGTCTTCTTCTGCCAGAACAACGCCTGGGCCGAGTGCACGCCGGTGGCCGGCTACACCCGGACCGAGCACTTCGCCGACCGTGCGGCCGGCTACGGGATTCCCGGGGTGACCGTCGACGGGACCGATCCGGTGGCCGTGTGGCAGGCCGTCTCCGACGCCGCGACCCGGGCGCGTGACGGCGGAGGCCCGACCTTCGTCGAGGCCGTGGCCTATCGGCTCCAGGGCCACTACTTCGGCGACGGCATGGAGTACGTCGACGGCGACGAGCTGGCGAACGCCCGAGCCGCCGACCCGTTCGGGACGTTCCGGGCGCGCGTCGTCGGAGCCGGGGTCGCGACCGCCGCGGAGCTCGACGAGATCGACGCGGCCCTCGACGCGGAGATCGAGGACGCGTGGACGTTCGCGAGGGAGAGCCCGGAGACCGACGTCGGCGAGCTGCACGTCGACGTGTACGCCGACCGCGGCGACGACGGTTCCCGCTCGATCCGCCCGGCGGCGAGCGAGCTCCCCGACGGCGACACGGAGGATCTCGGACTCGTCCAGGCCGTCAACCGGACGCTCGACCGCGCGATGGCGGCCGACGACCGGGTCATCCTGTTGGGCGAGGACATCGCCGATCCGGCGGGTGGCCTCTTCAAGGTGACCTACGGGCTGTCGGGCAAGTACGGCACCGACCGAGTGCGCGCGACACCGATCGCCGAGACGTCGATCATCGGCGCGGCGATCGGCGCCGCGCTGGGCGGGCTGCGCCCGATCGCCGAGCTCATGTTCATGGACTTCGTCGGAGTCGCGATGGACCAGATCGCGAACCACGCCGCGAAGATCCGCTACATGTCGGGCGGGCGCCAGCACGCGCCGCTCGTGATCCGCACCACGGTGGGGATGGGATCGGGACCGCAGCACTCGCAGGCACTCGAGGCCTGGGCGATGCATGTGCCGGGTCTCAAGGTCGTGTGGCCCGGCTCCCCGGCCGACGCGGTGGGCCTGCTGAACGCGTGCATCGCCGACGAGGATCCGTGCCTGTTCATCGAGTCGATGAAGCTCTACTTCGCCGGTGGGCGCGCGCCGGTCCCGGTCGCGGACTACTCCCTGCCGCTCGGACGCGCCGGCATCCCCCGCTCGGGCAGCGACGTCACGGTCGTGGCCTACGGCGGCTCGGTCCAGGACGCGCTCGCCGCCGCGGTCGAGCTCGAGGGAGAGGGGGTCTCGGTCGAGGTCGTCGACCTCCGCACGCTGGTGCCGCTCGACGTCGAGACGATCCTGGAGTCGGTCGGGCGGACCGGTCGGCTCGTCGTCGTCCACGAGTCGGTGGGGTTCTGCGGGCCGAGCGCCGAGATCGCCGCGGTGGTCGCCGGCGAGCTCCACGCGCAGCTCGCGGCGCCGATCGCGCGCGTCGCCGCGGCGTTCACCCCGGTCCCGCGCTCGGCGACGCTCGAGGCGGCCCACCGGCCCGGAGCCGCGGCGGTGGCCGAGGCCGTCCGGACGCTGCGGTGACCGAGTTCCGCATGCCGAAGCCCGGCGACGCGATCACGGAGGCGGTCCTGCTCAGCATCCTCGTGACCGACGGCGCGCACATCGACGAAGGGGCACCCCTGTACGTCCTCGAGACCGACAAGGTCGAGATGGAGATCGTCGCGCCGAGCGCGGGCACGGTCCGGTGGAGCGCCGAGGAGGGGGAGACCTACGAGGTGGGCACCCTCCTCGGTGTGATCGAGTAGCAACCGGAGCCGGCGTCCTACCCGTACATGTGCTGCCCGGCATCCACGATGATCGACTGACCGGTGATCGCGCTGCTCTCGTCCGACGCCAGGAAGAGCGCGGCCTGGGCCACCTCGTCGGGTGACGCCACCTTGCGCAGCGCCGCCGCCGCCGTCGACTCCTCGCGCACGATGTCGACGGAGACACCCCGCTCGTCGGCGACGCGGTTCCAGTAGCGGTGCAGGAGCCCGGTCTCGATGGCGCCCGGGACGATGCAGTTGCAGCGGATCCCGAACGGCCCGACCTCGTGCGCGGTCGTCTTGGTGAGCAGGCGCAGCCCGCTCTTGGCCACGGTGTAGTGGCTCTTGCGGGCGAAGCCGTCGATCGACGCGGTGGAGGAGAAGTTGACGATCGAGCCCGAACGGCGCTCCAGCATGCTCTGCCTCAGCACCTCCCTCGTGCAGAGCATGGGACCGGTGACCACGGCCGCGATGCAGCCGTTCCAGTTGTCCAGGGTCTGCTCCCAGAGGTACAGGTCGGTGCCCGGCTGCGACGCGTTGTTGCACAGCACGTCGACCGCGCCGAGCTCGCCGACGGTGGTGCCGACGAGGTCGACCACCGCCGCCTCGTCGGTGATGTCGGTGGGCACGACGAGGGCGACGCCGCCCCCCGCCTCGACCAGTGCGCGGGTCTCGTCGAGGAGCTCCCGTCGCCGCCCCGCGAGCACGAGCTTCGCGCCCTCCCGGCTGAAGAGCTCGGCCATCGTCCGGCCGAGCCCCTCCCCGGCGCCGGTGACGATCACGACCTTGTCGTCGAGCCGTCCCATCGGTCCTCCGCAGACGTTTCAGGTTGCCGCCATCTGTTGCACACCATAACGAATGCTGCTCGAATGTCTCGCACAGCCCAGGTGCATCGGGAGCCTCGAGGGAGGTCGGCGGGATGACGAACACGGCAGGTGCGACCGAGCGGGCCTCGGTCCCCGAGCGCTGGGCGCTCGGCCACGGCTTCGTGCCCAAGGGACGGTACGTGGATGCCGACTTCGCTCGCCTCGAGCACGAGCGGCTCTTCCCGAACGTCTGGCAGATGGCGTGTCGGGAGGAGGAGATCCCCAATGCGGGCTCGTTCCACGAGTACGCGATCGGCGAGCGGTCGATCCTCGTCGTCCGCCAGGCCGACGGCACCCTGCGAGCGATGCACAACGCCTGTCGCCACCGCGGCATGAAGATCATCGGTGGCTCCGGCCGCGTCGACGAGTTCCGCTGCCGGTTCCATGGCTTTCGCTACGCGCTCGACGGCGCGTGCACGTTCGTGCACTGCCCGGAGGAGTTCGAGGACCGCCCGGCCGCCGACTGGGCGCTCCGGCCCGTGCACGTCGACACGTGGGGCGGCTGGGTGTTCGTCAACATGGCGAGCGACCCGCCGCCGCTCCTCGAGTGGCTCGATCCGATCCCGAGCCTGCTCGACCCGTTCCGGCTCGAGGACATGCGGTACCGGTGGTGCAAGACGGTGGTCGTTCCGGCCAACTGGAAGACGGTGGTGGACGCGTTCGTCGAGGGGTACCACACCCCCGGGACCCATCCGCAGACGCTGCGACCCATGGAGGGCACGGACCCGTCGGCTCGGCCCGCGGCCATCGACGAGTTCGCGCACGCACCCTTCTCCCCGACGTTCCCACTGGGGAGCCACTCGGTCATGAAGTACGGCGAGCGACCCGACAAGGGACCCCAGGCCGAGGAGTGGGCCGCGGTGCTCGCCCGCCCGGAGATCTACGCGAACCTGATGCAGTACCTCGCGCGCGCACTCGGTGCGATGCAGACCGAGCGCGACGCCCGGGCGGCCGAGATGCTCGCAACCATGGAGCCGTCGGAGGTGCCGCCGATCATCACCTATCTCGGCCTGTGCAAGCAGCTCGCGCAGGACGAGGGTGTGGTCACCTACCCGGACATGTCGATCGAGCAGCACTTCATGGGCTGTGGCGACTACCACGTCTTCCCGACGATGGTGATCCTCGTCGAGCCCGGATCCACGCTCGGATACCGGATGCGACCGAACGGCAGCGATCCCGACTCGTGCATCTGGGACGTCTTCTCCCTGGAGCACTTCGTGCCGGGTGCGGAGCCGAACCCGAAGTGGGAGGTCTTCCCGAACTGGCGGGAGGCCGACCTCGGACCGTTCCTGGCCCAGGACCTGAAGAACATCCCCGACATCCAGGCGGGCATGCACTCGGACGGGTTCGACGGGCTCTGGCTCAACGGCATCCAGGAGACGACGATCCTGCACGCGCACCAGGTGGCCGATCGGTACCTGTTCGGCGTCGATCACGATGAGGCCGACACCTAGCCGGTATCGTCCCCGGACGTGAGCGCGAGCACGAGTGACCGGCGGGCGAGCTCTGATCGCGACGCAACGCGGACGAAGATCCTCGAGGCCGCGCTCGAGTGCTTCGGGCAGCTGGGGATCGCGAAGACGAACCTCCAGGACGTGGCGCGGGCCGCGGGGATCTCGCGGGGCACGGTCTACCGGTACTTCCCCGAGCGGCGGGCGCTCATCGACGCCGCGATCGAGCACCGCGCGGAGAGCTACTACGCGATGGCCGCCACGCGGATGGCCGCCCAGAAGACGCTGGCGGCCCAGCTCGGAGCACTGGGCGAGGTGTTCGCGGAGAGCGTCACCGGCATCCAGGACCACCGCCTGGGACCGGACGACATGGCCCTCATGCGGCTGAGCGGTGAGGACCGGGCGGGTGCACTCCTGCGGATGGCGCGCTTCCTCGTCCCGTATCTCCAGACGGCGAAGACGCGGGGCGAGATCCGGTCGAACGCCGACGTCCGCGAGGCGAGCGAATGGATCGCCCGCGTGCTGATGTCGATCACGACCACCCCGACCTCGGATTCGTTCGACGTCCACGACCCGAAGTCGGTCTCGCGGTTCATGCGGCGGTACGCGGTCGGCGGTCTCGCGGGCTGAGTCCCGACCGCTGCCTCCGCGCGGTGGCGGCAGCGGATCGTGGCGAGACGATCTGGCGAATTCTGTTCCATCGATCTATGGTTCCCTTCCCAGCGGACGGTGCGGGAGGGTGGGGTTGATGCTCGACGGACGGGTGGCGATCGTCACCGGAGCCGGCCGGGGGATCGGTGCGGCGGTGGCGGCGGGACTCGCCGACGCCGGGGCGACCGTCGTGGTGAGCGACCTCGGGGTCGAGGTCGACGGAACCGGCGGGGACGCCGGCCCGGCGCGCGAGGTCGCGGACGCGATCTCGGCCGCGGGCGGCCAGGCGAAGGCCGACGCGACCGACGTCACCGACTTCGACGCGTGCGAGCGGCTGGTCGAGTCGACCGTCGCCGACTTCGGCCGGCTGGACATCCTCGTCAACGTCGCGGGGATCCTCCGCGACGGGATGATCTTCAAGATGTCGGAGGCCGACTTCGACGCGGTGGTGAACGTGCATCTGAAGGGCACGTTCAACACGACCCGTCACGCCTCGGCGTGGTGGCGTGAGCACCGCGGCGGCGAGTACCGGCTGATCAACTTCACGTCGGCCTCGGGGCTGTTCGGCGCGCCCAGTCAGCCCAACTACGCGGCCGCGAAGATGGGCATCGTCGGACTCACGTTCTCGTGCGCGAACGCGCTGAAGGGCTACGGGGTCACGGCGAACGCGATCTCACCGATCGCGGGAACGCGGATGACGACGGGGATCGCCACCGGAAAGGCGTCCTTCGATTACGCGTCGGACCCGAAGCTCTCGCCGGCCAACGTCGTGCCGCCGGTCGTGTACCTGGCGAGTGAACGCTCGTCGTGGCTCACCCGACGCGTGATCTTCGCGGGGAACGGTCGCATCAGCCTCCTGAGCAACCCGGAGGTCACCCGCGAGATCGTGTCGACCACGGGGACGTGGGACGACAGCGTCTACGACGAGATGGAGGAATCGTTCCAGTCGGCGATCCTCTGGCCGAACATCTTCGACCGTCCGCGCGACTGAGCAGCGCGTCCGTCGGAGCGTGGGAGGAGCGTCCAATGAACGGGCTTCACGCGGTGGTCACGGGGGCGGCGAACGGTCTGGGGCGCGCGACCGCGCTCCTGCTCCGCGAGCGCGGCGCGCGCGTCACCGGTCTCGATCTCGGTGCCGGGGATCTGGAGGGCATCCCCATCGTCGCCGTCGACCTCGCCGACCCGGGCTCGGTGGATCGTGCGGTCGCACACCTTGCGCCGGTCGATCTCCTCGCCAACGTCGCCGGGCTCCCGCAGACGCACGACTCGCTCGACGTGATGCGGGTGAACTTCCTGGGGCTTCGTCATCTCACCGAGACCCTCGCGCCGAGGATGGCCGACCACGCGGCCATCGTCAACGTCGCGTCGAACGCCGGCAACGGCTGGCCGCTCCGGACGGACGTGATCAACGGGCTGCTCGACACGCCGGACTTCGCCGCCGGCGAACGCTGGTGCGAGGCGAACCTCGAAGCGCAGGGTGACCCGTACAACTTCTCGAAGGAGTGCGTGCAGGTCTACACGATGCGGCGTTCGCACACGCTCTACCGCGAGCTCGCCGTGCGCATGAACGCGGTGTCTCCCGGACCTCTCGAGACGCGGATGATGAAGGACTTCCGGGAGGTGGTGGGCGACCGGATGATCGACGGCGTGGCGGCGGCGACGACGATGGGCCGGATGGGCACCCCCGCCGATGTCGCCCCGACCATCGTCTTCCTCCTGAGCCGCGACGCCGCGTGGTGCTCGGGTGCGATCGTGGACGTGGACGGCGGCTGGACCGCGGTCACGACCACGGGGCAGATCGACCGGTCTGCGTTCCACTGATCCCCGAGGGAGGAGAGAGGATGACCGACCGTGCGTACGCGTTCGTCCTCGACCCACGGGCGGAGGCCCGCCCGCACGAGCCGGAGAGCGCCACCTTCGATGTCGGCGGACCGATCGCGGGGAAGGTCGTCGGGCTCCGGCTCGACGCGGTGTGGCGCTCGTACGTGGCCATCGTCGACGAGTGGGAGCGACTGCTGGTCGCCGACGGTGCCGTGCCGAAGGTCGTGTGGGTCGGCGAACGGGTGGGGGCCGAGGGGGAGCGGACCCGCAGCGATCTGGAAGAGTGGTCGCGCCTGATCGACGTCGGCGTGGTGGGCCTCGGCAACTGAGGATCGTGCACGTCGTGGAGTGTCCACGACGCCGTGCTCGTGGAGGAGCTGGAGAAGCCGTCGGTGGTCGTGATCACGGAGGAGTTCGGCGTCATCGCCACGCGGGTCGCGCTCATGAAGGGCCGCGCGAGCCTCAGGCAGCTGGTCCTCCCGTACCCACTCGAGTCCCGCGAGGAAGCCGAGTGCCGGGCGATCGGTCGCGAGTACTACCCGAAGCTCCTGGAGCTCCTGGGGGTGGTCCCGTGAAGGGGGAGCTCGCCAGCCGCCGACTGCGGGTCCCCGCCGATCCGCTCGAGTTCTACGAGTACTCGCTGCGCGAGGGCTTCGGAGACGGCCTCCCGCTGCTCCTGCCCCGGGAGTCGACGGTGGCGGCGATGCTCGACCACACGCCCCTCGCGCCGGGCGACCTGTTGGGCATGCTCGCCCCCGCCGCGAACGACGTGACGGTCGAGAAGGTCGCGGTGAACGCCGCCATGGCGGGGGTCGAGCCTCGGGCGTTCGGGTACGTGGTCGCGGCGCTCGAAGCGATCATGGCACCCGGCTTCAACTGGAGCGCGGTCGCCGCCACGACGTCGAGCGTGACGCCGATCCTGGTCGTGAACGGTCCGCGCCGTGCCGAGCTCGGCTTCGACATGCAGGGCGGGTGCATGGGCGGCGCCGGAGGTCGGGGGTCCTCGACGATCGGTCGGGCCGTGCAGCTGTGTCTGCGCAACCTCGGTGGTCAGCGGGTGCCGACGACGTCGAAGAGCGTGTTCGGGCAACCGGCCCGGGTGTCCGGCCTGTGCGTGGGCGAGTGGGAGGAGGAGTCGCCGTGGCCGTCGCTCGCGCAACGCGCCGGCTTCGGCGCGATGGAGGAAGTGGTCACGGTGCACGCGAGCAAGGGCACCTTCCCGCTCGTCGACATCCACAACGACGCGGTCGGGGATCTGCTGGCACTCGTGGGCAGGTCGCTGGCGGTCCCGCTGACCAACCTCATGGTGGAGGTGATCGCGTCGCGAGGCGAGACGATGGTCGCGTTCAACCCGGTGTGGGCGCAGCGCTTCGGGGCGGAGTTCCCGGAGATCGGAGACCTGCAGGCCTTCGTCCACGAGCACGCCTGGCAGCCGATCGACCTGTGGCCCGAGGGGAATCAGGAGATCCTCCGGACGCTGGGCCGGGTCGATGACGACGGTCGCGTGCACCTCGCCCGGGCACCGGAGCAGCTCGTCCCGATCGTGTGTGGGGGCCGGGGCAGCCTGCACGCGATCGCGTTGCCGTCCTGGGGTGAGACGATCATGCAGTCGGTCGCGGTACGCAGCTGAGGCCCGACGAGCGGGATTCGCTCACGCAGTGAGCCCGCGGCAGACGTGGCGGGCGAAGTACCGGCTCACGCTCTTCGGATCGTCGGCGTCGAAGTGCTCGCCGCTGGGCCAGAAGATCATCGAGAACATGGCGATGGACAGCCACTCGCACGCTTCGTCGACGGTGACGTCGTCGCGCAGCTCGCCACGGTCCCGCGCGGCTTCGACGTACGGCTTCAAGTACTGCATGCGCGTGTGCGCCGCGCGATCGGCCCGCTGGAGGTAGGTCTCGAGGAAGTCGGCGTCGCGCTCGGCTGCGCGCACTCGTTGGCGGGCCCGTTGGTCGACGCCGGCCCGGACCTGCTCCTCGACGAACGCCGCGACCTGGTCCTCGAGGGTCGTTCCACGAGAGGCCGCGGCCGCGGCCCGCTCGTACATCTCGCGTGTGGCATGGTCGGCCGCGGCCGCGAGCAGCACCGCGCGGTCGGGGAAGTACCGGTAGACGGTGGCTCGTGAGAGCCCGGCGGCGTCGGCGACGTCTTGCAGCGTCGTCTTGTGCATGCCGAACTGCCGGAAGCATCGAAGCGCGGCGCCGATGATCTCCGACTCGCGGCTCGCCTGCAGCGACCGGCTCACATCGTCGGCGGACACGTCAGAAGCCGGACTCAGCGCCATGCAGCATCGGTCCTACTTCTCATCGTTCGGCAAGAAGCGTTCGATCGCGGCGCGGTGCTCCGGAGTCCGGAAGCACTCCGACTCGGCGGAGATCCCGTATTCGAGGATGCCGCTGATGGCTCGCTCGAGGTGCAGGTTCAACGCACGCTTCGTGTCCTGGAGCGCGCGCGGCGGCAGCGCCGCGAGCCTGTGCGCGAGCGCGAGGGCCTCCGTCTTCACGTCGTCGTGGGGAACGACACGGTTCGCCAAGCCGATGTCGACTGCGACCTGGGCGGGGATGCGCTCGCCGAGGAAGAGGTACTCCTTGGCCTTGAGGAGGCTCATCAGGAGCGGCCAGGCGACGGAACCCCCGTCGCCCGCCACGAGCCCGCTCGCCACGTGGGTGTCCGCGAGGAACGCGCGGTCGGAGATCAGCACGATGTCGCACAGCACGGCGATGCTGCAGCCGAACCCGACGGCGGGCCCGTTGACGGCCGCGACGATCGGGAGGGGGAAGTCGATCATGTCCCGCACGATGCGACGCGCGTCTCGCATGCCGAGGCGGCTCGTGACCGGGTCCTCGACGTAGTTCTGGAGCCACTCGACGAGGTCCCCCCCGACGCTGAACGTCGACCCGGCTCCGGTGAGGACGACGGCCCGGGCGTCGATGTCGTCGGCGAGGTCGTCCCAGAGCCGGCTGAACGCCCGGTGCATGGTGTTGTTGACGGCGTTGCCGTGCTCGGGGCGATCGAGCGTGACGATGCGCACGCCCCCGTCGGCGGTCACCGTGATCGGGCTCGTGGCGGCGTCGCCGTTCGACATGAGGCTCCCCGGTGCTGATGGAGGGTTGGATCATAGGGCAAACATTGCCTCTTTGTCTCGTCTAGGATCCGCGCCGATGGCGGCGACACGACGAGGGCGCTGACGTGGAGGCGGACCGTCGCCGCGTCGTCGTGATCGGCGCCGGGCCCGGTGGGATCTGCGCGGGTGTGCGCCTGCTCGAAGCCGGCTACCGCGACTTCGTCATCGTCGACCAGGCGTCGAGCGTGGGGGGCACCTGGTACCACAACCGCTACCCGGGGGCCGAGTGCGACGTCATGTCGCACCTGTACTCCTTCTCGTTCGAGCTGAACCCGGAGTGGTCGCAGCGCTACGCGCGTCAACCGGAGATCCGCGACTATCTCGAGCACTGCACGAAGAAGTACGGCCTCGAACCCCACCTGCGCTTGGGGACGGCCGTGACGGGAGCGGCCTGGGACGAAGCGCATGCGGTGTGGCGGATCGCGCTCTCGGACGGCGAGGAGCTCGAGGCGGCCGTGGTGATCAGCGCACTCGGGATGTTCAACGAGCCGTCGTGGCCCGACATCGTCGGCGCAGACAGCTTCGCCGGCTCGATCTTCCACTCGGCCCGTTGGCCCGATGACGTCGACCTCGACGGCACGCGCGTCGCGGTGGTCGGAAGCGCGGCGAGCGCGGTCCAGCTCGTCCCGGAGATCGCGCCCACCGTCGAGCAGCTGTACGTGTTCCAGCGGACCCCGACCTGGGTGCTCCCCAAGGACGACCGGCCCTACACCGACGAGGATCGGGAGCGGTTTCGGACCGACCCCGGAGCCATGCCGCAGCTGCGCCAGAAGCTCATCGACGGCGTCAACGCGATGATGACCTTCTCGGATCCGGAGGCGTTGCGGAACGCCGAGGCGGCCGGCCTCCAGAACCTGGCGGCCGTCGAGGACGACGAGATCCGGCGCGAGCTGACGCCCCGGATGCCCTGGGGCGCCCGGCGCCCGATCGTGTCGAACTACTACTACCCGACGTTCAACCGGGCGAACGTCGAGCTGGTGACGGACGGCATCGCGCGCATCACCGCGGCCGGCATCGAGACCGTGGATGGGCAAGAGCGAGCGGTCGACGTCATTGTGCTCGCCACGGGCTTCTCGACCACGAAGTACCTCGCGGCCATCGACGTCGTGGGTCGCGGCGGGCGTCGGCTCCAGCAGGACTGGGAGAGCGATCCTCGGGCGTATCTCGGGGTCGTGACCTCCGGGTACCCCAACATCTTCATGCTCTACGGACCCAACACGAACAACGGCTCGATCATGTACATGATCGAGTGCCAGGTCGAGTACGCGGTCCGGATGCTGCAGTGGATGGACGAGACGGACACCGCCTGGATCGACGTCCGGCCGGATGTCATGGACGCGTACAACGACGCCTTGCAGCACGAGCTCGATGGCATCGCCGTCTGGCAGGGCGAGCACGGCGGCTACTACCGCGGCCCGTCGGGGCGGATCGTGACGCAATGGCCGAACTCGATGGCGGACTACTGCGCGCGGCTCCGTGCCGACGGCCCGGGGTCGTACGAAGTTCGTCCCCGGGGGAGCGCGGCGCGCGGGCAATGAGCGACGAGCAGTGGGACGCGATCGTGGTCGGTTCCGGGCCGGGCGGGTTGACCACCGCCGCCTGCCTCGGCTCCGCCGGCATGCGGGTGCTCGTGCTCGAACGCCACGACGTGGCCGGCGGCAACCTGCAGGTGTTCCGCCGCCACCACACGGTGCCGGGCGGGGGCGAGGACTGGTACGAGTTCGACGTCGGCGTGCACTACATCGGTGAGTGCCAGCCCGGCGGGTTGTTCCCCACCATCTTCGACGCGCTCGGCGTCGGCGACCGGATCCGGTTCCGGCCGCTCGATCCCGACGGCTTCGACACGTTGCACTTCCCCGACTTCACGTTCCGGGTGCCGGTGGGCTGGGACGCGTACGAGCAGCGGCTGGTGGCGCAGTTCCCCGCGGAGCGGGCCGGCATCGAACGGTGCCTGCGCACGCTGCGCACCGTGGCCGAGGAGAGCCGCAACGTCTTCGGCGGCGAACGCCCCACCTTCGACCGGTGGGCCATGCGCCCGCTCGGCGACCTGCTGGACCAGAGCGAGCTTTCGCAGCAGGCCCGCGCGGTGATCGACCACTGGAGCGGCCTGTACGCGGGCGGCCCGGAGCAGACCGCCACGGTGATGCACGCCGGCATCGTGAACCACTACATGAGCGGCGCCTACTACCCCGAAGGCGGCGGGCAGATGATCGCCGCCCGGCTGGTGCAGGCCGTGGAGGCCACCGGCGGGGAGGTGCGCACGCTCTCACCGGTCGAGCGCATCGAGGTGGCGGGCGGGCGGGCCACCGGGGTGCGGCTGACCGACGGCCGCGTGCTCGACGCGCCGATCGTCGTGTCCAACGCCGACTACCGCCGCACGATCGAGCACCTGGTGGGTCGCGAGCACGTTTCCCCCGGCACCTTCGCCTGGGCCGAGGAAGCACGCATGACGTTGGCCCTGGTGTGCGTGTACGCGGTGGTGGACCGGGTGATCGAGGGTCCGAACACCAACTACTTCGTGTTCCCCGACTACCGCACCGACGAGATGTACGCGGAGCTCGACGCGGGGCACCTGCCGGAGAGCAGGGTGCCGTTCGCCTACATCGCCATCGCGTCACGCAAGGACCCGGGCAACGCCGAGCTGTGCCCACCCGGCCACACCAACTTCCAGATCATGACGCTGGCGCCGCGCGGGTTCGACTTCTGGGGCGTGGAGGCCGGACCGGCCGACGGTGAGCAGTACCGGCGCAACGAGATCTACCGCGCCCGCAAGCAGGAGCTGACCGACCGCCTGCTCGACGCCGCCGAAGAGGTGCTCGGCCCCCTGCGCGGGCACCTGGTGCACCTCGAGACCGCGACCCCGCTGACGCACCAGCGCTACGTGCACTCGAGCGGCGGCACCAGCTACGGCTACATGCATTCACCCGATCAGGTCGGTGAGCACCGCCCGCAGCACCGGACGGAGATCGAGGGGCTGTACGTCGTCGGCGCCAACACGGTCTCGGGTCACGGCGTCGCCGGCGGGATCACCGGGGGCGTCTTCTGCGCCGGCAAGATCCTCGACCGGCCGCTGATCGTGGAGATGTACATGGGCACCCAGCTCATCGATCCGGCGACGGTGCCGCCCGACCCCGAACCGTTCGATGCGCTGGAGTACAGCCGCGGAGCGAAGCTGCGCGCGAAGCGCGCCGACCGTGTGGCCTCCGTGCGCGCCCGCCGTCACCTCGACTGACTGCGAGGATCGCTGCGGCGACCGCGACCACGCCCGATGGCCGAGGGGCAGGAGCCCGCCGCCCGCCGCGAGGTCACCCGCCCCGGGTGCGGGCGACTCCCCCCGAGCTCGAAGTCGTCGAGGCTCGACGCCTCGGTCGACGCTCGGTAGTCGAGCATCGACCAGGGGTACTGCGTGACCATCCGGCCCGACTCGGCGAGGTAGTAGTGGTGGCAACCGGCCTTCCACACGTCGAACCCGTCGAGCGCGGTCTGCAGTCGGGCGTTGTAGTCGTCCATCACGTCGCGCTTCACGTCGATCCAGCCGACGCCGGCTGCATCCATCTCCCGGAGCAGCCGCACCACGTACTCCACCGACGACTCGATCATCGGGATCAGCGAGCCCTGGTTGGTGTTGGGGCCGTAGAGCATGAAGAGGTTGGGGAACCCGGCGGTGGTGACGCCGAGGTAGGCCTGCGCGCCGTCGGACCACGCCTCGGTGAGCGGGAGGCCGCCGCGCCCGGTGATCGGGATGCGGGACGCGAACTTGTCGACGTGGTAGCCGGTGGCGAACACGATCACGTCGAGGTCGTGCTCGGCGCCGTCGGCCGTGACGATCCCCGTCGGGGTGATCCGCTCGACCGCGTCGGTCACCAGCGTGACGTTCTCCCGGTTGTAGGTGGCGAAGTAGTCGTTGGAGAACAGCGGCCGGGTGCAGCCCCACGGGGTGGTGGGCGTGAGCTTGGCCCGCACCTCGGGGTCCTCCACCACCTCGAGGGCGCACGCGGCGACGAACTCGGCCATCTGGATCGACTCGGGGTTGGAGAACGGGATCGCCGGGGCGATCGTCGACCGGATCCCGTCGTAGTGCTCGAGCAGCGCGGCCCGGTCGGTGCGGAACGCCTCGAGCTGCTCCGGCGTGTGGGCGTAGTCCTCCTTGGGCAGCACCCAGTTGGGTGAGCGCTGGAACACGGTGAGCTGATCGGCGATCTGGGCGATCACCGGGATCGACTGCACCGCGCTGGCGGCGCTGCCGATCACGCCGACCCGCTTGCCGGTGAGGTCGAGGGACTCGTCCCACGCCCCCGTGTGCATCGACACGCCCGCGAACGAGTCGCGGCCCTCGATGTCGGGGTACTTGATCTCGCCGAACATCCCCTGCGCGCTGATCACCACGTCGGCGTCGATGTGCTCACCGGTGACCGTGGTGACCCGCCAGTGCCCCGCGTCGTCGTCCCAGGCGCAACCGGCGATGCCGGTGTTCAGCCGGATCATCGGCCACAGGTCGAAGTCGGCGACCGTCTGGCGCATGTAGGCGAGGATCTCCGGCTGGGTCGCGTACGACCGGGTCCACGCCGGGTTGAGGTTCCAGGTGAAGCAGTAGAAGTGGCTCATCACGTCGCACGCCAGGCCCGGGTACCGGCTGCGCTGCCACGTCCCGCCCACATCGCCGTCGCGCTCGTAGATCGTGACGTCGGCGTAGCCCGCCCCACGCAGGTAGTACCCGGAGCTGAGGCCTCCGGGACCGGCACCGATCACCACGATCCGCCGGTCGTGCCCGTCGGCCGGCGTCGTCTCGCTCGTCTCGCTCGTCATCGCAGGATCCTGTCACCCGGAGCGGTCCCGAGGCGTGCCGGAGGTCCCATGCCCCGCCGCCGTCCCGCGCGGCTCAGAGGGTCGACGCGATCGGGGCCCAGCGGTCGCGGACCTCGCGGAAGGGGTCGGTGGCCACCGCCGGCGGCCGGTCGAGGTACATCGTGCTCCGCCGGGCGCGGTCGTAGGCCGGCCAGTCGGGCAGCCCGGCGTGCTGCGGGTGGCCGGTGCGGGCGAACGCCGTCCAGGTGTCGCCCATGAGGTCGGCGATCGGACCGTCGTCCCGGTACCGGAACAGCGGCGGCAGCTCGCCGCTGTGGAGCGCCGGCGCCGGCGCGAAGACGTATCGGTGCACCGGCGCCCCGCCCGCCGCGGCGCGGGCGTCGGCGGTGCGCTCCACTCCCATGGTCAGGTAGTCGGTGAAGATCTCGCCGAACAGGAACCCCGGGTCGGCGTCGGGGAAGGCGTGACGGTACGCGGCGATCGGTGCGTCGGTGCCGGCGCCGGTGTCGGCCCGCCCGATCACGCCACCGAGCATGGCCCGGAGCCCGGCGTCGCCCATCGCGTCGATGCCCGGGGCCCGGCCCACGCCCCGGAACTCGTGGGCGGTCGTGCCGAGGAGCAGCGGCACGTGGGCCGACGCGCCGCGCGCGATGAGATCGGCCGGCTGCGCGGGGAGCACCTCGCCGTCGACCACACCGCAGAACGCCATCGATCCGAACCGCTCCGTCGCGACCTCCGCGGCGCGCACGATCTCGCCGACCGGGAGCGACTGCAGGTGCTCGAGGTCGCCGGCGGCCACCCTCACCTCGCCGAGGACGAAGTCGGCGAGCTCGGCCGGGTCCATCCGGTTGCCGGCGTGGAGCATGAAGCCGCTCTGGCAGACGGCCCGGTGGAACAGCCCGGCGGCCGACGGCATCGCGAGGAGCAGACCGGTCTTCTGGCCTCCGCCCGACTGGCCGAAGATCGTCACGGTGTCGGGATCGCCCCCGAACGCCGCGATCTCGTCGCGCACCCATCGCAGCGCCGCCACCGTGTCCGCCATCCCCACCATCCCCGCCGACGCCAGCTCGGGCCCCATGGTCGGACCGAGATGGCAGAACCCGAGCACGCCGAGGCGGTGGTTGACCCCCACGACCACGACGTCGCCGTGGCGGGCCAGGGCCGCTCCGTCGGTGACGCGCTCCGACGCCGAGCCCGCGTGGAGGCCACCCCCGTGGAACCACACCATGACCGGGCGGCGCCGGTCGTCGCACCCGGGGGTCCACACGTTGAGGACGAGACAGTCCTCGCCCTCGGGGGTGGGGTCGAGATGACGGTTCCGGCGGGGCCCGCCGCTCATGTCGGTCTGCGGGCAGGTGGGCCCGAAGGTCGTCGCGTCGCGCACGCCCGCCCACGGCTCCACGGGCTCCGGCAGCCGGAACCGGCGCGCACCCGAGGTCGGCGCGCCGTAGGGGATGCCCAGGAACCGCGTGATGCCGCCGGCGCGCCCGCCGCCCAGCCGCCCGGCCCCGGTGGTGATCTCGATCCCCATCGCCTGCATTCTCCGTCGCGCACCGGGGAGCGTGCGACCGCGGTTGCCGGCTCAGGCGGGTGGGTAGCGCCGCGCGAGGTCGGCGATCACGTCGAGGCAGTCGCGTGCGCACTCGTCGATGACCTCGGCGACGGGACGGATCGCGTCGATCCGCCCCGACACCTGCCCGGCGAACGGCAGCCCCGCGGTGAGATCGCCCGCGAAGTAGAGGTCCCGGTGGCGGGCCATGGCCTCCATCGCGTTGCGCGTGGTGTCGAACTCGTAGGTCTCCGCCAGCTCGGTGCGCAGCACCCGCACCGCCGGGGCGGCGTGGCGGTTCAGCAGCACGGTGCCCGTCTCCGGCGCGGCCACGATCGCCTGCTTCCAGTTGTCGTGGATCGGCGACTCGGCGGTCGCGACCATGCGGGTGCCCATCTGCACGCCCTCGGCGCCGAGCGCCAACGCCGCGGCCATCGTGCGCCCGTCGACGAACCCGCCGGCGGCGATGATCGGCACGTCGACCCGTGAGGCCACGAGCGGGAGCAGCACCATCGTCGAGACGTCCTTGGGGTTCTTGAACCCGCCCCCCTCGGAGCCCTCGACCACCAGGCCGTCGACGCCCGCGTCGACCGCCTTCAGCGCGGCGCGCAGGCTCGGCACGACGTGGAAGACGGTCAGGTCCGCGTCCTTGAGGCGGGCGGTGAACCGGTTGGGATCGCCGGCGGAGGTGGTCACGAACCGCACGCCGTTGCCCACCACGAAGTCGACGATCGAGTCGTCGCGCACGAGGTTCTGGGCGATGTTGACGCCGAAGGGCCGGTCGGTGAGATTGCGCATGCGCCGGATCTCCTCCCGGACCGCGTCGAGCTCGCCCGACGAGGTCTCGATGATCCCCATCGCCCCCGCGTTCGACACCGCGGCGGCCAGGGGCGACCGGGCGATGTAGCCCATCGGGGCCTGGACGATCGGGATCTCCACCCCGAGCAGCGCGGTGACACGGTTGGCGAACATCGCCGCAGCCTGCCACGGCCCGTCGCGCGAGCCGGTCCCGGCGCCTTCCCCACGGGACGCCCGCACCTGAGAAGATGCCCCGTCCGCCGTCGTCCGAGGAGTCCGCCCCGTGCCGAGCCGCAGCCTGTACCTGTACGAGGTCGTCGACATCGTCGGCCAGGGCCAGTACGACTACATGGAGCACCTCTGGAAGGACCCCGTCCTGGTGATGCCCGACATGTACAACCTCCAGGGCTCCTTCTACGTGAACTCCGCCGGCGGCGGCCGCTGGCCCCAGGTGATCAACATCTGGGACGTGGGGGAGCGGGGCTGGGACGCGTGGGCGATGAACGCCGACCGCCAGAACCTCAAGCGGCGCAAGGCCTTCTACGGCGACTGGTGGGACAAGGCCGCGGCGTGGCGCACCGGCGGGTTCGACCGGCTGTGCGGCGGGGTGCCCGGCAGCCCCACCACCGCCGAGATCCGCGACGCGGGGATCAAGGGGACGCTCTTCGTCAACGAGATCCTCACCGTGCGGCCGGGCAGCGCGCTCGACTTCCTCGCCGCGGTGGCCGAGGTGCGGGCGCCGCTGATGGCCGACTACGGGCACCAGGCCACCGGGCTCTACGAGGTGCTCAACAACCAGCACGAGGTCGTGATGGTGTGGGCCACCGACATCCCCGCCAACCTCACCTACCGCAAGAACCGCGACGCCACCCGCGGCCTGGCCGACGACGGCGAGGTCGACGACCGCATCGTGGCGTGGGAGCAGGTGTCGGCGGGCTTCGTCACCGGGGGCGACACCCACATCATGACGCCGCTCCCGCGCACGGTCTACGGGCCCGACGACTGGGAGGACGCCACCCTCGACGAGTGGCTCCAGGGCAACCGTCCCGTCGCGCTCGACGACTGATCCCGCCCCCGCCGACGGCTGGCGCCGGACCCGAACCCGACCGAGCCCGTGGACACCGAGCGCCCGACCTCGCTGCGCCACCCGGCGTTCGTCGTCGTCACCGCGATCCAGTTCGTCAACGTGCTGGTCAACGGGTCGACGTCGATGGCGTTGCCGTCGATCCAGTCGGGGCTCGGCGCGAGCAACTCCGACCTCCAGTGGTTCGCGTCGCTGTTCGGGCTCTCGTTCTCGTTGGTGCTCGTGCTCTCGGGCCGTCTCGGCGACCTGTTCGGGGCGCGCCGGCTCCTCATGTGGGGCTACGGGCTCTTCATCGCGGCGATCGCGCTCCAGGCGGTGTCACCCGGCGTGGTCGCGCTGCTCGCGGCCCGGATGCTCCAGGGCTTCGCCGGCGGGCTCATGGCGCCCCAGCTCTCGGCCGTGATCCAGCGCACCTACCGGGGGCACACGCGCACCCGCGCGTTCGCCGTGTACCTCACCGCGGCCGGCGCCGGGTTCACCGTCGGGCAGCTGCTCGGCGGCGCGCTGATGGCCGCCGACCTGTGGGGGCTCGGGTGGCGGTGGGCGTTCGCCCCGTTCGTGCTGCCGTCGCTGCTCCTCTGGTTCGTGGCGCGGCGCGAGGTCCCGCACCTCGAGCCGGAGGCGACGGGGCGGCTCGACGTCCCGGGCGCGCTGATCCTCGCCGTCGTCTCGTTCCTCGTCATGTTCCCGCTCATCAAGGGCCGCAGCGTCGGCTGGCCGGTCTGGGTCTTCGCACTGCTCGCCGCGGCGGTGCCGGTGTTCATCGCGTTCCTCGGCTACCAACGGCGACTCGTGCGCCGCGGCGGATCGCCGTTGGTGAACCCCGACCTGTTCCGCATCCGCACGTTCCGCGTGGGCAACGCGATCACGCTGCTCGTCGGGCTCGTCGCCGCGGCGCTTCCGCTCTACCTGATCCTGACGGTGCAGATCGGGTTCGGGAGGGACGCGTTCGAAGCCGCACTCATCGCCTGCCCGATGCCGCTGGCCAACATGGTCGGCTCGCTCGTCACCGCGCCCCTCCTGCGCCGGTTCGGGCGGCTCACCATCGCGTTCGGCGCCGCCAGCACCGCGCTCGCCGCGATCGTGCTGCTCGTCGCGATCTCGGGCGGCGCGGGAGACGCGCAGGTGATCGCGCTGATCCCCGGGTTCATGCTCGTGGGGTTCTCGCTCGGCATCTCGATCGCCGCCGTCGTCGCGATCGTCCTGTCCGACGTGCCCCAGCCCGACGCGGGGAGCGCCGCCGGTGTGCAGTCGACCGGTCTCCAGCTGTCGAGCGCGATCGGCATCGCGGTGTACGGGGTCGCGTTCTACGGCGCGGTGGGGAGCAGCGAGCGGCTCCAGCCGTACCTCGACGGGCTGGAGTGGGTGATGTGGATCACCTTGGCGTTCGCCGCGGTGCAGGTGCTGCTGATGTTCGGCCTGCCCCGACACAGCGCGCGCGAGCAGGGTGAGCTCCCGCTCGCCGATCCCGAGCTGCTCGTGTTCCCCGACCTCCACGGCGACGTCGACTCCGACTGACCGCTGGCCCGGTCCGACGTAGGGTTCGGCGAACGACGCGGCGAGGGGGACCGGGGTGCGCGAGGGACGACGGCTGGTCTTCACGGGCAACGGGCGTCCGCTCGAGCTGCGCGTCGGTGCCGTGCCCGACCCGGGACCCGGCCACGTGCTCCTGCGCACCGTGATCGGCGGGGTGTGCGGGAGCGACGCGCACCGGCTGAGCGGCGACCAGCCCGACCCGGGGCGTCCGGTGTGCTTCGGCCACGAGGGCATCGGGCGGGTGGAGGCGCTCGGCGCCGGGCGGACCGTCGACGGGGCGGGTGAGCCGCTGCGCGCGGGTGACCTCGTCTACTGGACGCCGTCGGGTCCCACGCCCGGCTCGTTCCCGGCCACGGGGTGGCCCCCGCCCGACGATGTGCCCAACCCTGCGTCGTACCAGGACTACGCCACGCTCGGCCCGGAGAACCACTGCTACCGGATCCCCGCCGGCGTCGATCCCGAGGCGGTGATCGCGTTCGGCTGCGCCATGCCCACCGCGCTCGGCGGCCTCGACCGGCTCGGGCCGATCGAACCGGGTCAGGCGGTGCTCGTGCAGGGGAGTGGCCCGGTCGGCCTGTCGGTGACGCTGCTCGCCGCGCTCGGCCCCGCCGCGCAGGTGATCGTCATCGGCGCCCCCGACGACCGGCTCGCCGCCGCGGCCCGCCTCGGCGCGTCGACGGTGATCCCGCTCGTCGGCACGTCCGAGGCGGAGCGGCGCGAGGCGGTGCTCGACCTCACCGGCGGACGGTGGCCCGAGGTGATCGTCGAGGCGACCGGCCGGGTGGAGGCGTTCCCCGAGGGGATGGCGCTGCTCGCCCCCGGCGGGCGCTACCTCGTCCTCGGCATCTACTCGGGGCACCAGACCGTGGAGCTCGACGTCGTTCGGCTCAACAACCTCAGCCAGCGGGTGATCGGCAGCCTGGGGCCGTCACGCTTCGACGACTACACCGCCACGATCGCCCTCGCGCGCGACCACGGCGCCCGACTCGGCTTCGCCGACCTGGTCGCCCACCGGGCGCCCCTCGCGGACGCCGAGGCCGCGATCGGCGTGGCCGGCCGCGGCGAGGCGATCAAGGCGGTGGTGCTCCCCGAGACCGGCTGAGCCGGGCGAGGCCCTCGTCGACCCCCACGGTGGGCGCCCACCGGAGCACGCGCTGGGTGTCGCGCTGGTCGAAGGTGTGGGCCACCGACAGCTGGCGGGCGGCGAACCGGGTGAGCGGGGGCTCGTCGCCGCGCCACCAGCGGCCCACGATCGAGCCGATCGCTCCCGCCACGGGAGCGGGGATCGCGCGGGGGCGCCCGGCGACGCCGGACGCGGCGAGGATCCCGGCCACCAGCTCGGCGACGGGCCGGGGCTCGTTGCCCGTGACGACCCAGGGCCGGGTCGTCGCCTCCGCACTGTCGAACGTGCGGTCGACCGCCGCGACCAGCGCCGCGGCGGCGTCGTCGACGTAGGTGGTGTCGACGAGGGCCCGGCCGCCGTCGGGCAGCGCGAGCCGGCCGGCCCGGGCCCGGTCGACGATGCGGCCGACGAGCTGGGTGTCGCCGGGCCCCCACACCAGGTGGGGGCGGATCACGACCACGCCGGGGAGGGCCCGGTCGGCCACGAGCTGCTCGGCGAGGGCCTTGGCGTGCGCGTAGGCGTCGGGGCCGCGGTACGACGGCGGCTCCGCACCGGCGCCGATGACCGGATGGTCGGCGAACGCCACCGACGGCGACGACACGTGCACGAGGCGGGCCGCGCTCGCCGCCGCGGCGTCGAGCACGTGCCCGGTGCCCTCGACGTTGACCGCGTACGCGTCGGCGAACGCGGGACGGGGAGCGACGAGCGCCGCGAGGTGCACGATCACGTCGTGACCGTCGGTGGCCGTGAGGACGGCCCCGCGGTCGCGGATGTCGCCGCGCGCGTCGCGGGCTCCGGTGCCCGACGGGCTGCGCTGGAAGCAGGTGACGTCGTCGCCGCGGGCGAGGAGCCGGCCGACGGTCGCGCGGCCGATCAGGCTCGACGCGCCCGTGACCAGGACCCTCATCGACCCGCCAGGAAGCGCGTGGCCGAGCGGGCGAGCGCGACGCGGTCGACCTTGGACTGATGACGGTGGTCGACCGGGAGGCGGCCCGTGAGCACCGCGGCGACCGGGACCGGAGCGGCCGCGCGCACCGCCGCCGCCAGGTCGCCGTCGGCGAGGCGCACCGAGCGGGGTGTGCCCGCGGCCT
>VGCA01000003.1 GCA_016870245.1 Actinomycetota bacterium | reverse complement strand
GATCGCGCGGTAGCTGCACAGGCGCGCCGCCTCGATCCGCGCGGCGAGATCGGCGAGCAGGCGTCGCACCTCGGGGTCGCGCGACCGACCGGTCTCGTTGGCGTACTCCACGCCCAGCTCGAGCACGGCCGCGGCCCGCGCGTAGCGCGCGATCCCGGTGCGCTCGAACGTGAGCCCCGTGGTGATCACGTCCCAACCCTCGTTCTGGACGCCGAGCAGCTCGGTGCGCGGCACCACGACGTCGTCGAAGAACACCTCGTTGAACTCGTGGGGGCCGGCCATCGTGGGGATGGGCCGCACCGTCACGCCCGGGGTGTTCATGTCGAGCAGGAAGACGCTGATCCCCGCGTGCTTCGCCGCGTCGGGATCCGTGCGGGCGAGCAGCAACCCCCAGTCCGCCGGTGCGTCGGCGTAGCTGGACCAGATCTTCTGGCCGTTCACCACGAAGTGGTCGCCCCGGTCGTCGCCCCGGGTCCGCAGCGACGCGAGGTCGGAGCCGGCGTCGGGCTCGGAGAACAGCTGGGTGAAGATCACGCCGCCGCGGGCCATGAGGGGGAGGAACCGCGCGCGCTGGTCGGGCGTCCCGAACCGCATGAGCAACGGCCCGATGTAGTTGAGGTTCATGTACTGCGGGCCGCGGGGCTCCTCGTGTGCCCACATCTCCTCCCGCAGGACCGTCTGCATCCACGCGCTGGCATCCCGGCCGCCGTACTCCGCGGGCCAGGCCATCGTCAGCCAGCCCCGGTCGGCGAGCTCGCCGCAGATCTCGCGTGTCAGCGGCATCACCCGCTCGTCATCGACGAACATGCCGCGCCACCAGTCGGGAAGTGCCTCCGCGAGGAACGCGCGCAGCTCGGCGCGGAACGCGTCCTCCGCGGGAGTGAACGCGAAGTCCATCGTCGTCCCCTGCGGCCGCGGTGTTACCGGTCGGAGCGGACGATGCCGCCGTCGATGGTGAAGCACGCGCCCGTGATCCAGGAGCCACGGTCGGAGCAGAGCAATGCGACCAGCCCGGCCACGTCGGCCGGCTCGCCGAGGCGCCCGGCGGGGATAGGCCGCTTCTTCAGGGTGCGGGCCATCACCTCCTCCACGCTGAGGCCGGTCTCGGCCGCCGACTTCTCGGCCGCCTGATCGATCGCCTCGCTGCGGATGAGCCCGGGCACGATGCAGTTGGTGAGCACCCCGTCGCGCGAATAGGCGTTGGCGAGGTTCTTCGAGAAGTTCACCAGCCCGGCCTTGGACGCGCCGTACGCGGCGAAGTACGGGTCGGGCTCGAGCGCGACGCGGGTGGAGATGTTGACGATGCGCCCCCACCCGCGTGCGCGCATCTGCGGCACCAGCGCACGGCACATCCGCACCGCGCTCATCAGGTTGAGGTCGAGGCTCGCCTGCCAATCGTCGTCGGTCAGCGCCTCGAGTGGCTTGTTGTGGCCCTTCCCCGCGTTGTTGATCACGATGTCGACGTGCCCGAACTCCGCGAGTGCTGCATCGGCGATCGCCGCGGGACCGTCGGGGGTCGCGACGTCGCCGGTGACCGCGATCGCCCGGCGGCCCAGGGCCCGCAGCTCGGCCGCGGTGCGCTCGAGCACCTCGGTGCGCCGGGCGACGATCACGAGATCCGCGCCTTCGGCCGCCAACAACCGCGCGATCTCGCGGCCGATCCCCTGGCTCCCGCCGGTCACGACCGCGACCCGCCCCCCCAGGCTCAGGTCCACGAGCGGAGACTATCGGGACGGTCCGTCGCCGGCGACGCCCCGCCCCGGTGTCGTCGAGTGGGTCGCGCTCGGAGGCTGCCGACCCGCCGCGCGGCGTGATGCCGCGTTGAGGCGTCTCATCCCACGAGGGTGCCGATCCCTCCGCAGTGCTTCGTCCCGTCGCCGATGCGGGCTGCCGGCCGTCCGTCGATGAGCACCTCGGGATCACCCGCGGCGACCGTGAACGTGTTCGAACCGCAGCACCGCAAGAACACCGGGTCGCCCCCGTCCATGGCGTCATGCATCTTGCTATGGAGCTCATCGAACTTGCGCTCCACCCAGAGTGGGTCGGTGTCGTGGAAGCCGCCGTCGCCGACCCGGGCTGCCGGGCGGCCGTCGACCAGCACCGTCGGGCTGCCCTCCGCGACCGGCCCCTTGACGTCATGGGGGCAGCACGGCCCACCGTGCGCGTCGGCGGGGCACCGGGCCCGGCTGCCGACGTGGGCGTACCCGGCGGGCGAGACGGCCTGCACCGTGAAGGAGCGCGTCACCGGCTGGCCTTCGTAGCTCGCGGTCAAGTTGATGGTGTTGGCGCCGGGGCCGCCGAACGTGGGGCGGCTGCGCCGTCCGACCGGAGGAGTGAAGGTCCCGGAGCCCGACCACTCGACCTCGTCCGAGAGGTCGACCTGCTCGGGTGTTCCGGCGTTCGCGATGCACCGAGCCCCGAAGACCCAGCCCTCCGTGAACACCTTCGGGCTCGCGCCGGCCGGGAAGGTGAGGTCGAGCGTCGGCCCGCCTCGCCGTTCTGGGCGCTCTCGCTTGGCGCGGCGAGACCGGCGGATGGCCGCCATCACCACGGCCGCCGCGGCGATGCCGAGGGCGACGAGGAGCGCGGCGATCACCACCAGGTACGGGAAGGCATCGTCGCCTTCGTCGGCGGGTGCCCCGGTCTCGTCGGTTCCGCCGGCGGCTGTGCCCGTGCCCCCCTCGCCCCCGGCCGGGACCGTCACCTCGAGCGGATCGTCCAGCGGCGCCGATCGCACGGACCACGTCACGTCTCGGGTCTTGGTCGGGCGGGACTCCTGGTGGCGGCCCCGGAAGCCCGGTCCGGGTTCGTAGTCCCAGTAGGTGCTCGTCGTCGTCTCCGTGCCCGCCATCGTCCCGGAGAACCGCCGCTCCGCCTCGGACCACGTCGCGTTGAGCTCCCCGGTGGTCCGGACGATCGTCTGGGATTCGAGCTGTTCGACGCCCCCGGCACCGAGGCGCACCTCGGGTTGGTCCGACTGCTGGCTGTGCACCACCGTTCCGGTGAGCGTCCTGGCCTTGCGGTCGTAGAAGCCCTCGAACTCCACGGACTCGGTCACCGTGTAGGGCCGGTTCTCCTCGCAGGGGCCGTCCCAGCAGTCGCGCGAGATCGTCAGCTCAGCCGCCGCTGGCCAACGATCGCCCGGCGCATCGGGATCGAGCGCGATGGGGGGGAACAGCGTGCTCCGGCGCAGCGGAGAGTCCCCGGCTGCGGTGTCGAGCTCCAGCACGATGGCGGGCACCTCTTCTGCCGGTGCCGCCGCCGTCGTCTCCACCGAAACGGCGGCAACGAACGCCAAGACTCCGCACAGGATGATGACCGAACGTCGACGCATCGTCAGCAACCCCGCTTCGAGGCCGTAGCACAACCCCCACCAAGGTGCGTGTGGGAGGCCCGAACCGCCAGAGGCGATCGACCTGGGTCGACGGGGCCCGAGGTCACCACGGGTCACGCGACCCGTCCGACCCGAGCCGCGGTGAATCCGTCCTCCGAGGTGATCGGCCGGGCGGCTCAGTGCATCGCGCGGGCACCGAAGAGGGCCAGCGTCATGGTCAGGATGCCGAGCACGAAGATCCGCCAGTCGCGGTCGTGGCGCACGAGCACCAGCGCGACGACGAGGACGGGGAAGACGATCAGCGCCTGCGCGTAGACGCCGCCGTCGGTGCGGGGGAGGAGGATCTCACCCATCGGCAAGCGCGTCCCCTACCGGGCCACCTGCTCGTCCGCCTGCCCCCACCGTCCTGAGCGGGGTCAGCTCGGGTCGAGGTGCTGTTCGATCGAGTCGACGCGTAGGTCGATCTCGCCGATGCGGATCTCGACGCGCTCGAGCCGACGGTCTATGCGACCGCCGAGGTCGCGGATCTCGTTGACGATCGCGGTCTCGGCGGTTCCGATGCGACGGCGGATCTCGTCGCTGAGGTCGTCGATGCGCCGGTGCTGTGCTTCGAGGTCCGCGGCGACGCTCGCTCGGAACTCGCGGACCATGGTCTTGAGGTCGTCGTCGGGCATCGGGCTCTCCTCTGGGATCAGCATAAAGGCCGGTGGTATGGCCCCACTGACCCCTCGAGCCAGCCGGTGCGACCGCTCCCCTGACGGGGTGCGCGAAGTGGCCCGGATCAGGCCCGATGCGTGGAGCGGGTGACGGGAATCGAACCCGCGTTCTCAGCTTGGGAAGCTGATGTTCTGCCTCTGAACTACACCCGCGAGGGTGGCGATGGTATCGGATCGACTCACTCGCCGGTGGTGTCGGTCCGCCAGCGGTTCCAGGGCCAGGCGCCGTCGATCTCCACCTCGAGCGAGAAGCTCAGCAGGATCCGGATGACCACGATCGCCCCGAGCACCGCCACGTTCTCCAGCGTCGGGTCCACCGCGATCGTGCGGATGATGTCGCCGATGATCAGCACCTCGAGGCCGAGGAGGATCACGCGGCCGAGGTTGCGCCGCAGCTCGGTGTAGGCGGCGGGCGTTCGCTGGAGCAGCCGCCGGAGGTAGATCGCGAGCATGGTCGCCCCGCCGAGCACGAGGATGGCCGCCCCCGTCGCTTCCACGATCTTGGCGACGTTGTCGAGGACCTCCTCGTAGGACATCGGCCCACCGTATCTCGCTAGTCTCCGGGCCGTGATCCTGTCCGACGTCACGATTCGCGCGGCACTCGCCGAGGGCCGCATCGTCATCGACCCGATGATGGAGGGCGCGGTCCAGCCGTCGTCCGTCGACCTGCGCATCGACCGGTACTTCCGGGTCTTCCGCAACGACACCACGCCGTTCATCGACCCGAAGCTCCCCCAGGAGGACCTCACCGAGCTGGTCGAGGTGGCCGACGACAACGCGTTCATCCTCCACCCCGGCGAGTTCGTGCTCGCGTCGACGCTCGAGCGCATCGCGATCCCCGACGACATGGTCGGCCGGCTCGAGGGCAAGAGCTCGATGGGCCGCCTCGGGCTGCTGATCCACTCGACGGCGGGCTTCGTCGACGCCGGCTGGGACGGGCATCTCACGTTGGAGCTGTCCAACGTCGCCAACCTGCCGATCGCGCTCTACCCGGGGATGAAGATCGGCCAGATCTCGTTCCTGCAGATGACCACCGCGGCCGAGAACCCGTACGGCTCGGGCGCCACCGGCTCGAAGTACCAGGGCCAGCGCGGCCCCACCCCGAGCCGCTACTACCTCAACTTCAGGTAGCGCCTACAGGCCGGGGTCGAAGGCGGCGGACGCGGGGGCGGCGGCGCGCTCGCCGCGCTCGATGGCCTCGACGAGGATCTCGGCGATGTCCTGGACCTGGACCTCTTCGTTGCCCTGGCCCTTCACGCCGTCCTCGAGCATCACGTAGCAGAACGGGCACGCGACCGCGACCCGCGACGCGCCCGTGGCGAGTGCTTCCTGGGCGCGCTCCACGTTGACGTTCTTGCCGACGTGCTCCTCCATCCACATGCGCGCACCACCCGCGCCGCAGCACATGCCCTTCGTTCCGTTGCGCGGCATCTCGACGATGTCGATGCCCGCGAGCGACCCGATGACCTTGCGCGGCGCCATGTACACGTCGTTGTGGCGACCGAGATAGCAGGAGTCGTGGTAGGTGACCCGCTCGTCGAACGACGCGCCCACGAGGTTGAGCCTGCCGGTGTCGACCAGCTCGGTGAGCAGCTGGGAGTGGTGCAGCACCTCGTAGTGGCCGTCGAGCTGGGGGTACTCGTTCTTCAGCGTGTTGAAGCAGTGCGGGCACTGCGTGATGATCTTCTTCACGCCCATCGCGTTCAGCGTCTCGATGTTCTGCATCGCGAGCATCTGGAACAGGTACTCGTTGCCCGATCGGCGGGCGGAATCCCCGGTGCACAGCTCGCTCGGGCCCAGGATCGCGAAGTCGATGCCCGCGCGCCGGAGCAGCTTGGCGACGGCCCGCGACGTCTTCTTGTTGCGGTCGTCGAAGCTGCCCGCGCAGCCGACCCAGTAGAGGTACTCGTGCTCGAGCACCGCCGACGGGTCGACGATGTCGACACCCTCGAGCGCCTCGGCCCAGTCGCCGCGCTCGCCCTGGTTCATGCCGTAGACGTTGGAGGAGTTCTCCATCGAGCGGTACGTGTTGCCCAGCTCGACGGGGAAGTCGCTCTCCATGAGGGAGAGGTACCGGCGCATGTCGAGGATCTTGTCGAGGATCTCGATGTTGACCGGGCAGATCTCGTCGCACGCCTTGCAGGTCGTGCAGGACCACAGCTCTTCGGACGTGATCCGCTCGAACACCGAGTCGGCGGTGACGGTGATGTCCTTGTCGACCCCCACCGGCGGTGACACCCGCGGGTCGCCGGTGCGGGCCATGACCTCGCCGACCTTCACGACGATCTCGCGCGGGTCGAGGGGCTTGCCCGTCGCGTGCGCCGGGCACACCGACGTGCAGCGCCCGCAGATGGTGCAGGCATCGGTGTCGAAGAGCTGCTTCCAGGTGAAGTCCTCGATGGTCGACGCACCGAAGGTCTCGAGCTCGGTCTCCATCAGGTTCGGCATGGGCTTCATCGCGCCCTTGGGCCGGTCCTTGTCCTTCAGGTACATGTTCATCGGTGAGGTGACCATGTGCCGCAGCTTGGTGGTGGGCAGCAGCACGAGGAACGCGACGAACGCGGCGAAGTGTGTGCCCCACATCGCCCGGTGCCAGTTCTCGAGGTCGGCCTTCGCGAACCCGTCGAAGAGGTTCGAGAGCGAGTAGCCGGCGAAGGACCACTTCTCGAACGACGGCTGGCCGACCAGTGCGATGCGGAAGCCCTCGATGAGGAAGCCGGTGACCGCAATGACCAGGAAGGTGGTCAGGACGATCGCGTCCTCGGGCCGGGTCTTGATCCGGATCCGGTACGGACGCTGGACGTAGCGCCGGACGATCGCCCACCCGATGCCGACGAGGAACACGAGCCCGAAGAGGTCGGCGATGGCGGCGTACCCCATGTACACCTTGCCGTGGAGGAACTTCAGGCCCTCCGGCAGCTGGTGGTCGACCTCGAGGATGATGGTGGCGGCCAGCAGCACGAGGAAGCCGAAGTAGATGAACGAGTGCATCACGCCTGCGGCGGGGTCCCGCAGGAGCGTGCGCATCCACACGCCGGCGCGGAAGTCCTTCATCCGGCGGTGGGCGTTGGCCTTGGTGGTGCGCCGATCGTCGGCGGTGCCGCGCGAGTAGTTGCGCACCCGCTGCGACACGAGCCACGCGACCACCAGCAGCATCACGGCGGAGGTCGCGTAGAAGAGCCAGTAGAGAGGGTCGGGGATGTTGACGAAGACGTGGCGGGCGACTTCGGAGTCGTCCTCCCACTTCGTCACCCGCGGGGCGATCCCGGAGAAGATGGTGCCGAGGGCCGCGAGCAGCCCGACGGTGATGACGACTTCGGTCGGCTTGGGTCGGCGCACGGGCAGAAAACTACTGCGGTTCCCACCCTCGTACCGGATGGAGCCGGTCTCGGGCCGGAACGGCCGACGGGCTACTGGCGCGTGGTCGCGTCCATCTCCCGCAGGCGGTGTGCGAGCGCCACGAGCAGCTTGCGGGCGAACCCGCCGGCCTCGTCGAGCATCTCGGTGAACTCGCGCTGGCCGAGGACGATGAGCTCCATGTCGGTCGTGGCGGTGACGGTCGCGTTGCGGGGCGCCCGGTCGAGCAGGGCGAGGTCGCCGAAGAAGGCACCGGGGCCGATGGTGGCGACGACCGTGCCGCTGCGGTCGACGTCGGCCCGACCGGAGACGATCACGTAGAAGGCGTCGCCCGCCTCGCCTTCCCGGACCACCGCCGTGCCGGCCGGGACGTTGGTGTCCTGGGCCCGCTTGGCGATGGCCTGGAGCTCCTTCTTGGAGCAGGCCGAGAAGAGGGGTACCTGGCTCAGGAGCTCGATGGACGCGTCACGTTGGGCCATGGGCCGGAATCTAGCCAGCGACCGGGCTCTCTGTCGCCCATCTTTCACGGGGGATCCCCCGCGCGGGCGGGAATAGCAGTCCGCTCATCAAACTTGATACGGTCATACTCAAGATTGTCGGTGGGCTGTCCCATGCCCCCGAACCCTTCTCACAGACCCCAATCCGAAAGGCACACCCCATGGCCAAGGCCGTCGGCATCGACCTCGGCACCACCAACTCCGTCGTCTCGGTCCTCGAGGCCGGAGAGCCGGTGGTCATCCCGAACTCCGAAGGCGCCCGCACCACCCCCTCGGTGGTCGCCTTCTCCAAGACCGGCGAGGTCCTCGTCGGCGAGGTGGCCAAGCGCCAGGCGATCACCAACCCGGATCGCACGATCCGTTCGGTGAAGCGCCACATGGGGACCGGCTGGTCCGTCGACATCGACGCCAAGCCCTACACGCCCCAGGAGATCTCGGCCCGCACGCTCGGCAAGCTCAAGCGCGACGCCGAGGCGTACCTGGGCGACTCGGTCACCCAGGCCGTCATCACCGTCCCGGCGTACTTCGACGACGCCCAGCGCCAGGCCACCAAGGAGGCCGGTGAGATCGCCGGCCTCGAGGTCCTGCGGATCATCAACGAGCCCACCGCGGCCGCGCTGGCCTACGGCCTCGACAAGGAGCAGGACCTCACGATCCTCGTCTTCGACCTCGGTGGCGGCACGTTCGACGTGTCGGTCCTCGAGCTCGGCGACGGCGTGTTCGAGGTGAAGTCCACCGCCGGCAACACCCACCTCGGTGGTGACGACTGGGACCAGCGGGTCATCGACTGGATGGTCACCGAGTTCAAGAACGCCCACGGCGTCGACCTCGGGGTCGACAAGATGGCCGCTCAGCGCCTCAAGGAGGCCGCGGAGAAGGCGAAGATCGAGCTCTCCTCGCTGCAGGAGACCACGATCAACCTGCCGTTCATCACCGCGACCGCCGAAGGTCCGCTCCACCTCGAGCTCTCGCTCAGCCGGGCGAAGTTCCAGGAGCTCACGGCCGACCTGCTCGAGGCCTGCCGGGGTCCGTTCGAGCAGGCCGTGCGCGACGCCGGTCTCTCCAAGGCCGAGATCGACCGCATCATCCTCGTGGGTGGCTCCACCCGCATGCCCGCGGTCACCGAGCTCGTGCGCGACCTCTCGGGCAAGGACGCCGACAAGGGCGTGAACCCCGACGAAGCCGTGGCCGTCGGCGCGGCGATCCAGGCCGGCGTGCTCAAGGGCGACGTGAAGGACGTGCTGCTCCTCGACGTCACCCCGCTGTCGCTCGGGATCGAGACGAAGGGTCAGATCATGACCCGCCTGATCGAGCGCAACACCACGATCCCCACGAAGCGGTCGGAGATCTTCACGACCGCCGACGACAACCAGCCGTCGGTGGAGATCAAGGTGCTCCAGGGCGAGAGCGACATGGCCTACCGCAACAAGCTGCTCGGCACGTTCCAGCTGGTGGGCCTCCCGCCGGCGCCGCGCGGCGTCCCCCAGATCGAGGTCACCTTCGACATCGACGCGAACGGGATCGTCCACGTGTCGGCCAAGGACCTCGGCACGGGCCAGGAGCAGGCCATGACGATCACCGGTGGCACCGCCCTCTCGAAGGACGAGATCGACCGGATGATGAAGGACGCCGAGGCCCACGCCGAGGAGGACCGCAAGCGGCGCGAGGAGGCCGAGGTCCGCAACAACGGGGACTCGCTGGTCTTCCAGACCGAGAAGCTGCTGAAGGAGCAGGCCGACAAGGTCGACGCCGCGGACCGGGAGAAGCTCGAGGGTGCGCTCAAGGAGCTGAAGGACGCGCTCGCCGGCGCCGACGTCGATGCGGTGACCCGGGCGCACGAGAACCTGACCGCCGCGCTGCAGGACTTCTCGCAGCGGCTCTACGCCGCGGCGCAGCAGCAGGCGAGCGCCGGTGACGCGGGTGCCGGGGCGTCGGCACCGTCCGACGACGACGTGGCCGAGGCCGAGATCGTCGACGAGCCCGGCGAGACGGCATGAGCGGAGCGGGGCCCGAGCGGCCCGGCCCGCAGGGCCAGGAGCGGGAATCATGAGCGAGGCGAGCGATCACGACGTCGACGACGCAGGTGACCAGGCGCGCAGCGCGCCGAGCGGGGATTGGGACCCCGAGGCGTTCGCCGACTCCGGGATGTCGGAGTCGACGGTCGACGAGGACCTGGCTCGGGAGCGTGACGAGATGCGCGCGCTCGCGCAGCGGGTCCAGGCGGACTTCGAGAACTACAAGAAGCGCGTCCAGCGCGACCAGGCGGAGGCGTCGGATCGGGGTGCGTCGCTGCTCGTGGAGCAGCTGCTGCCCGTGCTCGACAACTTCGACCTGGCCTTGTTGAACCTCGACGACGCCGACGACAAGGTCCGCAAGGGCGTCGAGCTCGTGTACGCGGACTTCGTGGCCGTGCTCGAGCGGGCTGGCCTCGAGCGCATCCCGACCGACGGTCAGCCGTTCGACCCGGAGGTGCACGAGGCCGTCCTGCACGAGCCCGGTGACGGCGACCCGACCGTCGTGGAGACCATGCGGTCGGGCTACCGCCTCAAGGGGCGCGTCCTGCGTCCCGCGATGGTCAAGGTCTCCGGCTAGCCCGCTCCCCGACCCGTACCGAGAAGGGCACCCAGGTACTCGTGGCACCGCAGCGTGAGTGGTTCGAGAAGGACTACTACAAGGTGCTCGGCGTCGAATCGACGGCGTCCGAGAAGGACGTCTCGCGCGCCTACCGGAAGCTCGCGAAGCAGTACCACCCCGACGCCAACCCCGGTGACGCCGCCGCCGAGGAGCGCTTCAAGGAGGTCTCGGCCGCCAACGAGGTGCTCGGCGACCCCGAGAAGCGCAAGGAGTACGACCAGGTCCGCGAGATGGTTGCGTCGGGCGCCGGCCCCGGTGGCTTCGGCCCCGGTGGCTTCGGCGGCGCCGGCTTCGGCGGCGCGGGCGGCCAAACCTTCAACTTCGACGACGTCGGCCTCGGCGACATCCTCGGTGGCCTGTTCGGCAACCAGGGTGCCGGCGGGGGCCGGGGTCGTCGAGGCCGGCGCGCCCAGCAGCAGGGCCCCGCGGCCGGGGCCGACCTCGAGGCCGAGCTGTACCTCGACTTCATGGACGCGATCCACGGCGTCACCACCAGCGTCCACCTGACCGGTGAGGCGGTGTGCTCGGCGTGTCACGGGAGCGGCGCGAAGGCGGGGACCACACCCGACGTCTGCCCCACGTGCCACGGCAGCGGCGACGTGATCGTCGACCAGGGGCCGTTCTCGTTCTCGCAGGTGTGCCCGCAGTGCGGCGGCCGCGGCGCGATCGTCAAGGACAGGTGCCGCACCTGCAAGGGCCGCGGCGTCGAGGTGCGCCCCCGCGAGGTCAAGGTGAAGATCCCGGCCGGCGTGCAGGGCGGCCAGCGCATCAAGGTCGCTGGCCGCGGCGCGCCCGGGCGCTTCGGCGGTCCCCCCGGAGACCTCTACGTGACTGTGCACGTGCACCACCACGAGATCTTCGGCCGCTCGGGCAAGGCCAACCTCACCGTGAAGGTGCCGGTCACGTTCGCCGAGGCCGCCCTCGGCGCGCAGGTGAAGGTGCCGACCCTCGACGAGCCGGTCACCGTGAAGGTGAAGCCGGGCACCCAGAGCGGGACCACGGTGAAGGTGTCGAAGCGCGGGATCGCGACCGGCAAGGGCGACCCCGGCGACCTCCTCGTGACCTTCGTGGTGGAGGTCCCGGCCGAGCTCAGCGACGAGCAGCGGGCAGCCGTGGAGGCCCTCGCCGCGAGCATGCCCGACAACCCCCGTGTGGATCTGGGAGTCTGATGGCGATGGAGCACAGCGAACGCGCGCTGTACATCATCTCGGTCGCCGCCGAGCTGGCCGGGGTGCACCCGCAGACGCTGCGCATCTACGAGCGCAAGGGCCTGATCGAGCCGCAGCGCACGCAGGGCCGCAGCCGGCGATACTCCGAGAAGGACATCGCGCTCCTGCGGCGGATCCAGGAGCTCACCAACGAGGGCGTGAGCCTGGTGGGTGTCCGCAAGATCATCGACCTCGAGAACGACCTCGCCCGGGCCCAGGCCCGCATCCGGGAGCTGCAGCAGGCGCTCGACCGGGCCCACGAGGACCTGGTGGAGGCGGTGCAGCAGGCCCACCGGGAGCACCGTCGCGACCTCGTGCCCGTCCCCCGGGCCGTCGTCCAGGTTCGCCGCCGCGCCTGACCGGCCGTGTCGGGCTCAGCCCTCGGCAGCGGGCTCCGGCACGCGGCCGTCGGCGCGGGCCCGGGCAGCCCGCAGCTCGCCCGCCAACCCGGCGAGGAGCTGCTCGGCGAGGTCGGGGAGCTCGCGGATGAGGGTCCGGAACATGCGGATCCCGAGCACGGCGATCTTCACGTCGGTCTCGGCGACGACGTCGGCCGCGCGCGGCTCGCCGTCGAGGAGCGCCAGCTCGCCCACGTGGTCGCCCTCGCCGACGCGGGCGAGCACGCGGTCGCCGGTCCTCACGACCGCCTCGCCCTCGAGGATGACGAACAGCGCGTCACCGTCCTCACCCTCGCGCACGAGGTGCGTCCCTGCGGGGAGCTGCGCGGTCTCCACGAAGCGGGCCACGGTGCGCAGCTCGCGCGGCGTGCACTTGGCGAACAGGGGCACGGCGTGCAACGTCTGGGCGAGTTCACGACGGCGACTCATGACGTGGCGTAGCGTACTCAGGTGCGCCAGCTCTCGCGTTTCATCGTCACCCGCCGTGTCTGGGTGCTCATCGCCACTGCCGTGCTCGCCGTCGCAAGTGCCGTCGTCGGTGGTGGCGTCGCCGACAAGCTGAGCCTCGGCGGCACCGAGGATCCGGCGTCGGAGTCGGTGGTCGTCCAGGACGAGCTGCTGCGCGAGTTCGTCCAGGCCCGCCAGCCCGACTTCGTGCTGGTGGTCACCGCGCGGGACGGCGACGTCGACGATCCCGCAGTGGTGGCGGTGGCCGAGGAGATCGAGGCCGAGCTCGCCCGGGAAGACGACGTCGTCCTCGCCCAGTCGTACTGGAGCATCGACGCCCCACCGCTGAAGAGCACCGACGGCTCGCAGGCGCTGGTGCTCGCCGCCCTCGCCGGCGACGAGACCGAGCGCATCGAGGTGGCCGAACGGCTCACCGAGGACTACTTCGGTCGCCGTGGTCCCGTCGACATCGCCGTCACCGGGGCCTCGCCCATCGAGGCGCAGATCAGCGTCCGGGCCGAGAAGGACCTGCACAAGACCGAGCTGCTGACCGCCCCGCTGGTGTTCATCGCGCTGGTCCTGGTGTTCGGCAGCCTGGTCGCCGCGTTCCTGCCCCTCGTGGTGGGCGTGCTCGCGATCCTCGGCACGTTCGTCGTGCTGACCGTCCTCGCCGGGCAGACCACCGTGTCGGTGTTCGCCCTCAACCTCACCACGGCCCTCGGCCTCGGCCTCGCCATCGACTACAGCCTCTTCATCGTCTCCCGGTACCGCGAGGAGCTCGACCGCGGCGTGAGCCAGCTCGTCGCGGTCGGCCGCACCATGCAGACCGCCGGCCGGACCGTCGCGTTCAGCGCGGGCACGGTGATGATCTCGCTCGCCGCCCTGGTGCTGTTCCCGATGCCGTACCTGCGCTCCTTCGCGTTCGCCGGGGTCGCGGTGGTCGGTCTGGCCGCGTTGGTCTCGATCCTGGTGCTGGCCCGGGTCGACGCGGTCACCGGGACCTACGGGCTGGTCCCCGACGACGAGCTCGCAACCGTGCTCCCGACGCTGCCGGGGGTCGAGCAGTTCGACGACGAGCGCTTCATCGTGCCGGCCGCGATCGTCGGACCCGAACGCACCACGGAGCGGTTCACTCCCATCGACGAGGGGCGGGGCACCTGGATGTCGGTCGTGCCCGACGTCGAGCCCTTCTCCGACGACGGCGAGCAGATGGTCCACGACATCCGCGACCTGTCGGCGCCGTTCGACTTCGGCGTCACCGGATCGAGTGCGCGCCTCGTCGACACCAGCGACTCCGTGTTCGGGCGCCTCGCCCTGGTGCTCATCGTCGTCGCGGTCGCGACGTTCGTCCTCCTCTTCCTGATGACGGGCAGCCTGCTGGTGCCGTTGAAGGCGCTGGTCATGAACGTCCTCAGCCTGACTGCCACGTTCGGGGCGATGGTCTGGATCTTCCAGGACGGCAACCTCAGCGGGCTCCTCGGGTTCGAGCCCACCGGCACGATCGACACATTCATGCCGGTGCTCATGTTCTGCATCGCGTTCGGGCTCTCGATGGACTACGAGGTGTTCCTCATCTCGCGGATCAAGGAGGAGTACGACCTCGATCGCGACAACGAGGAGTCGGTCCGGGTGGGCCTGGGCAAGACGGGTCGCATCGTGACCGCCGCCGCCTGGCTGCTCGCCATCGTGTTCATCGGGATCGCCACCTCCGACGTGGCCATCCTCAAGCTGTTCGGCGTGGGCGTGACCCTCGCCGTGCTCGTCGACGCCTTCTTGATCCGGGCCACCCTCGTGCCGGCGTTCATGCGCCTCGCCGGGCGGCTCAACTGGTGGGCGCCCACCCCGCTGCGTCGGTTCCACCTCCGCTGGGGCATCTGGGAGCACGAGCCCATCGCCGTGCTGGACCGCGTGCTCGACCCGGATTCATGACGATGGCAGCGCTCGCTGCGGCGGGCCGATCGGTGGCGTCGACTCCGGATCGGGGCTCTCGCCACAGCAGGTGAAGGCCCGCCGCGGGCGCTCGCTCCGCTGCTCCCGTCGCTTCGCTCCGTACGCGGGCTCGCGCGAAATGTCGACGCAAGCGGGAATCTGAAAGTTGACAATGTCGTTGTCAACCTTGACCGACTCCCGGCAGACGTGAGGTACTCAGGCGCATGGCGCTCGACCCCAACATCTTCACCCGCAAGACCGGCGAGGCCCTGGGCGCCGCCCAGGCCATGGCCCGCGAGCGGGGCAACCCGCAGGTGACGCCCGAGCACCTGCTCGCGGCGCTGCTCAGCCAGCCCGAGAGCGTGGTGATCCCCACCATCGAGCGGGTGGGCGTGTCGACCAAGACCATCCGGGACCAGGTCGACGCCGCGCTCGACCGGCTCCCCAAGGCCTACGGGCAGACCGCCCAGCAGGCCCAGCTCGCCCCCGGTGCCTACGGGGTGCTCGAGGCGGCCGACGCCGAGCGGCAGGCCCTCGGCGACGACTACCTGTCGACCGAGCACGTCCTCCTCGCCATGACCGAGGTCGTCGGCGGCGTGGGCGACCTCCTGCGCGGCCTCGGGGTCACCAAGGACGCGGTGCTCGAGGCCCTCGCCACCGTGCGGGGCAGCCACCGGATCACGAGCGACAACCCCGAGGAGCAGTACCAGGCGCTCGAGAAGTACGGGCGCGACCTCACCGAGGAGGCCCGCAAGGGCAAGCTCGACCCGGTCATCGGGCGTGACGAGGAGATCCGACGCGTCATCCAGGTGCTCTCGCGCCGCACGAAGAACAACCCGGTCCTCATCGGCGAGCCGGGAGTGGGCAAGACCGCGATCGCCGAGGGCCTCGCCCGTCGGATCGTCGAGGGCGACGTCCCCGAGGGTCTGCGCAACAAGCGCCTCATCTCGCTCGACATCGGCGCGATGGTCGCCGGCGCGAAGTACCGCGGTGAGTTCGAGGACCGGCTGAAGGCCGTGCTCAAGGAGATCATCGACTCCGAGGGCGAGATCATCTCGTTCGTCGACGAGCTGCACACCATCGTCGGCGCCGGCGGCGCCGAGGGCGCGGTCGACGCCGGCAACATGATCAAGCCGATGCTCGCCCGCGGCGAGCTGCGCATGGTCGGCGCCACCACGCTCGACGAGTTCCGCAAGTACATCGAGAAGGACCCCGCGCTCGAGCGCCGGTTCCAGCAGGTGTACGTGGGCGAGCCATCGGTGGAGGACACCATCGCGATCCTCCGCGGGCTCAAGGAGCGCTACGAGGTGCACCACGGCGTCCGCATCCAGGACGCCGCGCTCGTCGGCGCGGCGGTGCTGTCCGATCGCTACATCACCGGACGCCAGCTGCCCGACAAGGCCATCGACCTCGTCGACGAGGCCGCGTCGCGCCTGCGCATCGAGATCGACTCCATGCCGTTCGAGATCGACGTCGTGGAGCGGCGCATCCGCCAGCTCGAGATCGAGAAGGCCGCGCTGGCCAAGGAGACCGACGAGCCGTCGAAGCAGCGGCTGGCCGCGCTCGACCACGAGCTCGCCGAGCTCGCGGAGGAGCGCGACGCGATGGTCGTGCACTGGCAGAACGAGAAGGACGCGATCGCCGAGATCCGCGATCTGAAGGAGCAGCTCGAAGCCGCGCGCACCGAGGCCGAGCGGGCCGAGCGCGAGGGCGACCTCGAGCAGGCCGCCGCGCTGCGCTACGGCACGATGCGCGACCTCGAGTCCGAGATCGAGGGCAAGACGGTGCGCCTCGACGAGCTCCAGTCGGACGTGCAGATGCTGAAGGAGGAGGTCGACGAGGAGGACGTCGCCGAGATCGTGTCGAAGTGGACCGGCATCCCCGTGAGCCGGCTCATGGAGGGCGAGATGGCGAAGCTCGTCCGCATGGAGGACGCGCTCCACGAGCGGGTCGTCGGTCAGCACGACGCCGTCAGCGCGGTGGCCAACGCCATCCGCCGGTCGCGGGCCGGGCTCTCCGATCCGCACCGGCCCATCGGCTCGTTCCTGTTCCTCGGGCCCACGGGCATCGGCAAGACCGAGCTCGCCCGCACCCTCGCCGACTTCCTGTTCGACGACGAGCGGGCCATGGTCCGCATCGACATGTCGGAGTACATGGAGAAGCACACGGTGTCGCGCCTGATCGGCGCGCCCCCGGGCTACGTCGGCTACGACGAGGGCGGCCAGCTCACCGAGGCGGTGCGGCGCCGGCCCTACGCGGTCGTGCTGCTCGACGAGGTGGAGAAGGCCCACCCCGACGTGTTCAACGTCCTGCTCCAGCTCATGGACGACGGCCGCCTGACCGACGGGCAGGGTCGTACGGTCGACTTCACGAACACCGTGCTGATCATGACCAGCAACCTCGGGGCCGGCGGCCCGGAGGACGTGGTCATGCAGGCGGTGCGCAGCCACTTCAAGCCCGAGTTCCTCAACCGGATCGACGAGATCGTGATGTTCCACCGGCTCGGCCGGGACCACATCGGCCACATCGTCGACCTCCAGGTCGCGCAGCTGCGAGAGCGGCTCGCCGACCGCGGGCTCGGGCTCGAGGTCACCGACACGGCCCAGGACCACCTCGCCGACATCGGCTACGACCCAGACTTCGGGGCCCGGCCGCTCAAGCGGGTGCTCCAGAAGCAGGTGGCCGATCCGATCGCGCTCGGCGTGCTCAAGGGCGAGTACCACGACGGCGACGTCGTGGTGGTCGACGCCTCCGCCGACGGCGAGCTCGTCTTCAGCCGCCGCGCCGGCGTCGCCGTCTGACGGTCCCGGGCGCGCCGCTCGCCGACCTCCGTGGCGACCGAACGACGCCCCTGAGTGCGGCGCGGGACGCTCGCCGGCCGCCCATGCGTCCCTGAGCGTCGTCGATCGGTCAGGATCGGGATCCGTGGAATCGGGTTCCGGTCTCGGCGTGGCGTGCGTGTTCGCCGCGGGCCTCGTCCTGTGGGGTCTCGCCTCGGCCCGCCTCACCAGATGGAACATCACGGCGCCCCTCGCCTTCGTGGCGTGGGGCGTCGTCATGATCGGGGTCCTCGGGATCTCCCACGTGGGTGCCGGGAGCTCGGCAGTGCGCGAGATCGCCGAGTTCGCGCTCGCGCTCGTGCTGTTCTCCGACGCCGCCCGGGTCAACGTCCGGAGCCTCCGCCGCGATGCCGGCGTGCCGGGTCGCCTGCTCGGCATCGGCCTGCCCCTCACGATCGGCCTCGGCATCGCCGCCGCGCTCCTGTGCTTCACCAGCCTCGACCCCTGGGTGGCGGCGGTCATCGGCGCCGCCCTGGCTCCCACCGACGCCGCGCTGGGTGCGGTGGTGGTCGAGGACGAGCGGGTGCCGGTGCGCATCCGGCGGGCCCTCAACGTGGAGAGCGGGCTCAACGACGGCCTCGCCACCCCGTTCGTGACGTTCTTCATCGTCGGGGCCGTGGAGGCGACGCAGGTCGTGGTGCACCAGCACGCGAGCGAGGCGGTGGTCGACCTCGTGGTCGGGGTGCTGGTGGGGGTGGCCGTGGGCGTGGCCGGCGGCTGGCTCCTCGGCCGGGAACGCCGGACCGGCTGGGCCGGTGAGTCGTTCGTGCCCATCGCGATCCTCGGCCTCGCGGTGCTCGCGTTCACCGGTGCGCGGGAGCTCGACGTCAACGGGTTCGTGGCCGCGTTCGCGGGGGGCCTCGCCTTCGGTGCGGTGAACCGTGAGGCGCCGGAGCGGGCGGAGCAGTCGATGGCGTTCGTGGCGCTCGGTGGTGAGCTGCTGTCGCTCCTGCTGTGGTTCCTGTTCGGAGCGTTCCTGATCGACGTGCTCGACGCGGCGCCGACCGGCACCGTGGTCTACGCAGTGCTGAGCCTGACCGTGGTGCGGATGGTCCCGGTGGCGATCGCCTGCATCGGGTCGCGGCTCCATCCGTCCACCGTCGCGTTCGTGGGTTGGTTCGGCCCGCGGGGCCTCGCGTCGGTCGTGTTCGGCCTGCTCGCGTTCGACGACCTGGGCGCGGACGGCAGCGGCGAGATCGTGCTCGGCGCGGTCGCCGCGACCGTGCTCGCGAGCGTCGTGCTCCACGGTCTCACCGCCGGCCCCTTCTCGGCGCGTTACTCCCGCCGGGCCGCCGCGCTCGCCGACGACCGGCCGGAGCACGTCGACGTCCCGGTCATCCCCACCCGCCGCATCGGGTAGCGGTCTGTCGGCTCCCGGCGGCTCCTGCGCATCGCCCGGGTCGGCGTCGCGGGTCGCAGCGCGGCGCTACTCCGGGTTGAGGACCTCGGCGGCGGCGCCGAGCGCGTTCACCGCGGCGGGGACGCCCGCGTACACGGCGGTCTGCATGAGGACCTCCACGAGCTCCTCCTTGGTCCAGCCCACGTTGAGCGCGCCGCGCAGGTGGGCCTTGAGCTCGTCGGTCTTCCCGAGGGCGGCGAGCTGCGAGACGGTCACCAGGCTGCGCTGCTTCACCGCCAGCGCGTCACGGGACCAGAACATGCCGAACGCGAACTGCTGCACGAGCGGGAAGAAGTCGGGCGCGAGGCGCGCCGCCGGGAACCCGCCGCCACCCCCGCCGGGCATCGGGCCCCACAGCTGCTCCTGCACCGCCTTGCCCGCGGCTGCCAGGTCCTCGCTCATGCGTCCACCTCGATGCCGTACATCCGCACCCAGTTGTCCCAGAGGATCTTCTGCTTCGACTCGTCGGACAGCGGCAGCTTCAGGAACGCCTTCAGCGCGTCGGGGAACTTCGAGTCGCCGTGCGGGTAGTCGGTGGAGAACACGAGGTTGTCGTCGCCGAACGCGTCGACGTAGTACTTCACGGTGTCCTCGTCGGCCTCCACGCCGAGGAAGCAGTTCGACAGGAAGTACTCCGACGGCGGCCGGTCGAGCTCGGGCGCGTCCATGGCGCCGACCCACTCCCAGTGCTCGTCGAGGCGCTGCACGAACCACGGCGCCCAGCCGCAGTTGCCCTCGAGCAGCGCGGCCCGCAGACCGGGGTGTCGGTGGATCACGCCGCCGCTCGTGAACGCGGTGAGCACCGCCTGGATGCCGAGCGGCTGGTTGAAGACGTGCCACATCATCAGCTTGTCGAACACCTCCATCGAGTAGTCGGGACGCAGGTACGTCTGCCCGCCACCGTGGAAGCTGATGGGGATGTCGAGGCGCTCGCAGGCGGCCCAGATCTGGTCGTACTCGGGGTGGTGCCACGGGCGGCGGTTCACGTGGCCCGGGTGGAGCATGACCGTGACGAAGCCCAGCTCCTCCACGCAGCGCTTCACCTCGTCGGCCGCGAGCTTCGGGTCGTGCGGCGCGATGAGGCCGGCGCCGAACATCCGCTTCGGGTCCTCCTTCACGAAGTCGGCCATCCAGTTGTTGTACGCGCGCGCGATGGCGGCGGCGTAGTCACCCTCGAGCCCGTCGGCGCCCATCTGCTCGACGCTGTCGAGGCCGAGCACGAACAGGCCGCGGCTGGGGAACAGCACCGCGACATCGAGGCCCTCGTCGTCCATCGCCTGGATCTGCGACGCGGGATCCCAGCCGGCCGCCTCGGCGCGCGCGTAGACGTTGTCCTGCTCCTTCGACCACGCGGTGACGGCACCGGCGCGCGGGCGGGCCCGGCCCATGCGCAGCATCGTGTGGTTCTTCACCCGCACCCGCATGTCGCGCACCATCTCGGTGGTGCCGATCGGCGCGGCGTGGGCCCACTCGGGCTCCATGTACCGCTGCCACAGATCGGCGGGCTCCATCACGTGCAGGTCGCTGTCGGCGGCGCGCCAGCCGTTGATCCCCATGGGAGGTCCCTTCGTCACGGTCGGCTCGACCGACGTGAATCTGACGTGCCCGTCATGTTGGCCCGGATGTCGGGGACATTCAAGGCGAGCCCCCGGCGGGCACCCGGTGTGCGTGCGCCCGCATCCCGCGCCGGTCGCCCCGCCGCAGGGCGGCGGCTCAGGCGAACTGGGGGAGCCAGGCCGCGGTGGCGTCGAGCAGGTCGTCGGCCATGCGCCCGAGGGCGTCGTAGTCGATGCGCCCGGCGAGGGGGTCGAGGAGCAGCGCGTCGCGGACCAGGGCCCGGTCGCCGGACACGGCCGCCTCGACGACGAGCTCCTGCGCGGCGCTGACGCGGCGGACCTGCTCGGTGAGCACCGTCGGGAGCGGCGTGACGTCGCGACCGCGGGTCCCGCGCGCGTCGACGGTCACCATGCTCTCGACCACGACGTCGGCGGGGAGGTCGGGGACCTGCCCGTGGTTGGCGATGTTGAGCGGGACCTCCCGCGCCCGGTCGCGCAGGCGGGAGTCGACGATCGCGGCCACCATCTCGCCGCTCGGCTCGCGGGGGATGTCATCGGTGCCGCGGAGTCGATCGAACTCGCGCACGAAGTGGGCGAGCCACTGGCGCCGGTCGTCGACGCTCGTGAGGTGCACGCCCCAGCGGGCGCCCCAGTCGCTCTCCTCGGTGAGGAACCCGGGGAAGAACTCGACGAGGTGACGGTCGCCGGCCGCGGGGAGCACACCGAAACGTTCGAACAGCTCGACCTTCACGCGGTTCGACGCGAGCAGCGAGCCGACGGTGAACGACCCGCCGGCGCTCACCGCTTCGTGTCCGGTGATGCCGCGGATCGCGAGGGGGCGGGCCCGTGCGTCGGGGTCGCTCAGCACGTCGCGCAGCAAGGCGAGGCCGTCCTCGCCGTCGACGTCGAGGGCGGTGATGAAGGGCAGGTGGTTGACCCCGGCGACGGTCGGGTCCATCGCGCGCGGGTCGCAGCCGAGGATCTGCGACAGGGTGTAGAGCGCGATGGTCACCTCGTGGCACAGGCCGATGGCGGTCACCGACGTCTCGCGGAGGACTGCTCGCGTGAGCGTGGTCATGGGGTTGGTGAGGTTGAGCAGCCACGCGTCGGGACAGATGTCCTCCATGTCGCGGGCGATGCCGAGCATCACCGGGATGTTGCGCAGGCCCCGCATGATCCCACCGGGCCCGACGGTGTCGCCCACCGACTGCCGGATGCCGTAGCGCTCGGGGATCGCGAGGTCGTGCTGCATCGAGTCCAACGCGCCGGTCGAGATGCACACGACGACGTGATCGGCGCCCTCGAGCGCGGCGCGCTGATCGGTCGTGCCGGTGGCGCGGAGTCCCACCCCGCGCACGCGGGCGATGTGATGGACGAAGTCGACGAGGTCGGGGATCGGCCGGGGGTCGATGTCCTCGATGACGATCTCCGCCTCGGCGAGGCTCGGGGTGTCGGCGATGTCGAGCAGGAGCTTGGGGGTCCACTGGTAGGACCCACCACCGACGAACACGATGCGCGGCGCCATGGCGGCGGAACCTACCAAGCGGTCTCGAGGAACGCCTCCGTGCGCGTGCCGTGCCACCGGTGTCCGCCCTCGAACACGTCGTGCTCGACGCGGTCGGGGTCGGCGCCGAGCGCGGCATACACCCGCCGCAGCGACGCGACCGTCGCGCGCGCCGCGTCGACCGGGAACAACAGATCGTCGGTGCCCGACTCCACCAGGATCGGTCGCGGCGCGACCAGCGACGCGACGTCGAGGTGCTCGAGCCGCCCGAGCTGGCCCGGCAGCACCTGCGAGCCGCACAGGTTCCACGGCACCGAGTGCGCCGCCCGCCAGCTCGACAGGTAGCCCGACACGATCGCGGCGCCGATCCGGTCGTCGGTCGCGGCGAGGAACAGCGACATCGTCGCGCCGTAGGAGAGGCCGGCCACCGCGATCCGAGCGGGGTCGACGAGGGGGTGTGCGACCAGCAGGTCGACGCTGCGCTGCAGATCCCAGAGGTTCTGGGCGAGCGGGACCGCGCCGGCCATGGTCGCGGCGACCAGGTTCCAGTCGCAGTCGTACTTGTGCACCTCGGGTGACCACTGCGGGTCCTGGCGCTCCCCGAAGCAACGGAGGTCGGGGGCGAGCACCACGTACCCGAGCCGCACCAGCTGGAGGGCGTAGTGCTCCTGCGCGGGGCCGGTGAGGCCGCAGATCATCTCCTTGCCGGGTCCGTGGCCGTGGACCGCGAGCACGGCCGGGCCCGGGGGCCCGGCGACGCGCGCCTTCGGGACGAGCAGGTAGGCCGGCACCGACATCGTCGGCTCCACGTCGTAGAGGATCCGCCGGCGCACGTGGTCGCCGGCGTCGACCTCGTCGGTGACCTCCGGGTCGAGCGGCGCGGTCGGCGGCGGGGACCCGAGCATCTCGGCGAGACGCGCCCGCACCCGCTCGCGCCACGCGGGCACCGCGTCCGCCGCGTCGGGGCAGGGGTCCTCGTCGACCACCGCGCGCAGGTGCAGCGACCACGACGCCCACGGCGAGAGGTTGCGCCGACGGGGCTCGGCCGCGACCGCGGCGCGGTCCGGGGGTGATGCCATCGGTCCGGGGCTCAGGACGCGGCGCGCTCGAGGATGTGCACGACGCACACCGAGCCGAGCCCGATCACGTGGGTGAGGCCCACGCGGGCGCCCTCGATCTGGCGGTCGCCGGCCTCGCCCCGCAGGTGCGTGGCCACCTCGTAGAGGTTGGCCACGCCGGTGGCGCCGATCGGGTGGCCCTTGGAGATGAGCCCGCCGCTCACGTTGACGGGGAGCTCGCCGTCGCGCCACGGGGCCCGGCGGTCGATCCACTCCCCGGCGCCACCCGGCGCGCACAGGCGCAGGTTGTCGTAGTGGACGAGCTCGGCGGTGGCGAAGCAGTCGTGCAGCTCGACGAGGTCGAGGTCCTCGGGCCCGATGCCGGCCTGCTCGTAGGCCCGGTCGGCGGCGTTGCGGGTGAGGGTGTTGACGTCGGGGTGGGCGAAGCCGCTGGGGTCGTAGGGGTCGGTGGTCATGACCGCCGCGGAGATCTTCACGGCACGTCGGCGCACGTCGGGGTCGAGGGAGCGGAGCTTGGCGTCGGACACCAGCACCACCGCGGCGGCGCCGTCGCCGGTGGGGCAGGACATCGGCAGCGTGTTGGGGTAGGCGAGCATCTCGGCGTTCATGATCTCGTCGAGGCTGTACGGCCGCTGGTACTGGGCGAGCTGGTTCAGCGTCGAGTGCGCATGGTTCTTCTCGGCCACCTTGGCGAACTGCTCGAAGCCCACGCCGCCGTGGCGGCGCGCGTAGTCGGTGCCCGTCTGAGCGAACACGCCGAACATCTGCCCGGTCCCGAGCACGCCCTCGGTCGCCAGCACGTGGCCGTCGCGGCCCTCGGGCTCGAACACCTTCCCGGCCTTGGGCGGGGTCATGCGGTACGGCGGCGAGCTGCCCGTCATCTTCTCGACCCCGAGCGCGAGGCCCATGTCGGCCTCACCGGCCCGGATCTCCATGAGCACGGACCGCACCGCCGTGGCGCCCGTCGCGCACGCGTTGTGCACGTTGTAGAGGGGGATCCCCGTCTGGCCGATCTGCTTCTGCACGTCCTGGCCGAACGTGAACGGCTCGAACTGGCTCCCGACCGCCATCACCTGCATGTCGCGCATCGTCACGCCGGCGTCGTCGAGCGCGCCGAGGCTCGCCTCGACGGCGAGGTCGAGGACGTCGCGGTCGAGGTGGCGGCGGATCGGCGTCATCGCCGTGCCGATGATCCAGATGTCGTCACTCATCGCGTGCTCCTACCCCTCGGCCGGCGCGGTCGGCTCGTCGTACGTGAATCCGAACGCGATCGCCTCGGTGCCGTCGTCGTCGGTGCCCGCCGCGTAGGTCACCAATCGCACCGGCACGCCGAAGTCGACGGCGTCGGCCTCGGGCGGCACCCCCACCAGGTTCGCCTTCACGAAGGTGCCGTCGGCGAGCCGCACGAGCACCGACACGAACGGCCCGACGTGCTTCGGCGCGCCTCGGTGCACGATCGTGAACGACTCGATCCGGCCGGTGGCGGGCAGCCGCGTCGGCGAGAACGTCCGCGCACCGCAGGCCGCGCACGCGTTGCGCCGTTCGAGATAGACCGCTCCACACTCGTCGCAACGGTGGCCCGCGAGGTGCGGCGGACCATCATCGATCACGAGGTAGTCGACGACCGGCATCTGGCGAGTCATGGCCGGATCGTAGATCGCGTCCATCAGCCCGACGACCGAGCAGCTGCGCGCGGATCCGGTCGGCCCCGCCGAGGAGCTGGGTGACCAGCCGGGCCCGGGCGAGGTACAGGTGGGCCGGACACTCCAGCGTGTACCCCCGACCGCCGTGGACCTGGATCGCCGTGCGGGCGTTGGCGTCGGCGGCTGCGGTGGCCGTGCGGACCGCGGCCGCGAGCCAGAAGTGCGGTTCGGGGTGTTGCTCGGCGAGCGCGGTGGCGCCGTAGAGGACGGTGGCCCAGGCGGCCTCGGTGCGCGTCGCGCACTCGGCCAGCGCGTGCTTCACCGCCTGGTTGGCTCCGATCGGACGGTCGAACTGGACGCGGGTCTTCGCGTGCTCGACCGCGAGGTCCTGCGCGCCGCGGGCCAGGCCGGCGAGGTAGCCGGCCAGGATGCTGCGGCTGCGCGCCGCAGCGGCGCCGTCGAGCGCCCGTCCCTCGGTGAGCGTGGCCCGGGCCATGGGCGTCGTGGGGTCGAGGCACGCGCGGGTGTCCACGGTGGTGGGTGGGTCCGTGAGACCGACGGCCTCGTCTCCCCACACGACCACGACCGCGGCGTCGTGCGGTCCGAACAGCGTGAACCCTCCCGCGGGGTGGGGCACGGCCGCCGCGGCGGGAGCCCCCGCGACCATCGCGGTGAGCACCTCGATCGGCGCGAGGGTGCGCCCGAGCTCGACCGCGACGACGGTGGCGTCGGTGACACCGGCGGCACGACCCGCGGCGGCCGAGAGCCGGGCGATCACGTCGGGCGGCACCGGCTCGTCGTCGCGCAGGCGCCGGCCCCACGCGACCGCGCCGAGGTGCGCATCGAGGAGCGGACGGACCCGCGCGACCGCGGCGTCCTCGGTCGGACCGGGGAGCAGGTCCATCAGCGGTCGCGCCTCCCGGTCACCGGGGGAGCCCGAGGAGCCGTTCGGCGACGATGTCGCGCTGGATCTCGGACGTGCCGCCCCCGATGGTCGCGGCCAGGCTCGCCAGGTACCCGTAGGTCAGCGCGTGGTCGTCGGCGACGAACTCGAGCCCGTCGACGCCGAGGACATCGACGCCGAGCTCGTGGATCCGTTGGCTCACCTCTCCGTAGCGGAGCTTGACCAGGGAGCCTTCCGGACCCGGGAGGTCTTCGCGGGAGATGCGCGACACCATGAGCGCGGTCATCGCCCGCAACGAGGCGACGTCGGCGCGCGCGTCGGCGATCCGCGCCCACATGGCGTCGTCGCAGCCCCGGGCCCGCGCCGTCTCGACGATCTGCTCGACCGTGCGCGACATCCGGATCTGCTGGCCGAGGTTGGCGATGCCGTGCTCGTAGGCGAGGGTGGCCCGCGCGACGCGCCAGCCGTCGTGGAGCGCGCCGACGACGTCGGCGATCGGGACGCGCACGTCGTGGTAGTGCACCTCGCAGAAGTGCGACTCGCGCACGAGGGTGCGGATCGGGCGGATCTCGATGCCGGGCTGGCGCATGTCGCACACGAGCCACGTGATGCCCTGGTGCTTGGGCGCGTCGGGGTCGGTGCGGACGAGCATCTCCTGGTGGTCGGCGATCTGCGCGTAGCTGGTCCAGATCTTCACGCCGTTGAGCACGAGGTCGTCGCCGTCGCGCTCGGCGGTGGTCCGCAGCGACGCGAGGTCGGAGCCGGCATCCGGCTCCGAGAACCCCTGGCACCAGATCGCGTCGCCGCGCAGGATCGGCGGGAGCCACCGGGCCTTCTGCTCGTCGGTGCCGCAGGCGATGATCGTGGGCCCGGCGTGGCTCACGCCGACGAACAGCGAGTTCACGTGCGAGATCCCGGCCCGCGCGGTCTCCTCGTACCAGATCATCTGCTGGGTCAGGGTGAGCCCGCGGCCGCCGTACTCGCGCGGCCAGGTGATCCCGGCGTATCCGGCATCGAACAGCGACCGCTGCCAGGCGACGTCGCGCGCGCGCAGCGCCGGGCCGACCTCCGGTGGCGGAGGGGGCGGTGCGTGCTCGACCAGCCATCCGCGCAGCTCCTCGCGGAAGATCTGGTCGTCGGGGGTGTGTGCGAGCTCCATCAGGCGCGGTCGTGCGGGTGGGCGCCGGAGCCCGTGGCGACGTAGTCGCGCACCAACCGCTCGCTCCGGTGGCCGGTCTGGCGCATGATCGTCCGGCGGCTGGATCCCGCCGCAGCCGCCGCGGCCACCATCCCGCGCCGGAGGGAGAGCCCGGTGAAGCGCTCGGGTGGGAGGCCCGCCCCCGTCGCGGCCCGCCGCACGATGCGTCCGACCGCCTTCTCGCCGAGGGCCGTGCTGGCGACCCGGCCGCTGCGGTCGACCGCGCGCAGCAGCGGCCCGTCGACGATCCCCGCGGCGCGGCGCCACTCGTCGCACGCGGTGACCGAGCACAGCATCGGCTCGGAGCCGAACGGGACGTGGACCACGCCCCGGGCCGCGGCGACCCGCAGCCCGGTGGGCCCGACCACGACGTCGGTCATCTGCAACCCGACGAGCTCCCCCGGGCGCAGGGCGGCGCCGTAGCCGACGAGGAGCGCGGCGCGATCACGGAGCCCGCCGATCGTCGGCGGCAGCGAACTCGACATGGCGCGCAGCTCGTCGACGGTGATCGGGGTCGTGGGGTCGACCGCGTCGCGCTGGCGCCAGCGGGCGCGGGCCATGGCCGCGGTCACCGTGGGGGGGGTCGGTGGGGGCCCGGTGGCCGGCGTCGAGGTGCGCCGCCCGGATCGCCGCGAGTCGTCGCTTCACCGTCGCGACCCGCCGGCTCGTCGCCAGGTCGTCGATGTAGGCCACGATGGTCGCGGGGTCGGCCGGGAGCGCGCGGCACCGCCGGGTCGCGCACCACCGGGCGAAGTCGGCCCAGTCGGACCGGTACGCCGCCAGGGTGCGGGGGGCGAGGGCCACGGCCGGTCAACGTACCCCGGACGGCGTTGGCTCGGCCACGGGGTGGGCCACGGGGTGAAGGGTCCGATAACCGGCACACCCTTGCCACCGGCGGCCGGTCGCCGGATCATCCGCCCCATGACCGACATGGCCAGGGACCTCATCGTCGACTCCGACGGGCACGTGATCGAGCCCGCCGACCTCTGGGAGCGGGGGCTGCCGGCGCACCTCGCCGACCGGGGGATCCGGATGCGCTGGAACGAGGACACCGGCTACGACGTGGCCTACGTCGAGGACAAGGTGGTCACCGACCGTGGTCTCGTCGGGCTGGGCAACGCAGCCACGTGTAGGTGGCGTACGGGCTGGCCCACAGGTCGGGTGCGTAGGGGTCGTAGGTGTGGATCGCGGCGGGGGCGGTCACGCCGGCCTCGCCCGGGTCGTCGGCATGGCCGTCATGCTGGCCGAGGATCGGGATTCCCACAAGGCCGCAGGCGCCCGCTCCGACTAGCCTTTCTCCAACGTGGCAGGTGTCTCGTTCATCCATCGCCGCCCTGGGGCCCTCGTGCCCGGCGCGAGCGTCTCTCCCCTTCGAGCGAGGAGCCCCCGGTGCCGGGCACGGTGATCGTCGGCACCCAGTGGGGTGACGAGGGCAAGGGTCGGTTCACCGACTACCTGGCCGAGGAGTCCACCCTCGTCGTCCGCTACCAGGGTGGCCACAACGCCGGTCACACGATCGTGGTCGACGGCGAGGTGTTCAAGATCCAGCTGGTGCCGAGCGGGGTGCTCTACCCCCACGTCACGCCGATCATCGGCAACGGCGTGGTGGTCGATCCGGCCGTCCTGCTGGCCGAGATCGACATGCTCGAGGCCAAGGGCGTCTCCACCGCCAACCTGCGCCTCTCGGGCAATGCCCACCTGATCATGCCCTACCACCAGGAGCTCGACCGGGTGAGCGAGCGGTACCTGGGGAAGAACAAGCTCGGCACCACCAAGCGGGGCATCGGCCCGGCCTACGCCGACAAGGCCATGCGGGTGGGCATCCGGGTGCAGGACCTCCTCGACCCGAAGATCTTCCGCCAGAAGCTCGACCTCGCCATCCGCGACAAGAACCTCATGCTGACCAAGGGCTACAACCGCCCGGGCCTCGACCCGCAGGCGATCGCGGCGGACTACCTCGCGATGGTGCCGCGGCTCGAGCCGCTGATCGACGACTCCGTGCACCTGATCCACTCGGCGCTCGACCGGGGTGAGCACGTCCTGTTCGAGGGCGCGCAGGCCACGTTCCTCGACCTCGACCAGGGCACCTACCCGTTCGTCACGTCGTCCAACCCGGTCGCGGGCGGGGTCTGCACCGGCGCGGGTGTGGGTCCGCGGGCGATCGAACGGGTCGTGGGCGTGGTGAAGGCGTACACCACCCGCGTGGGGTCGGGGCCGTTCCCGAGCGAGCTGTTCGAAGGCGACCCCGTGGGCGACGAGCTCGTGGCGCGCGGGCACGAGTACGGCACCAACACCGGCCGGCGCCGGCGCCCGGGCTGGCTCGACATGGTGATGATCCGCCACGCGGTGCGGCTCAACTCCTGCACCGATGTCGCGATCACCAAGCTCGACGTGCTCGCGCCGTTCGAGGAGCTCAAGATCTGCGTGGCCTACGAGGGCGACGACGGCACCCGCTACGACCACGTGCCCTACCACCAGTCGGTGATCCACAAGGTACGGCCGGTGTACGAGACCCTGCCGGGCTGGCGGGGCGAGATCGACGACGCCAAGACGCTCGACGACCTCCCCGCCGAGGCCCGGGACTACGTCCGGCGGATCGAGGAGCTCGCCGGTGTGCCCGTGTCGTTCGTCGGGGTGGGGCCCGCGCGCGACCAGACCCTCGTCCTCTCGTCGTGAGGGCGCTCGTCGTCGGGAGCGGGGGCCGCGAGCACGCGCTCACCCGGTCGCTGGTCCTCGCCGACTCGGTCGACGAGGTGCTGTGCGCCCCGGGCAACCCGGGCATGGCGGAGATCGCCGAATGCGTGGCGGTGGCGACCGACGACCCGGCCGCGGTCGCCCACCTCGCCGACGCCCGCGCCGTCGACCTGGTGGTGGTCGGGCCCGAGCAACCGCTGGTCGACGGGATGGTCGACGCGGTCTCGGCGCGCGGGCGGCTCGCCTTCGGCCCTACCGCCGACGGTGCCCGGCTCGAGGGATCGAAGGCGTACATGAAGGAGGTGCTGGTCGCGGCGGGCGTCCCCACCGCAGCCCACCGCGCCTTCGGCGCCGACGACGAAGCCGCGGCGCTCGCGTTCCTCGAGACCCTCCCCGGGTTCTACGTGGTCAAGACCGACGGCCTCGCGGCGGGTAAGGGCGTGGTGGTCACCGAGTCGATCGACGAGGCGCGCGACGCGGTGCGCGCCTACCTCTCCGGCGCCGCGTTCGGCGATGCCGGGCGCACGCTGGTCATCGAGGAGGGCCTCGCCGGTCCGGAGCTCTCGCTGCTCGTCGTGTGCAACGGCGACACCGAGGGCGCGCGGCCGCTGGCGCCCGCCCAGGACTTCAAGCGGATCGGCGACGGCGACGCGGGCCCCAACACCGGCGGGATGGGCGCGTACTCGCCCGTGCCGATGGTCGACGACGCGCTCGTGGCCGACGTGATGCGCGACGCCGTGGTGCCGACGCTGCGGGAGCTGGAGCGGCGCGGGATCGCCTACCGGGGCGTGCTCTACGCCGGTCTCATGCTGACCGCTGCCGGACCCAAGATGCTCGAGTACAACGTCCGCTTCGGCGACCCCGAGTGCGAGGTCGTCGTCCCCCGGCTGGAGACCGACCTCGGTGAGCTGTGCCGCGCCTCGGCGGCGGGGGAGCCGCTCCCGGAGATCCGCTTCACCGACGACGCCTGCGTCACGGTGGTGCTGGCGAGCGAGGGCTACCCGACGTCGCCCCGCACGGGCGACCCGATCGCGGGACTCGCGGAGGCGGCCGCGGTCGACGGCGCCCTGGTGTTCCACGCCGGCACCCGCCGGGAGGGTGCCGACATCGTGACCGCCGGCGGCCGGGTCCTCACCGTGAGCGGGTTCGGCCCGACCGTCGCCGCGGCGCGTGCCTGCGCGTACGCCGCCGCCGACCGGATCCACTTCTCGGGCCGCCAGCACCGCTCCGACATCGCCGCCGGTGTCTAGACCGGGCGGTCGGGTCGCCCCGGCCCGCCGGTCAGATGCCGATCGTCTTCTTCACCGCGCGGCTCATGTCGGTGATGCCCTGCCGGCGCGGGCCCTTCGCCCGCACGCCGGCCGCGACCAGCGCGCAGTCCACGCAGCGCAGCGGCTGGCGCTTCGAGATCGGCGGCACCAGGCAGTCGGCGCACCAGAAGCGGTTGCAGTCGTGGCACTGGGCCACGGCCCGCTCGGCGTAGTGCTTCGCGCAGGTTCCGAGGAACGCTGCGGGTTCCGACTCCTTCACTCCCGATGCTCCTTGGTCCGGCCCCGTCGATGGCAGGCCCCAGCCCTTCCGTCGCTTCCTGCCCGATTCGCCCCGTCGAGCCGTTTAGTGTTTCGGCACGGAGGTCACCTGACTTGATCCCCCGCTACTCCCTCCCCGCCATCGCCGACCTGTTCACCGACGAGGCCCGTTTCTCCGTGTGGCTGGAGGTCGAGGTGCTGGCCGTCGAGGCCTGGGCCCGGCTCGGGGTCGTCCCCGAGGAGGCCGCCCGGGCCATCCGGGAGCGGGCCGGCTTCACGGTGGCCGAGGTCGACGAGCGGGAGAAGACCACCGACCACGATGTTGCCGCGTTCGTCGACGTGGTCCAGTCCTCCGTGGGTCCACCCCACGGCACGTGGGTCCACTACGGCCTCACGTCGAGCGACGTCGTCGACACCGCGCTCGCGGTCACCGTCACTCGCGCGCTCGACCTGATCATCGAGGCGGTCGACGCGCTGGAGGCCGCCGTCGCGACGCGTGCACGCGAGTTCCGCGACACGCCGATGGTGGGTCGCACCCACGGCATCCATGCGGAGCCCACCACGTTCGGCGCGAAGATCGCGCTGTGGGCGCTGCAGCTGCGCCGGGAGCGGCGCCGGCTGGCGTCGGCGCGCGAGGTCATCGCCGTCGGGAAGCTCTCGGGCGCCGTCGGCACGTACAGCAACGTCGACCCCGCCATCGAGGCGCACGTGTGCGCGGCTCTCGGGCTGCGGCCCGTCCCGTCGACCCAGGTGCTCGCGCGTGACCGCCACGCCGAGGTGCTCTACGCGTGCGCGTCGCTCGGCGCCGCGATCGAGGGCTTCGCCACCGAGATGCGCCACCTGCAGCGCACCGAGGTGCGCGAGGCGGAGGAGCCGTTCCGCACCGGCGCGCAGAAGGGGTCGAGCGCGATGCCCCACAAGCGCAACCCGGTGAAGTCGGAGCAGCTCTCGGGTCTGGCCCGCGTGCTGCGCGGCAACCTCGGCGCAGGGCTCGAGAACGTCGCGCTCTGGCACGAGCGCGACATCTCCCACTCCTCGGTCGAGCGGGTCATCATCCCCGACTCGCTGATGCTCGCCTACTACATGGCGGTGCGCTTCCGGTCGATCGTCGAGGGCATGGTCGTCAACCCCGACCGGATGCTGCGCAACCTCGACGCGTCGCACGGCCTCGTGTTCAGTCAGCCGGTGCTGCTCGCGCTGGTGGAGCGCGGCCTCTCGCGCGACGACGCCTACCGGCTCGTGCAGCGCAACGCGATGGCCACCTGGGAGGCCGAGAGGCCGTTCCGCGACGTGCTCGCCGCCGACCCCGAGGTGTCGGCGGTGCTCGACGACGCGACGCTCGACGCCTGCTTCGACCTCTCGACGGCCACGGCCCGGGCCGGTCTCGCGGTGGATGCACTCGACGAGCCGGGCGCCCCGTGAGCGCGTGCCCGCACGGGTGCCACGCCCGTGCGGAGGAAGGGAGCCCGCGATGACCCGTCCGGCCCTACGACACCACTACACGGGGAAGGTGCGCGACCTCTACGAGGTGTCGCACGACCGCATGCTGATGGTCGCCTCCGACCGCATCTCGGTGTTCGACGTCGTGCTCCCCGACGAGATCCCCGACAAGGGCCGGGTGCTGACCGGCCTGTCGTCGTTCTGGTTCGAGCAGACCGCCCACCTCTGGCCCAACCACGTGGTGTCGGCCGACCCCACCGACCTCCCCGAGACCGCCGGGCCCGAGGTCGCCGGCCGGGCGATGCTGGTGCGGGCCACCCGACCGGTGCGGCTCGAGTGCATCGCCCGGGGCTACCTCTTCGGGTCCGCGTGGTCGGAGTACTCGGAGCGGGGAACCGTGTGCGGACGGGCCCTGCCGACCGGGCTGCGCCAGGCGGAGGAGCTTCCGGAGCCGATCTTCACCTCCACCACGAAGGCGGAGTCGGGTCACGACGAGACCGTCACCGACGCCGAGGCCGCCGCGCTCGTGGGCGCCGACGTGTTCGAGCAGGTCCGCGAGGCCACGCTCGCGATCTACCGCTTCGCCCGGCAGCATGCGGCGGCCCAGGGGGTGCTGCTCGCCGACACGAAGCTCGAGTTCGGGCACGTCGACGATCAGCTCCTCGTCATCGACGAGATGCTCACGCCCGACTCGTCGCGCTACTGGCCGGCCGAGCAGTACGAGGTGGGGACCTCACCCCCGTCGTTCGACAAGCAGTTCGTGCGCGACCACTACCTGGCCCTGGGCTGGGACCAGCGGCCCCCGGCGCCGTCGCTGCCCCAGGCGGTGATCGACGGCACCCGGGCCCGCTACGTGGAGGCCTACGAGCTGCTGACCGGGGAGTCGTTCGACGAGTGGTTCGCCCCCGAGTAGCCGCCGGGTTCGCGGCCCGCCGGTCCGGTGCCGGGTGGGTGCCCACCGGTACGATCGCCACGTGACGGTCGAGGCGCTCGAGACGCAGGCGCGGGCATGAGGGTGCGGGCATGAGGGCGCGGGCATGAGGTTCGAAGCCCAGGTCGAGGTCACCCACCTCCCCGGTGTGCTCGATCCGCAGGGTGCCACCGTCGAGCGCGCGCTCCCGGCCCTCGGCTACACCAACGTCTCCTGCGTCCGGATCGGCAAGTCGATCCGGCTCGTGGTCGACGCACCCGACGCCGAGGCCGCCGCGGCCCAGGTCGACGAGATGTGCCACCGGCTCCTGGCCAACCCGGTGATCGAGGCGTTCACGGTCGAGGTCGTCGCACTCCAGGAGGCGTAGTCGGCCATGGCCACCCGCGTCGGCGTCGTCGTGTTCCCCGGGACCAACTGCGAGATGGACGTCGTGCACGCCGTCGAGGTGCTCGGCGGCAGCGCCGACCTCGTGTGGCACGGCGACCGGTCGGTCGCCGGCCACGACGCGATCGTGGTGCCGGGCGGGTTCGCCCACGGCGACTACCTGCGCACGGGCGCGATCGCCCGGTTCTCGCCGGTCATGGAGGCCGTGCGGGCGTTCGCCGACGAGGGCGGACCGGTGGTCGGGATCTGCAACGGCTTCCAGGTGCTCACCGAGGCGCACCTGCTCCCCGGCGCGCTCCAGAAGAACGCCGGGCTGAAGTTCCGCTGCGCGACGGTCACGTGCCGGGTGGAGCACGACCGGTCGGCGCTCACCCACGGTGTGGCCCCCGGCACCGAGCTGGCGCTGCCGATCAACCACTTCGAGGGCAACTTCACCTGCGACGCCGAGACGCTGGCGCGCATCCGGGCCAACGACCAGGTCGTGCTGCGCTACGTCGACAACCCCAACGGCTCCGTCGACGACATCGCGGGTGTGAGCAACGAGGCCGGCAACGTGGTGGGCCTCATGCCGCACCCCGAACGGGCGGCCGAGGCGATCCTCGGCTCCGCCGACGGCGCGGTGCTGCTGCGCGCGCTGCTCACCGCAGCCCGCACCCGCGTCTGACCGCCCGCTCGGCGCCGCCGGAGGGCGACCTGCACCGTCGAGCGGCGCCAAGCCGGGGGGACGTCAGGCGGAGGCGGCGCGGGAGACCCCGGCCTTCTTGAGCACGTCGGCGCCGACTCCGAGCTCGCGCCACGAGGCGTACTCGATCCCCTTGCGCGCGCTGTACGCCTTGGCGACCTTCACGAAGTCGGCCTCGAGCGCACTGAGGTCGACCGTGGTGTCCATGCCCGCGAGCTCCGCCTCGAGGTCGCGGCGCTCCTGCACCAGCTGGAGTCGCTGGAGCGACGACGCGTCGGCGAGCTGCTTCTCGATGGCGGCGAGCCGCTTGCCGATCGAGTCGGCGGTGCGCTTCCGGCCCCGGCGCGGCTTCTGCTGCTCCAGGGCGTCGAGGTACGCCTTCACCGCGCGCCCCTCGGAGCGCCCCTCGGCGAGGGCCTGCTTGTGCTCGTTGGTCATCTTCTTCGGGGGCATTCGGAGCTCCTGAGACTCGGGTTTCGACTTGGGTTCCGACTCGGGTTTCGACTCGGGTATTTAGAGAATTTCGCCCGGTTCCTGTTTTCGGAAACACGACAGTCTATCGGCGGTCCTTATTGGAAATACAACGGCCACTACTCTCGGCCCGTGGCCGTCGACGAGACCCCGCTCCACCGCCAGCTCGGTCTGACCGACGCCGAGCTGGACGACATCGTCGCCTTGCTCGACCGGCACCCCACCGACCTCGAGCTGGCCATGTACGCGGTCATGTGGTCGGAGCACTGCTCCTACAAGTCGTCGAAGGTGCACCTCCGCCGGTTCCCGACCGAGGCCCCCTGGGTCATCGTCGGCCCGGGTGAGGGCGCCGGTGTGATCGACGTGGGCGACGGGCTCGCGGTGGCCCTGCGCATCGAGAGCCACAACCACCCCTCGGCGGTCGAGCCCTACCAGGGGGCGGCCACCGGTGTGGGCGGGATCATCCGCGACATCTTCTCCATGGGTGCCCGGCCGATCGCCCTGCTCGACGCGTTGCGCTTCGGCTCGCTCGACGACGCCCGCACCCGCTTCTTGTTCGAGGGGGTCGTCTCGGGGATCAGCGGCTACGGCAACGCCGTGGGCGTTCCCACCGTGGGCGGCGAGGTCGTGTTCGACGACTGCTACCGGGAGAACCCGCTCGTCAACGTCATGTGCATCGGCGTGCTGCCCCAGGAGCGGCTGGTGCTGGCTCGGGCCGAGGGCGTGGGCAACGTGGGCATCCTGCTCGGCTCGGCGACGGGTCGCGACGGCATCGGCGGCGCGAGCGTGCTCGCGTCGGCGGGGTTCGAGGAAGGCTCCGAGGCGAAGCGCCCGTCGGTGCAGGTCGGCGACCCGTTCGAGGAGAAGCGGCTCATCGAGGCCTGCCTCGCCCTGCTCGATGCCGGTCTCGCGGTCGGCGTGCAGGACCTCGGCGCGGCCGGGCTCTCGTGCGCGCTGTCGGAGACGGCGGCGGCGGCGGGCAACGGCATGGACGTCGACCTCGCGTCGGTGCACCGGCGCGAGCCCGGCATGAACCCGGTGGAGGTGATGACGTCGGAGAGCCAGGAGCGGATGCTCGCGATCGTCACGCCCGACCACGTCGACGAGGTGCTCGCCCTCGCCACGCGTTGGGAGATCACCGCGCGCGTCGTGGGGCGGGTCACCGACACCGGACGCTTCCGGGTGATCGACGACGCCGCGACGATCGCCGACGTGCCCTGCGGCAGCCTCGGCGACGGTCCCGTGTACGACCGGCCGATCGCCCGACCGGCCGACCAGGACGCGCTCCAGGCCGCCGATCCCGCGCCCCGTCTCCTCGAGCGGTTCCCCGACGGCACCGACCTCTCGGGCGAGCTGCTCGCGCTCCTCGCCACGCCCACCATCGCCGACAAGTCGTGGGTCTGGCACCAGTACGACCACCAGCTCTTCCTCAACACCGTCGTCGGCCCCGGCGGCGACGCCACGGTGCTGCGCCTGAAGGGCACGTCGCGCGCGCTCGCGGTCGCGACCGACGGCAAGGCCCGGTTCTGCCGACTCGACCCCCGCACCGGCGGCGCGCTGGTGGTGCTCGAGGCGGCCCGCAACGTCGCCTGCGCGGGGGGTGTGCCGAAGGCGCTCGTGAACTGCATGAACTTCGGCAACCCCGAGCATCCCGAGGTGATGTGGCAGTTCTCGGAGGCGATCGACGGCATGAGCGCCGCGTGCCGGGCGCTCGACCTGCCCGTCGTCGGCGGCAACGTGTCGTTCTACAACGAGTCGCGCGGGCGCAACATCGACCCCACGCCGGTGGTCGGCGTGGTCGGGCTGGTGGAGCCGATCGAGACGCCACCGCCGGGCCTTGGCCTCGTCGACGGCGCCCATCTCGTGCTCGTCGGACCGGAGACCGCCTCGGAGCTGGGCGGCTCGGAGTGGGCGTTCACCGTGCACGGGCTCGACGGCGGGATGCCGCCCGCCGCCGACCTCGCGGCGGCGCGGGCGCTGCACGACCTCGTCATCGGGCTGGTCGCCGATCGGGTCGTCGCCGGCGTGCACGACTGCGCCGACGGCGGCCTCGCGGTCGCGCTCGCGGAGATGGCCTTCGCCGGCGGCGTCGGCTTCACCGTCACGCCCGAGCCGGCCGTCGCGACGGCCGCCTGGTGCTTCGCCGAGTCGGCGTCGCGGGTCGTCCTCGCCGTGACGCCCGACCGTCTGGCCGAGGTGCTCACCCGTGCGGGCGCTGCCGGGGTGCGGGCCGCCGACCTGGGGGTCGCGGGTGGCGATCGCCTGGTGGCGCCCGGCGCGTTCGACGTGGCGCTGGCCGACGCCCACGCCGCCTGGCGGGACGCCATCCCCGCCCTCGTCGACGCCGACGTGCACGTCTGATCGCGGCCGACGACCGGAACGTCGCCGACGCGGCCCGCCTCCGCGGGTGATCACGCCGGCCTCGCCGGCCTCGCCGGCCTTCGATCACGGGCTGGTGGGAGCGCGTCGCGCCCGGATAGTCGTCGGGGTCGCACCGGCATGGGATACTGGTGGGGATGGATCCCCAGGCCTCCCGCGAGGCGAAGGGCGAGGGTCTGGCCCACGCCTGTGGTGTCTTCGGTGTGTACGCGCCCGGCCAGCCGGTCGCCCACTTGGCGTACCTGGGGCTCTACGCCCTGCAGCACCGCGGGCAGGAGTCGGCCGGCATCGCCGTCAGCGACGGCCAGACCATCACCGTCGTGAAGGACATGGGCCTCGTCACCCAGGTGTTCGACGAGCGTCGCCTCGCCCCCCTCGAGGGCCATCTGGCGATCGGCCACAACCGCTACTCGACCACCGGGTCGAGCACGTGGCGCAACGCCCAGCCCATCTACCGCAGCGTGGGCGACGCCGGCTTCGCGCTCGGGCACAACGGCAACCTCACCAACACCGCGGAGCTGGCCGAGCGGCTCGGGATGCTGCCCGGGATGATCCACGACCCCCAGGGGCCGCTCGACTCCACCACCGACTCCGCGCTGGTCGCGGAGCTGATCGCCGCCGAGTTCGCGGCCGACACGCGCTCCGATGCGCGCGACCTCGAGTTCGCGCTCGAGAAGGTGCTGCCCCACCTCAAGGGCGGGTTCTCGTTCGTGCTGATGGACGACGCCCACCTCATCGGCGCCCGCGACCCCCACGGGTTCTGGCCGCTGGTGCTGGGTCGCATCGAGGGGGGATGGGTCCTCGCGAGCGAGACGGCGGCGCTCGACATCGTGGGTGCCCACTTCGTGCGCGACATCGAGCCGGGCGAGATGATCGTCATCGACGCCAACGGGATGCACGAGAAGCGCTTCGCCGAACCCGAGCCCAAGCTGTGCCTGTTCGAGTTCGTGTACTTCGCCCGGCCCGACACCTACCTGTACGGCAAGAGCGTGCACGCGGCGCGCCAGCGCATGGGGGAGGAGCTCGCCCGGCAGGCGCCGGTGGAGGCCGACATGGTGATGCCGGTCCCCGAGTCGGGCATCCCGGCGGCCCAGGGCTTCGCGCGCGCGTCGGGGATCCCCTACGGCGACGGCCTCGTGAAGAACCGCTACGTGGGGCGCACGTTCATCCAGCCCAGCCAGTCCCAGCGCAGCGGCGGAGTCCGACTCAAGCTCAACCCGCTCCCCGAGAACATCCGGGGCAAGCGCCTGGTGGTCGTCGACGACTCGATCGTGCGCGGCACCACGACCAAGCAGGTCATCGCGATGCTGCGCGAGGCCGGCGCGGCCGAGGTGCACTTCCGGGTGTCGTCGCCGCCGTACAAGTGGCCGTGCTCCTACGGCATGGACACCGGCCGTCGCTCCGAGCTGCTCGCCGCCGACCTGTCGGTGGGTGAGATCAAGGACTACCTGAAGGTCGACTCGCTCGCGTACCTCGAGATCGACCGGCTCACCACGGCCACGCAGTCGCCATCGGAGGCGTTCTGCACCGCCTGCCTCACGGGGGTGTACCCCGTGCCGATCCCCGTCACCGACTCGAAGCACGTGCTCGAGGAGCCGGCCGACACCGCCCCCGCGGCCGCCGCCCCCAGAGGGGCCGACGGCATCGTCCCGACATCTGCCGCGGGCCTCGACGCGTGAAGCGCGGCCGCGCACGCGACAAGGGCCGCGACGACAGGAGCGACGGCCTGACCTACGCGGCGTCGGGTGTCGACATCGCGGCGGGTGAGAAGGCCGTCGAGATGATCAAGGATCACGTGCGGTCCACGTTCCGGCCCGAGGTCGTCGGCGACATCGGTGGCTTCGGGGGACTGTTCTCGCTGGGCCGGCTCGAGCACGCCGACCCCATGCTGGTCTCGTCGACCGACGGCGTGGGCACGAAGTCGATGCTCGCGACGCTCACCGGCCGCTACGACACCATCGGGATCGACTGTGTCGCGATGTCGGCCGACGACATCGCCGCGCACGGCGCCGAGCCCCTGTTCTTCCTCGACTACATCTCGGTCGGCAAGCTCGTCCCCGACCAGGTCGACGAGATCGTCGCGGGGGTGGCCAAGGGCTGTCGCGACGCCGGGTGCGCGCTCATCGGCGGTGAGATGTCGGAGCACCCCGGACTGCTCGACCCCGGTGAGTTCGACATCGTCGGCTTCGCGGTGGGCGTGGTCGACCGCAGCGCGATCCTGCCCGCCGGGGTGCAGTCGGGCGACGCCATCATCGGGCTCGCGAGCCCCGGGCTGCGCAGCAACGGGTACTCGCTCGCGCGGCGGGCGTTGCTCGACCGCGCCGGGCACTCGCTCGACGATCCCGCGTGGCGTGGCGCGCACCACTCGCTCGGCGAGGAGCTCCTCGTCCCCAGCGTGATCTACGCGAAGGCCTTGCTCGACCTGCGGCGCCACGTGCCGGTGCACGCGTTCGTGCACGTGACCGGGGGCGGGATCCCCGGCAACCTCGTGCGGGTGCTGCCGCCCCACTGCCACGCGGTGGTGCGGCGCGGGCGGTGGGAGGAGCCGCGCATCTTCTCCGTGATCCAGGAGGCGGGCGACATCGCCGACGACGAGATGGAGCAGGTCTTCAACCTCGGCGTCGGAATGCTCGCAGTGCTGCCTCGGGCCGAGGCCCACCGTGCCCTCGACGCGGTCCGCAATGCCGGCCACGACGCGTGGCTGATCGGCGAGATCGTCGACGGCCCGGTCGGCGTCACCGTCGCGCGCTGAGCCCGTCTCGGGTCGGCCCGACCGGTTCCCGGGGTCTCGTGGTGTGGGCCGTTCGTGGTGTTGGTGGGAACTTCGGCAAATGTTCGGTTCCTGGTGGCGTGCGGGTTTCGTCCGGGCTACGGTGGCCAGGGCCTGCAAACGTTTGCCGTGTGTGTCAGGATCCTCCCGCGCAGGGAAGAGCCAGCGGGTCGGGCACTCGAGCCGCCCCACCCACGGGACCATCCGAGCCGCCCCCCACCGAAGGAGCACCCACCAGTGGAAGCCAACGAGCCGGAAGAGCTGCTGACCCCCTCCGAGGTGGCGGCGATGTTCAGCGTCAACCCGAAGACCGTGACCCGCTGGGCCCGCGCCGGAAAGGTCTCGTACATCAAGACGCTGGGCGGCCACCGCCGCTTCAAGGCCAGCGAGATCCGGCGCCTGCTCGCCGAGGCCGACGCGTCGGCTGACGTCTGACCCGCTCGGGCATCGCGCGGAGCGACCCGGGCCGTGGCCCGGGTCGTCGGGTGCGCGTCACCGGAGGGGCCGGGCGCTGGCGGTGGCCGGGGCCGGCGTCGATCCGGCGACCTCACGCTTTTCAGGCGTGCGCTCTGCCAACTGAGCTACCCGGCCGGGTGAGGCGGTGTCCCACCTCGGGCGGTCCTGACGGGATTTGAACCCGCGGCCTCCGCCTTGACAGGGCGGCGTGCACTCCAAACTGCACCACAGGACCTTGCTGTTGCGTGGTTGTTGCGTGCCCCCAGGGGAGTTCGAATCCCCGTTACCGCCTTGAAAGGGCGGCGTCCTAGGCCACTAGACGATGGGGGCTCGGTTCCCCGAAGGGGCGCTCACTGTAGCAGCGCCGGCCTCCCGGTCTCCGGGCCGGGCGATGGTGGGCCGGCGCGGCGGCCGGCCCCCGCGCGTTCAGCGGGCCAGCACGTCGTACGACGGGTCGTGGCGGTCGCGCCGGGCCGGGCTGGCCTCCGGTCCGGGCGGGGCGCCGCCGGGCACCGCGGTGGTGACGGTGAGGTCTTCGGCGAAGCGCCGGTGGTCGATGGCCCAGACGCCGTCGCGGCGGGACCACGTGTCGACGTAGCGGCCCCGACTGACGATCGTGGTCAGCGTCCCGGGCTCGAACTCGCCCCACAGCGTCGCCGTCACGTACGACTCGCTGCCGGCCCGGTCACCGTCGACTTCGATCAGCACGTTGCCGATCTGGTGCGAGTGACCGAGCATCGACTGGTGCGCGGGCCACACCCAGTCGACGAACCCGACGCCGGTGCCCTGGAACATGGTGGGGCCGTAGTCGGCGGTGCCGTCGGGGTGCCAGATGGTCAGCGCGAGATCGCGGTCCATGCGGTCGAGAGCCCGGCAGTACCGGTAGATCACCTCGGTGATCGCCTGCTTGGCGGAGAGGTCGTGAGTGGCGTCCATCGGGCCATTCTGGCCCGGCGCCGCGCTCAACGCGCGGGGACGATGGTGACCGGGAGGTGCGCCTTCATGGGGAGATCCCGGGCCACGCTGCCGAGCACGAGCCCCTTCACGGCTCCCCGGCCGCGGGTGCCGCACACGATGAGGTCGGCAGAGCAGTCGCGTGCCGCGGTGACGATCCCGGGGACGGGGAGATCCTCGACGACGCGGGGTTCGACCTCGACGCCGGCCGCGACGGCTCCGGCGCACCATTCGCGCAGCTCGGCGAGCGCTTCGTCGTGCATCTCGTGGAAGTCCGCGTGGTCGCGGTGTTTGGCCAGATCGTCGAGGGGGGACCACGAACGCACCACCACGAGCCGGGCGCCGACCTGGCCGGCGAGGCCCGCAGCCCAGTCGAGGGCCTGGGCCGCGTGATCGGAGCCGTCGTGGGCCACCAGGATCGTCGTGACGGTCACGGGGACCCCCCTTCGTTGGCTGCGTCGCCCGAGTGCTCACGCGCGTCGGCCCTCAGCGACACGATCACGGTGATGGCGAGCACGACGGCGATCACCGCGAGCGAGATGAACGTCGGCATGTGGTACCACTCGGAGATCAGCATCTTGATCCCCACGTAGCCGAGGATGATGCCGAGGCCGATGTTGAGGTAGCGGAGCTTGCTCTGGGCGCCAGCCAGGAGGAAGTAGAGCGCGCGGAGCCCGAGGATCGCGAACGCGTTCGACGTGAACACGATGAACTCGGAGCGCGTCACCGCGAGGATCGCGGGGATCGAGTCGACGGCGAACACCACGTCGGTGACCTCGACCATCACGAGGACCACCAGGAGCGGGGTGGCGAACCGGCGGGCGTCGATCCGCACCCAGAACTTCTGACCGTGGTACTCGCTGGTCACCGGGATGATCCGGCGCATCAGCTTGAGCACCGGGTTCCGCTCCGGGTGGATCTCCTCGTTGTCGTGGGTGGCGACCCGCCAGGCGGTGAACACGAGGAAGGCGCCGAACACGTACAGCATCCAGCTGAACGCCTCGAGCAGCGCGACGCCGGCGAAGATGAAGATCAGCCGCAGCACCAGCGCGCCGAACACACCCCAGTACAGGACCCGGTGCTGGTAGGCCTTCGGCACGGCGAAGTACGAGAGGATCACGGCCCACACGAAGACGTTGTCGACCGAGAGGCTCTTCTCGATCACGTAGCCCGTCAGGTACTGGCTGGCGGCCGGCCCGCCCAGCAGCGCCCAGATCACCAGGGAGAACGACACCCCGAGGAGGACCCAGAAGGCGCTCGTGATCGCGGCCTCTCGCATCGAGATCTCGTGCGCCTCCTTGTGGAAGAGGAAGAGGTCGGCGAGCAGCAGGACCGCGATGAGCCCGAGGAATGCGAACCACATCCACGCATCGACATGGATGTCGGCACCGGGCACCTCGTCGGAGCTGGCGGAGGCGAGGACGGAGGTCAACATGTGGCGGCCCACCCTACCGACCTGACCGGTCGCCCCACGGTGCCTCGCGACCGTACCCGCGGGCGCACCTCGGCCGTTAGCCTTCCGGTCCGGGTCGCTAGCTCAACTGGCAGAGCATCGGGCTTTTAACCCGCAGGTTCAGGGTTCGAGTCCCTGGCGGCCCACCGATGGGCGGCACGGTCCGGATTGGGCCTCAAGCGTGCCGTTCCCACGCCCGACCCATCTGTATGCCGACGATCCGACAGCGCCGGCGCGGCGACCGTGTCCTCGGGACCTGGGACGGGCGGTTCCGCGCCCACCCGAACGGGCCGTGGGGCGACTGCACGGTCGTCGACGTCTCGACGGGTGGGGCGGGGATCCTGGTGCCTCGGGGCTCGTCGTTGCCCGACGTGTGGATCGACATCGACGTGCACTCGGTGCTCGGGCGGCGGCGCCCCTTCGTCGTGATGGGGGCGATCCGCGCCGTGCACACGCTGCCCGACGGGTGGCGGCGCCTCGCGGTCCAGTTCGTGGAGCTGGGCCGCCGCGAGCGCCGGGCATGTTGCCCACCGCGTAGTGCAGTACGCCGTGCCGCTCGTAGACCGGGTCGGCGTGCGACGTCTCGTGTGTCGTCGCGATGCAGCCGCCCTGGTCGACCGCGATGTCGACGATGACGGCGCCCGGCCGCATCGAGCGCACCATGTCCTCGCTGACGAGGACGGGGGCACGACCGCCCGGGACCAGCACCGCACCGATGAGCAGATCGGCATCGGCGACGAGCCGCTCGATCGTCGCGTGGTTGCTCGCGTAGGTGGTGACGCGTCCCGCCGCGACCTCGTCGATCATCTGGAGTCGTTCGACCGAGCGGTTGACCACCCGCACCTCGGCCCCCATGCCCGCCGCGATGCGGCCGGCGCTCCACCCGACCGTGCCCGCGCCGAGCACCACCACGTGGGCCGGCGCGACGCCGGGCACACCGCCGAGCAGCACGCCCCGGCCGCCCGACTGTCGCTCGAGGAAGTGGGCGCCGACCTGCGGGGCCATTCGGCCCGCGACCTCGCTCATGGGCGCGAGCAGCGGGAGGCTGCCGTCGGCCCGCTGCACCGTCTCGTAGGCGATGCCGGTGACCTCGCGGGCGCGCAGCTCGGCCGCGACCTCGGGGTACGCCGCGAGGTGGAGGTAGGTGAACAGCACGAGCCCGGGCCGGAGGTGCGCGAACTCCGACGGCTGCGGCTCCTTGACCTTCACGACGAGTTCGGCCCGCTCCCACACCTCGGTTGCACTGTCGATGATCTGCGCGCCCGCGTCGGCGAACGTGTCGTCGGGGATCGCCGGCCCGGCGCCCGCGTCGCGCTCGACGAGGACGGTCACGCCGTGATGGTGCAGCTCACGGACCCCGTCGGGGGTGAGTGCGACCCGGTGCTCGCCGGGCTTGGTCTCGCGGGGGACGCCGACGGTGAGCGGCTGGCGCGCGTCGGTCACGGAAGGAACCGATCGCCGGCCTCGGCGAGGGCCTGGTGGACGCGGTCGGTGAGGAGGTCGAGCTCCTCGGGCCCGGCCACCAGCGGGGGCGCGAGCTGCACGACGGGCATGCCGCGGTCGTCGGTGCGGGCGATCACGCCGAGCTCGTAGAGCCGGGGTGCCAGGAAGCCGCGCAGCAGCGCTTCGCCCTCCGGGCGGGTGAACGGTTCCTGCGTCGCCTGGTCCTTCACGAGCTCCAGCGCCCAGAAGTAGCCCGCGCCGCGCAGGTCGCCGACGATCGGCAGCTCGGCGAGGGCGCGCAGCCGCGTCTCGAAGCCCGCCTCGTGGGTGAGCACGTTGGCCAGGACGGCCTCACGGTCGAACAGGTCGAGGTTGGCGAGCGCGACCGCGCAGCTCACCGGGTGACCGCCGAAGGTGATGCCGTGCGAGAACGACGCCGCCCCCTCGAGGAACGGCTCGGCGAGGAAGTCGCGGCAGATCACCGCGCCGAGCGGGGAGTACCCGCTCGTGAGGCCCTTCGCGCACGTGATCATGTCGGGCAGGTAGTCGTAGCGCTGTGCGCCGAACATGTGCCCCAGCCGGCCGAACGCGCAGATGACCTCGTCGGACACGAGCAGCACGCCGTAGCGGTCGCAGATCTCCCGGACCCGGGCGAAGTAGCCCTCCGGAGGGGTGAAGCACCCGCCTGCGTTCTGCAGCGGCTCGAGGAAGACGGCGGCGACGGTGTCGGGGCCCTCGAAGAGGATCTGCTCCTCGATGGCGTCGGTCATCGCGAGCATGAACGCCTTCTCGTCGTGCGCGAGCGGATGCCGGTACCGGTTGGTGTTGGGCACGTGCGCGGTGCCGGGGGTGAGCGGCTCGAAGGGCTGGCGGAGCGCGGGGATGCCGGTCACCGCCAGCGCGCCGAGCGTGGTGCCGTGATACGCGGTGCGGCGGGCGATCACCTTGTGGCGCTGCCCCTCACCGCGCGCGCGGAAGTACGCCCGGGCGAGCTTCCACGCCGACTCGACCGACTCCGACCCGCCGCTCGTGAAGAAGACCCGGTTCAGGTCGCCGGGGGCGAGCTCGGCGAGCCGGGCCGCGAGCTCGATCGCGGGCGGGTGCGCGTAGCTCCAGATCGGGAAGTACTCGAGCGCCTCGGCCTGGCGGGCGGCCGCCGCGCCCAGCTCGGCGCGGCCGTGGCCGACCTGCACGGTGAACAGGCCCGACAGGCCGTCGAGGAGCCGGTGGCCGGTGGCGTCCTCCACCCAGCAGCCCTCGCCGCGGACCATGACCGGCACGGGGTGTGCGGCGTCGTAGCCCCCGAGGCGGGAGAAGTGCATCCAGAGATGCCGCTGCGCGAGGTCGGAGAGTCGGTCGGCGTCCACTCCGTCAGGCTAGGCCGAGCGGGCGGCGAGCCTCCGCGCCCGGTCAGCTCCAGCGCGAGACGAGCGCGGAGGGGGAGGTCACGACGTCGACGCCGTCGCGGTCCGCGAGCCAGTCGCGGCTCGCCGTGTGCTGGGGGTCGTGGTCGTCGAACCGGTTGAGCGCCACCACCAACGAGCGCTGGGCCAGCGCGCCGACCACGAGCCGGACGTCGTGGATCACCCCGAGCGCCGGATCGGCCACCACCACGACGTGATCGGGCCGGATGCTCTGGATGAGCGTGCGCGTGTCGCCGTCGTCGGCGAGGGGCGAACGCAGTCCGCCGGCGCCCTCGACGAACCCGATCGCCGTGCCGGCGTCCCAGTGGAGCTCGCCGACCAGGTCGGCGATCGTGAACGGGGGGAGCCCCAGACGGGCGGCGGCCATCGGCGGCGCCATGGGCTCGGCGAGCCACCGGTGGGTGGGGCACACCGTCTCGGGTGGCTCGCCGGTGGCGGCGCCGAGGACCGACGCGTCGAGCGCGGTCAACGCGTCGGTGGGGGCGAACGACTGCACCGGCTTGCGGGCGGCGACCGCGCTACCCCGGGCCCGCAGGTCGCGCGCGACCGCGGCGGTCCACCACGTCTTGCCCACCTCGGTGCCCGTGCCGGTGACGACGACCAACCGGTCGGGGCGGGGGCCGGCGCTCACGCCGCCAACCCCGCCAGCGCCGCCACGAGGGCGGCGACCTGGTCGTCGGTGTGGGCGGCGGACAGGGCCACCCGCAGCCGCGACGTCCCGGGGGCCACGGTGGGCGGCCGGATGGCCGGCACCAGGAGGCCCCGGGCCAGGAGCGCGTCGGACGCGGCGACCG
>VGCA01000002.1 GCA_016870245.1 Actinomycetota bacterium | reverse complement strand
CAGCCCGCGCGGCGCTGGCCGCCGCCGCCCGCGACGAGCACGCCGAGCTCGACGTCGTCCGTCGCGCGTCCTAACCGCCCGGCGCCGGCGGGCCGGTCGTCGGCACCGTCGAGACGGTGGTGGTGGTCGTCGGGGTCGGCGCCGTCGTGACCACCGGAACGTCCTGCAGCCCGAGCGGCACCGCCGTCGTCGTGGTGGTCGGTGGCGCTGTGGTGGTGGTGGTGGTGGTCGTCGTCGTCGCCACCGGCCCGTCCCAGCCGACCTTGGGCTGCACGGCGTCACGCAGCTCCTGGAGCCGCGGGTAGAACGCGTTGCCCGGGCAGGCCGTGGCCCACAGGTCGCGGTGGCCCTGGATGCGGCTGGCGAACGACACCGACGTGCCCGCGGGCCAACGCGAACCGAATCCGGCGCTGGTGGCCGAGAACCCGTCGGCCGGGTTCTTCCTGTGGACGCTGAGCTTCCACGCGATGAGGTCGACCATCGCGTTCCAGGCTTCCGTGGTGGGCTGCACGCTCGTGAAGTCCCCCAGGAACGCAGCACCGCTCGAGTCCCGGTTGAAACCGCCGGTGTGGGCGGCGATGACCGCCTTGTCGACGCCGCCGCGGCGGCCCTCGAAGATCTGGCCGTACCGATCGACGATGAAGTTGTAGGCGATGTCGCAGTAGCCCAGCGTGTTGACGTGATACGACCAGATCGCCCGCACCATGTTGCGGCTGTCGGAAGCGCCGTAGGTGTTCGAGTTGACGGTGTGGTGGACGACCAGGAAGTTGACGTCGCCGGCGTACTCCGGACCGGGTGCACAGTCGGGCGACGGGTTCCAGCCGAGGTCCGGACCCCACGAGGTGCGCATCGTCATGGCCGGCTGGGGCGGGGGGGTGCCGTGGGGGGGGGAGGGCGGCGGGGGCACGCACGCGGTGAGCGCGACGAGCGCCACCACGCTCGCGAGGGCGGCCTGGCGGCGCGACCGCCACGGCGACCAGCCCAGCGCCACGGAGCCCAGCAGTGCACCGGCGAGCAGGAGGGCGACGGCGTACCCCGTGCGATCGGGACCGGCGGGCAACGACAGGCCCAGCGCGCCGGCCGACCCGCTCGGTGCGCGGCCGTCGTCGGCGGTGACCGCTTCCAAGCCCACGTCTTCGACCGTGCCGCTCACCACGGTGACCCGGACCGCGGCCGTGTCCTCCACCCAGACCGGCTCGGTGTAGTGCGCGTCGGCGTGCGCGTCGGCCGAGGCCCGGGCATCGGGCGAGCCCTCGTCGGGCACGACGTCGTCGCCGCCGAGGGTGGCGGCCGGCTCCCACGCCCCGGAGTCCCCCCGCCGGACCTCGATGGTGAACTCGGCCTCGGGGTCACCCCGCCACCGCACCCCGACGAGATCGGCATCGGCCTTCGCGACGGCTCGCGCACCCGGGCCCGCGCCGTCGGGGAGGGCCAGCGGCACCTCGGTGTTGCCCGGCGGTGGGACCGCCGTGCCGTCGAGGGCCAAGGCCGGGGTCCCCAGCAGCACCAAGGCGACCGCAGGGATCAGCAACAGGCGTCGTGCGCGGTTTCTCACGAGTCGAACGGCTCCCACGTCGAATGTCGGGGTCCCACTTCGGCTCCGCCTGGGCACATTCTGGCAGGGTCGACGCCCCGAGACACACCCTCGGGCCGAATTGTCGGTGGCCCGACCCGATTCCTTGAGCCCGGCCGCGGCCCGGAAGGCGCCGGGGGCGGCGAACTAGCCTCGATTCGTGGCCCAGAACACCCAGAACCCCGAGCACCCCGACGCCCCCACCCTCGACGCCTGGCGCTCCCTGGCCGAGAAGGAGCTCAAGGGCGACCCCGACTCGCTCGTCCGCACCACCCCTGAGGGGATCCCGGTCAAGCCGCTCTACACCGCGGCCGACCTCGAGGGCCTCGAGGCCGTCGGGACCCTGCCCGGGTTGGAGCCGTTCGTCCGGGGGCCCCGGGCGACGATGTACTCGAACCGGCCCTGGACGATCCGCCAGTACGCCGGGTTCTCCACCGCCGAGGAGTCCAACGCCTTCTACCGCCAGAACCTCGCGGCCGGGCAGATGGGCCTCTCCGTGGCGTTCGACCTCGCCACGCACCGGGGCTACGACTCCGACCACCCCCGGGTCGTGGGTGACGTCGGCAAGGCCGGCGTCGCGATCGACTCGGTCGAGGACATGAAGGTGCTCTTCGACGGCATCCCGCTCGAGAAGATGTCCGTCTCGATGACCATGAACGGCGCCGTGCTGCCCGTGCTCGCCGGCTACATCGTCGCCGCGGAGGAGCAGGGGGTGAGCCAGGACCAGCTCCAGGGGACGATCCAGAACGACATCCTCAAGGAGTTCATGGTCCGCAACACCTACATCTATCCGCCCGAGCCCAGCATGCGGATCGTCGCCGACATCATCCAGTACACGGCGGCGAACATGCCGAAGTTCAACTCGATCTCCATCTCCGGCTACCACATGCAAGAGGCCGGGGCGACGGCGGTGCAGGAGCTCGCCTTCACCCTCGCCGACGGCCTCGAGTACGTGCGGACCGTCCTCGACCGCGGCATCGACGTCGACGCGTTCGCGAGTCGCCTCTCCTTCTTCTTCGCGATCGGCATGGACTTCTTCATGGAGGTCGCGAAGCTGCGGGCGGCGCGCCTGCTGTGGCACCGCATCATGTCGCAGTTCGACCCGAAGAAGCCCGGGTCGCTGATGCTGCGCACGCACTGCCAGACGTCGGGCGTGTCACTCACCGAGCAGGACCCGATGAACAACGTCGTGCGCACGACGGTCGAGGCCATGGCCGCAGTCCTCGGCGGCACCCAGAGCCTCCACACCAACTCGTTCGACGAGGCGATCGCGCTGCCCACCGAGTTCTCGGCCCGCATCGCCCGCAACACCCAGCTCATCCTCGCCGAGGAGTCCGGCATCACCCGGGTCGTCGACCCGCTCGGCGGGAGCTACTACGTCGAGGCCCTCACCGACTCGCTGGCGACCGCCGCCTGGGAGCTGATGGAGGAGGTCGAGGCGCTCGGCGGCATGACCAGGGCCGTCGAGTCGGGGATGCCGAAGCTGCGCATCGAGGAAGCCGCCGCCCGCCGCCAGGCTCGCATCGACCGTGGCGAGGAGACGATCGTCGGGGTCAACCGGTACCGCCTGACCGACGAAGACGAGGTGGACGTCCGCGAGATCGACAACACCGCGGTGCGCGAGCAGCAGATCGCCCGCCTCGAGCAGATCCGCGCCACGCGCGACGAAGCGGCGTGCCGGGCCGCGCTCTCGGCGCTGACCGAGGGCGCACGCGGCGACGGCAACCTGCTCGCCCTCAGCGTCGACGCCGCCCGGGCCCGCGCCACGGTGGGCGAGATCTCCGACGCGCTCGAGGAGGTGTTCTCCCGCCACCGCGCCGTCGTCCGTACCATCGCCGGCGTGTACGGAGGTGCGTACGAGGGCGACGAGGGCTACGCGAAGATCCGCGACGAGGTCGAGGCCTTCGCCACCGCCGAGGGTCGGCGCCCCCGCCTGCTCGTCGTGAAGATGGGCCAGGACGGTCACGACCGGGGCGCCAAGGTGATCGCCACCGCGTTCGCCGACCTCGGCTTCGACGTCGACGTGGGCCCGCTGTTCCAGACGCCCGAGGAAGCCGCCCGCGATGCCATCGAGAACGACGTCCACGTCGTCGGGGTGAGCAGCCAGGCTGCCGGCCACAAGACGCTCGTACCCGAGCTGGTCGCCCAGCTGGAGAAGCTGGGGGGCGACGACATCGTCGTCGTGTGCGGTGGCGTGATCCCCGCCCAGGACTACGAGTACCTGCGCGAGGCCGGCGCGGCCGCCATCTTCGGACCGGGCACCAACATCCCCGAGGCCGCGTCGGAGGTGCTGGCGCTCGTCCGCCGTCGGGGAGCGTGACCTCCCCATGACGGCAGGGACGCTCGGCGGGGAGCTCTTCCAGGGTGACCGCCGCGCGCTCGCGCGTGGCATCACGCTGGTCGAGTCCACCCGCGCCGACGACCGCGACGCCGCCGACGCGTTGCTCACCGAGGTCATGCCGGCGACCGGCCGGGCGATCCGCATCGGCATCTCGGGATCGCCCGGCGCGGGCAAGTCGACCCTCATCGAGGCGCTCGGACTCCACGTCGTGGAGTCGGGCCACCGGGTGGCCGTGCTCGCCGTCGACCCGTCGAGCTCGCGCACCGGTGGGTCGATCCTCGGCGACAAGACGCGCATGGAGGAGCTGTCACGCCACCCGGCGGCGTTCGTGCGTCCCTCCCCCGCGGGGACCACCCTCGGCGGCGTCGCCCGCCGCACCCGCGAGGCGATGCTGCTCTGCGAGGCCGCCGGGTTCGACGTCGTGATCGTGGAGACCGTCGGCGTGGGCCAGTCGGAGACCGCGGTGGCCGACATGGTCGACTGCTTCGTCCTCCTCATCGCGCCCGCGGGCGGCGACGAGCTCCAGGGCATCAAGCGGGGCATCGTCGAGCTGGCCGACCTGGTGGTGGTCAACAAGGCCGACGGTCCGCTCGAGGCGGTGGCCACGGCGACCGCGTCCGACTACGGGGCGGCCCTGCACCTGGTGCGGCCCCGGTTCGCCGGCTGGACGCCCCGTGTGGTGCTCGTCTCGGCGCTCGAGCAGCGCGGCATCGACGGGCTCTGGAACACGATCACCGACTTCCGCACTGCGCTCGACGGCGAGCCCCTCACCGAGCGGCGCGCCGAACAGGCGCGCGCGTGGATGCGCGACGAGCTCGCCGACTCCCTCCTCGACCGGCTGCATGCCGACGCCCGCACCGCCGCGGCCGCCGCCGCGCTGGAGGCCGAGGTCGCGGCCGGCCGGCTCGCCCCGACCACGGCCGCGCGCCGTCTCATCGGCGTGTTCCTGGGCGACCGCTGAGCCCCCGGTCCGCGGACCGGGCGCGGCGGTCGATTTCGGTTCTCAATCCGGGACCGCGGCACGCCGATGCACCCGGGTGGTGGGAATCGGTTCCGCTCCGCTCGTGGCCTGCATCCTCGGCGCCGCCGTGGGTGCCGCCGTCGCGTGCCTGCTCCTGTGGCGCCAGGAGCGCAGCGCCCGGCGGGCCGTGTCCGACGCCACCGCCGCGGTGCGGCGCAGCGAGGCCCGGCTCCAGGCGCTGGTGCGCAACTCCCACGACGTCATCGCGATCTTCGACCGCGACGGTCGCTGCGTCTTCGCGAGCCCGTCGGCCGAACGGGGCCTCGGGCGCAGCGTCGAGCGCCTCCTCGCGTCGCCTCCGTTCGACTTCGTGCACGTCGAAGACCGCCCCGCCGTGCTCCACACGTTCACCGCGATCTGCAACCGGCCCGGATCGGTGTCGCCTCCGTTCGAGTTCCGCGTCATGCACGAGGACGGCACGTGGCACACCCTCGAAGCGGTCGGCACCAACCTGACCGACGACCCCGCCGTCGACGGCATCGTCCTCAACGCGCGCGACGTCACCGAACGGCGCTGGGCCGAAGCCGAGCTGCGCGAGGCCCAGGAGCGGTTCCGGTCGGCGTTCGAGCACGCCCCGATCGGCATGGCCCTCGCCGGCATCGACGGCGAGCTGTTCCGGGTCAACCGCGCGCTCGCCCAGATGCTCGGGCGGGCCGAGGACCAGCTGCTCGGCGTCTCGATCCTCGACCTCACCCACCCCGAGGACCAGGCCACGATCCGCACCCACCTCGACCGCCTCGTCACCGGCGAGATCCCCAGCTACCAGGTGGAGCAGCGGTACATCCACACCGACGGCCGGGAGGTGTGGACGGCGCTCAGCGCGTCGCTCGTGCGCGACCCCGGCGGCACGCCGATGTACGTCGTGCACCAGATCGAGGACGTCACCGCCCGCCGACGCGACGGTGAGCGGCTGGCGCACCAGGCGATCCACGATCCCCTGACCGGCTTGCCGAACCGGCTCCTGTTCGTCGACCGCCTCCGCCGTGCGCTGGCCGAGGACACCCACGGCCACACCGCCGTCCTCTTCCTCGACCTCGACCACTTCAAGGTGATCAACGACAGCCTCGGCCACTCGGCCGGAGACCGGCTCCTCGTCACGATCGCCGACCGGCTCCGCAACGCCGTGCGGCCCAACGACACCGTCGCCCGCTTCGGCGGCGACGAGTTCACCGTGCTGTGCCGGGGCGTGCCCGACGAGCGCGTCGCCGCCGAGATCGCCAAGCGCATCGCGTCGGCGGTGGCCAAGCCGGTCCAGCTCGTCGACGGCGAGATCTACGTGACGATCAGCGTCGGCATCGCCCTCTCGGGCGGCGAGATGGAGACGACCGAGACGTTGCTGCGCAACGCCGACGCCGCGATGTACGGCGCGAAGGAGAACGGTCGCGCCCGCTTCCAGATCTACGCGGCCGCCAACCGCGACCACGCCGTCACGCAGCTCCGTACGGGCAACGAGCTGCGCCGGGCGCTCGAGCAGCACGAGCTGCGCGTCTTCTACCAGCCGATCCTCAGCCTCGCGTCGAACCGGATCTCCGGCTTCGAGGCGCTGGTGCGTTGGGAGCATCCCGAGCGGGGTCTGGTGCCGCCCGACCAGTTCATCCCCCAGGCGGAGGAGACGGGGCTCATCGTGCCGATCGGCGCGTGGGTGCTGGAGCACGCGTGCCGGCAGGCGGCCGAGTGGCACGTGGGCGGTGCCCCCGTGAGCATCAGCATCAACCTCTCGCCCCGCCAGCTCGCCGAGGCCACCCTGCCCGCGACCGTCGCCGGGGCGCTCGAGCGCACGGGCATCGACCCCGACCGGGTGTGGCTGGAGATCACCGAGACCACCCTGATGCGCGACGCCGAGTCGACCGTGTCGATGCTGCACAAGCTGCGCGACCTGGGAGTGCATCTCGCGGTCGACGACTTCGGCACCGGCCACTCGTCGATGACCTACCTCAAGCGGTTCCCCGTCGACTCGCTGAAGGTCGACCGGTCGTTCGTCGACGGCCTCGGCCGCGAGCCGGAGGCCACCGCCATCTGCACCGCCGTCGTGAACCTCGCCCACGCACTCGGGTTGGGCGCCGTCGCCGAGGGCGTGGAGACACCCGGCCAGCTCGAAGCGCTGCGGGGCCTCGGTTGCGAGTATGCGCAGGGCTATCTGTTCGGCAAGCCCGCCCCCGCCGACCGCTACGGGCTGAGCGGTCGGCCGCGCGCGATCGAGGCGCCGGTCCCGCCCGCGCTCCCGGCCGCTCAGGTCGGCCGCTGAGCCCGTCGCGAGCTGACACGGACGGGGTCGCCGTGGGCCGAGCACGCCCGACCGCCACCCGGTGGAGCCGATCGCGTCATGCTTCAGAAGCGGCCACGGTGCCCTTGTCGCGGGGTGGTGGCTTGTAGGCCGTGCGCTCCAAGTGATCGAGCCCGACGCGCGGGAGATCGTCGCGTTGCGATTCGCAGCGATCGAGGACCTCACCGACCGTCGTGAATCGGTAACCCTGCCCCTGCAGGAATCCGAGTAGCTCGTCGAGCAATTCGAGCGCCTTCCGCTGGTTGCGGAGCAACGCAGCACGGCGGTAGTCGGTACGTCGGAGTGCGAGCACCGGTGAGGTCGGAAAGAAGTCGTACAGATGTGAATCGATCACGATCGTCTCGGGGAACCCGCCGAACCTGTGGAGCAGGCGGAATGGGCCCATGCCGAGCATCTTGAGGTAGCTCTCTCAAATGACCACGCGCGGCCGCTTGGTCACGCCGAACGGGATCTCGATGAGAAGGTCGTCCTGCCCGTCGGACCACACGAACGGTTCGAGCGGGAGGGCGCTGTGGTCGAACCCGAGCTCGCGCCGCTTCGCCGGGAAGATGCTCGAGCTGAACGCGAAGCCCTCGGCGTGCAGCGCGCGGACGCCGTCAGCGCCGATGAACCCGAGCGGCGCCCTGTAGCCACGGGGGTCACGACCGAACGCACGTCGGTAGGCGGCCTTCGACTTGCGGACCTCCTCGACGCTGTCGGGGTCTTCGGGATCGTGCGAGTACGAGTGCAGCTCGAACTCGGCGCCAAGCGGCTCGAAGCGCTCGCGCACCGGCAATCCCTGGTCGAGCATCTTGGCGGCCAAGAACGTCGTCGGAATGACGCCTCGTCGCTGCAGCGTCTCCGCGAATCGTGAGAAGCGGGCCTCATCGAGGAGTACCTCGTGCGAGTCCTCCGTGAGGAAATCCGGCTCGAGGTCAACCGTCATGCAGGCGAGGCGTTCCATCATCGTCAACGTCCTTCAGAAGAAGCGGTAGCCCCGGCGGCGGAACTCCCGCACCGCGTCAGGGGTCGGCCACGAGTTGTAGTTGCCGGCAGCTGGGTCGTTGGGCCGTGCGTCGACGGTGCCCGCAGCGAGGTCATCGAGGACACGCTCGAGGAGCGGGGCGCCGTGGCTGATCGCGAGCCCGTACATCTGATGCAGCGATGCTCCCGGTGGCACCGGAAACGGCGTCTGGCCAAGGATCGCTCCTTCATCGAAATTGGCAGTCATGAGGTGTGCCGACACCCCCACGGTCGTATCCCCGGCGGCGAGAGCCCAGAAGAGTCCGTCGAGCCCGCGGTGCTTAGGAAGCAGTGACGAATGCAGGTTGACCGCAGCGACGCGGGGCGTCGCCAGGAGCGCGGGACCGAAGCGCTGGTTTGCCGCGATGGACACCAGTACGTCGGTGTCGAGATCTCGCACCGCAGCAATGAACTCGACATCGTTGACGTCGGTGCACGGAACGACTCGTATTCCTCGGGACGCCGCGACCTTGGAAACCGATCCGGAGAGTCGGCAACGGGTGAAGTGATACCCCGCCCGCACGAAATCGACTGGCCCGTAGATGGCGAGGCGTTGGCGCACGAGGTGGGCGAAGCCGCGCTTGCCGCCGGCTGGGAGAGCAGTGACTCCCACGAGGTCGTGGTTCGTGGACTCGACGATGGCTTCGAGATAGCGCGGGGCGTAGAGGGGCTCGTTCTGCGTCACCACGAAGACTCGCATCTGACGCACCGTACCAACGCGTCGACGTTCGTCCGCGAAATCGGAGACGCCGGCGTCTCGTGCAGTGTGCGTCAACCACGCTGCGCTGGTGACCGTGGAGCCGGCGCCTGATCGCCCGACCACGCCGTCACGAAGCGTGTCGCAATCCGTCCTGCCCCGTGCTTCCCCGGCGGCACCCCGCCGCCCTGCCCCGTCCGACCTTCTCCGTTCGCGGGAGGCACCGTGCCCGAGCTCCTCACGATCACCCCCTGGCCCGACCCCGTCCTCGACACGATCGGCTACGACCCTCGATCGCGCTACGCGGAGACCTTCTGGCTCCCGACCCTCGGACCCACCGCGCTGCTCCTGATGCGCCACCTCGCCGGTCGGTTCGAGCGGCACACCGGCGCCATCGAGCTGCCCGTCGCCGAGACCTCCCACGCCTTGGGGCTCGGACAGCGCGACGGCCACAGCTCGCCGATCGTGCGCACGCTCACCCGGCTGGAGCAGTTCGACCTCGCGTGCAGCGACGGCTACACGACCGTGGCGGTCCGCCGCAGCCTCCCGCCCGTGCAGCGTCGCCACGTGCGGCGCCTCCCGGCCGCCGTGCAGGCCGAGCACTCCGACTGGGCCGACGCCCAGCTCGACGACCCGCCGGTGGCCACCGCCCGGCGGCGGGCCCGCCGTCTCGCCCTCACCCTGCTCGAGCAGGGGGAGCCGCTCGACTGCGTCGAGCACGCCCTGTTCTCCTGCGGCTTCCACCCCGCGGTCTGCCACGACGCGGCCCGCTGGGCGTGGGACCGCCACTGCGACGCCGCGCGGGAAGCCGGTCTGCTCCCAGCCCCCACCCCCTGACCGGCCCCGCGTGCGCGTGCCCATCCGGGCACGCGGACGGCCCGGTCGGGTGCGCCCCCCGGCACCCGACCGGGCCCCGTCGCGTCCGAGCCGGCCCCGCAGCACGCGTCGTCGCCGGACGGCATACTGCGGGCGTGCCGGCAATCGTCCTCCACCCGAGCCTCGGCCGACCGGCCGCCGACTTCGGGCCGATCCTCGCGGCGCTCGCGTCGGCGGGGCACTCGGTGCACCCGGTGGAGTCGGGCACCGGCGACACCCTCCATGACCTCGCCGATGGCGTCATCCGTGCGCTCGACGCAGCCGACATCGCGCGCGCCCACCTCGTGGGGCACGCGTTCGGCAACCGCGTGATGCGGTGCGCCGCCGCCGACCATCCGGACCGGGTCGCGTCGGTCGCCCTGTTCGGCGCGGGCGGAAGGTTCCCCGGGGACGACGAGGCGACCGCCGCGCTCGGACGGATCATGTGGGACCGCGGCACGCACGACGACGTGGTCGATGCGCTGCGGATCGCGATGTTCGCGCCGGGCTCGACGATCCCCGACGACTGGGTCGACGGGTGGGACCCCGACCTCGCCCGGGCCCAGCATGCGGCAGCGTCGGCGACGGCGATCACCGACTGGTGGACCGCGGGCACGACCGTGCCGGTCCTGGTCGTGCAGGGACTCGACGACCGGATGGCGCCACCGGCCAACGGCCGTGCCCTCGTCGACGAGATCGGGGCGCGGGCCCGGCTGCTCGAGCTCACCGGGATGGGCCACGCCATGCTCCCCGAACGGCCCGCCGACCTCGCGGCGGCCCTGCTCGGGTTCCTCGACGACATCGAGGGGTGACCGCCACGCGATACTCGGCGGCGTCCGATCGTTCGAGGAGGCGCGCGTGGACGAGCCCGTGATGGATCTCGACGAGGTCGCGGCGTGGCTGCGCGACGCGCACCAGATCGTCGTCCTCACCGGCGCCGGGATCTCCACCGAGTCGGGCATCCCCGACTTCCGCGGCCCTCAGGGCCTGTGGACCAAGAACCCCGACGCCGAGAAGACGGCGACGCTCCAGTACTACGTCAACGATCCCGACGTGCGGGCCCGGGCGTGGCAGAACCGCCTGTCGAGCGGGATGTGGGACGCCGAGCCCAACGACGCCCACCGGGCCCTCGCCGACCTCGAGCGCAAGGCCGCGCTGCACACGATCGTCACGCAGAACGTCGACGGGCTGCACCAGGCGGCCGGGACCGCGCCGGAGCGGGTGGTGGAGATCCACGGCAACGTGCGCGAGGTGAAGTGCCTGTCGTGCGGCCGGCGGGGGCCGATGGGCCCCACCCTGGACCGGGTGCGGGCGGGTGAGGCCGACCCCCGCTGCGACGCCTGCGGCGGGATCCTGAAGTCGGCCACGATCTCCTTCGGCGAGAACCTGGTGCCCGAGGACCTGCAGCGGGCCCAGCGGGCGGCGGCCAGGGCCGACGTCTTCCTCGCCCTCGGCACCTCCCTCACCGTCTACCCGGCCGCCGCCCTGCCCGAGTTCGCGCTCGCCAACCGGGCCCGCCTGGTGATCGTCAACGCCCAGACGACCCCGTTCGACGGCCACGCGGCGGCGATCAGCCGGGAGCAGCTCGGCACCGTGCTCCCCGACCTCGTGGGCCGGGTCTGAGATGCGGGCGCGCGCGCTCGGCGTCGCGCTGGCGATCGCGACCCTGGTCGGCGCGCTCGCCCCGCCCGCCGGAGCCACCGGAGCCGCGGGACCGGCGGAGCCGACCGACCCGGGCGACGGACCGACGACCCGCGGGATGCGGGGCGACCGCTACTGCGAGCTCCTCCTGCTCGCGCCGACCGACGGCATGCTCGTCGCGCAGGTCTGGAACACCTACCGCCTGAACGAGTGCCCCGCCGAAGCGTGGGCGGCGGTCGATCCTGCGACGGTGGCGCGCGACGTCGGCGTGGCCGTCGCCCTGCGCAACGGCCCCCGGTACTGGCTGATCGACTCGGCCCGACGGCAGGTCGGGCCGCAGGGCCCGCCCCGCGATCTCGACGGGATCGAGATGCAGCCGCTCGCCACCGTCGCGTTGGCCCCCACCGACATCACCGCCGGGGCGTACAGGGAGCAGCGGGTCGTCCGGAACACGACGATGAGGTGGCCGGCCGGACGCCGGGTGTACGAGCTGACCACGCCCGACGGCGCCGTCTACGTGATGCAGTCGTGGAGCCAGCAGATCGACCCCACCCTCGACGAGCGCGCCCTCCGGAACCTCCGCGACCGCCTCGCCCTCCCGCCCGGCTGGTCGTACGGGTCCCGGGTCCTGCGCCGCCCCCTGCGGGTCCCGCCCGATGCGAGCGGGGCCAACGGCGTGCTCCAGGACGAGCTGATGAACGCCTACACCCGCCGCACCTGACGCACCGGACCCGACCGAGGTCCCCTGGGGGAATACCCGACCAAGGAGGTAGGCTTTTACCCTCCTTCGACACGACCTCCACGACGCCGCCGATGCACGCCGCACCTCGTGCGCACCCCCGGGAAAGGGTTCCCCGATGGCCACCTTCCGCGAGCTCCTCGCCACCACGAAGCAGCGGATCACCGAGATCGATCCCGCCGAGGCCGAGGCCCGTCTCGGGGGCGCGACCTTCCTCGACGTCCGCGAGCTCGACGAGTACGAGCAGGGGATGATCCCCGGCACCGTGTTCATCCCCCGTGGGCACCTCGAGAGCCAGGCCGAGGGCAAGCTGCCCGACAAGCACGCGCCGGTCGTCATCTACTGCGCTGGCGGCACCCGCTCGGTGTTCGCGGCCGACACGCTCCAGCAGCTCGGCTACACGGACGTCGTCCACATGGCCGGCGGGTTCGGCCGCTGGAAGAACGAGGGCCGCCCGTGGATCACGCCGGTCGTGCTCTCACCCGAGCAGCGCAACCGCTACCACCGCCACGTGCTGCTCCCGGAGGTGGGCGAGGCCGGTCAGCGGCGGCTGCTCGAGTCGAAGGTGCTGCTGCTCGGCGCCGGCGGCCTCGGCTCCCCCGCCGCGCTGTACCTCGCGGCCGCGGGCGTCGGCACGCTCGGCATCGTCGACATGGACGTCGTCGACGCCTCGAACCTCCAGCGCCAGGTCCTGCACAACATCGACCGGATCGGCGAACGCAAGGTCGACTCGGCCAAGAAGACGCTCACGAACCTCAACCCCGACATCGACGTGGTCACCTACGACGTGCGCTTCGGTGCCGACAACGTCCTCGACATCATCGACGGGTACGACGTCGTGCTCGACGGCACCGACAACTTCCCGACCCGCTACCTGCTCAACGACGCCACGGTGCTCAAGCGCATCCCCGTGGTCCACGGGTCGATCTTCCGCTTCGAGGGCCAGGTCACGGTGTTCGACCCGTACCACGGGCCGTGCTACCGCTGCATGCTGCCCGAGCCGCCGCCGCCCGAGCTCGCCCCGAGCTGCGCGGAGGCCGGCGTGCTCGGCGTCCTCCCCGGCATCGTCGGGTCGATCCAGGCGCTCGAGACGATCAAGCTCCTGCTCGACCTCGGTGACCCGCTGCGCGGCCGCCTCCTCGCCTACGACGCACTGGAGCAGAGCTTCCGCACCTTCAAGGTGCGGCGCGACCCCACCTGCCCCACCTGCGGCGACGACGCGCCGCCGATCGTGATCGCGGAGTACGACGACCTCTGCCTGCCGCACGCCACCCTGGCCGACGGCACCACCACCGGCCACTGATCCACACCGTGGCCTCGCTCGCTGCGAGGCGATCGCTGTGCGTCCTGTCGATCGACTCGGCGTGCGGGCACCGGTGAAGGCGCCTCGCGGGCGCTCGCTCGACTAACCGGCGGGGGGCGCCGTGGTGGTCGTGGTCGGCGGCGCCGCCTTGGTGACGACGATCGAGCCGTGCTGACCGCCCGTGGGCGAGCCGTGGAACGTGCAGTAGTACTTGTACGTCCCCGGCTTCTTGAACGTGTACGAGTACGCCTTGCCCTTGGTGAGGGCCGACGTGCCCGTCCACTTGCCCTTCTTCACCGGGATGACGTTGTGGAGCACCTTGCCCTCGTTGGTCCAGGTGACCTTGGTGCCTGCGGTGACCTCGAGGTCCTGGGGCTTGAAGAAGTTGTCGCCGACCTCGACCTTGGCGGAGCCGCTCGACCCGGCGGGGGCGGTCTGCGGTGCGGACGCGCCGGCCGGTGCGAGGCCCAGCCCGCCCACGCCCAGCGCGAGCGCGCCGGCGGCGACGGTGGCGGCGACGGTACGGGTGAACGGTCTTCTCGTCATCGGGTCCTCGTGGTCTTCTTCGCGGTGGTCTTCTTCGCGGTGGTCTTCTTCGCGGTGGTCTTCTTCGCGGTGGTCTTCTTCGCGGTGGTCTTCTTCGCGGGCGTCCGCTTGGCGGTCGTCTTCTTTGCGGCGCCCTTCGCCGGTGCCTTCTTCGCGGCGACCGGGCGGGCCCGCGCCGAGGGGGACTTCTGCGGGCTCCCGTCGGCCCCCGCGGTGGGACCCTCCGGGACGGCGAACTCGGTTACCAGCTCGACCAACGTCCGCACGCCGAATCCGGTTCCCCCCCGCACCAGGTAGCCATCGTCGGACGACGCCCGGGCCGGCCCGGCGATGTCGAGGTGCACCCACGGCCGGTCGGCCACGAACTGCTCGAGGAAGATGCCCGCCGTGAGCGCGCCGCCGTAGCCGCCGGCGCTGACGTTCTTGAGGTCGGCGATCTCGCTGTCGAGCATCTTGCGGTAGTCGGTGGGCAGCGGGAGCGGCCACACGGGCTCGCCGGCCCGGTCGGCGGCGGCGCGCACCTGGCCCTGCCAGCCGTCGTGGTTGCCCATCAGCCCGGCGATCTTCTCGCCGAGCGCGACCATGCACGCCCCGGTGAGGGTCGCGAGGTCGACGATGGCGTCGACGCCGTCCTCGACCGCGAGCGACAGCGCGTCGGCCAGGATCAGTCGGCCCTCGGCGTCGGTGTTGAGCACCTCGACGGTCTTGCCGTTGCGGATCCGCAGCACGTCACCGGGACGGATGGCGGTGCCGCTCGGCATGTTCTCGACCAGCGGCACGTAGCCGGTCACCCGGGCGGTCACGCCGAGGCGGCGCAGGACCGCCATCGTCGCGACCACCGCGGCGGCGCCCGACATGTCGGTCTTCATCGCCTCCATCCCGCCGGCGGTCTTGAGCGACAGGCCGCCGGAGTCGAACACCACGCCCTTGCCGACGAGGGCGAGATGCCCCGAGGCGCGGCGGGCCGGCTCGTAGGAGATCGTGAGGAAGCGGGGCGGCCGGGCCGAGCCCTGGCCCACGCCGGCCACGCCACCGAGGCGCTGGGCCCGGATCTGGGCCTCGGTCATGACCTGCACGCGCACGCCGGTTCCCGACAGGAGCCGCCGAGCCGATGCGACGAACTGGGCCGGCGACTGCATGTCGGGCGGCTCGTTGACGTGGTCGCGCGCCCAGGCCGCGGCGTTGCCCACCACCGAGCCGCGCTCGACGCCCCGCCGCACCTCGGCGCGACCATCGAGCACGGCCACCCGACGCAGCGCGGTGGCGGTGGCCTGCGACTTGTACTCGAGGAACTGGTAGGCACCGAGCACCACGCCCTCGGCCACGGCCTGCGCCGCCGCATCGGCCTTCCCGCGTGGCGCGGCGTCGACCAGCGTGGTCGCGACGGCGCGCACCTTGGATGCCGCACGGGCGAGCGTGGCCCCGGCCCGGCGCAGCCCGTCGACCGTGACCTTGTCGGGGTCGCCGACGCCGAGCAGGAGCACGGCCCCGACCCGCAGCCCGCCGGCGGACGGCACGAACGCGGTCTGGCCCGGCTTGCCCTCGAACCCGGTGGCCGCGACCACGGCGCCGAGCGTGGCGCCGAGCGCCTTCTTCACGACGGGGGCGGCGGCGCCGATGGGACCGTCGGGACCGGCGGGGACGACGAGCAGGTCGGCCCGGGCGGTGTCGGGGCGCTGGGCGGCGGCGGTGACGGTGATGGCCACGGGGGCTCCTCCCGGGTGGGCGGGGTGGTGCGGAACGGGTGGATCAGGGCGCGCGGGCGGGGCGGTACTCGCCCTCCTGCCAGCGGGCCAGGGTGTAGACGAGGTCGGCGAGCCGGTTGAGGTACGGGACCACCTGGCTCTCCGGCTCGAGCCAGCCGGCCGCCGTCGCCGCGACGGCGTCGCGCTCGGCCCGCCGCACGACCGTTCGGGCGAGGTCGAGGGCGGCGGCGATCCGGGTCTCCCCCGGCAGGACGAACTCCCGGGGCGGGTCGTAACGGCTCGTGATGTCGTCGATGACCGGCTCGAGGTCGGCGACCATCGCCTCGGTGACGCGGGTGACGCCGTCGGTGAGCCGGTCGCGGTGCTCGGGCTCGGTCGCGAGCTCGGCGCCCACCACGAACAGCTCCCGCTGGAGCCGGATCAGCAGCGTGTCGAGCTCGCCGCCGCGCTCGGCATCGGCCCGGGCGAGCCCGAGCGCCGACACGGCCTCGTCGGACGTGCCGTACGCCGAGGGCCCGGGGCCGTCCTTGCGGGCCCGCCCGCCGTAGAGGAGGCCGGTCGTGCCGTCGTCGCCCGTGCGGGTGTACACCTTGCGCGCCGTGCTCACGACGGGAGTCTACGGGCCTCCCCTCGGTCCCCGGCCGCCCACCGGTAGCCTGACCGCCGCAGCATGACCGAGGGCACACACTCCCACGGGGTCGGCAAACCGGGCGACCCGCCCGCGGCGCCGGTCCTCCCTGCCACCTGGCGTTCGCTCGTTCGCGAGGCGCGCCCGAAGCAGTGGACGAAGAACGTGCTGGTCTTCGCGGCGCCCGCCGCCGCGGGCGTGCTCACCGAGTGGGACCACTTCCTCCAGACCCTGGTCGCGTTCGTCGCGTTCTGCCTGGCGGCCAGCGGCACCTACTTCTTCAACGACGCGCTCGATGCCCACGCCGACCGGCTCCACCCGTCGAAGCGGTTCCGCCCGATCGCCGCCGGGCACATCAGCGAGCGGGCCGGGAAGGCGTGGGCGGCGGTGCTGGTCGTCGCCGGCATCCTCGTCGCCCTCCCCGTGCGCGACGGCCAGCTCGCCGTCGTGGTGGCCGGCTACGTCGCGCTCACCATGTCCTACAGCGCGTGGCTCAAGCACGAGCCGGTCATCGACCTCGGCGTGGTCGCGGCAGGGTTCGTGATCCGGGCGATCGCCGGTGGTGTCGCCACCGGCGTGCACATCTCCGACTGGTTCCTGATCGTGGCCGGCGGTGCGTCGCTGTTCATGGTGACCGGCAAGCGCTACGCCGAGCAGATCGAGATGGGCGACGCCGGCGGTGCCCACCGGTCCCCCCTCACGGCGTACACCCGGGGCTACCTCAGCTTCGTGCGGGCGGTGGCCGCGGGCGTCACCATCACCGCGTACTGCCTGTGGGCGTTTGAGAACGCGGCGCAGGTCGGGTCCCAAACTTGGTTCGAGATCTCGATCGTCCCGTTCGTCCTCGCCATCCTGCGCTACGCGCACGTGGTCGAGCAGGGCGGCGGCGGCGCACCCGAGGACGTCGTGCTCAACGACCGGATGATCCAGGTGCTCGGCGTGCTGTGGGCCGCGACGTTCGCCGTCGGGGTGCACATCTGATGAGCCCCACCCGCCTGCTCACCGGCTGGGGCCGCACGGCCCCGACTGCGTCCGACCTCGTGCCGCTCGGCACGCCCCAGGTGGCCGACGACCTCCTCGCCTCGCCCCCCGCACGCGGCGTGATCGCCCGCGGGCTCGGGCGCAGCTACGGCGACGCCGCCCAGAACGCCGGTGGCGCGGTGCTCGACGCGACCGCGCTGGCCGACTTCCGCGAGGTCGATCTCGAGCGGGGGATCATCCGGGTCGACGCCGGGGTGAGCCTCGACTCGATCATGCGCCGCATGGTCCCGCTCGGCTGGTTCGTCGTCACGCCCGGCACCCGGCACGTGACCGTGGGCGGCGCGATCGCGGCCGACATCCACGGCAAGGGCCACCACTACGACGGCAGCTTCGCCAACCACGTCGAGTCGTTCACGCTCCACACGCCGACCGGGGTGGTCGAGGTGACGCCCCAGTCCGACCCCGCGCTGTTCTGGGGCACCGCGGGGGGGATGGGCCTCACCGGGATCATCACCGAGGCCGTGCTGCGCCTGATCCCGATCGAGACCTCGCTGATCTCGGTCGACACCGAGCGGGCGTCGGACCTCGACGACGCCATGGCCCGACTCGCCGAGGGCGACGCCGCGTACCGCTACTCCGCAGCCTGGATCGACTGCGTCGCCGGCGGCGCGCACCTGGGCCGATCGGTGCTCACCCGGGGCGACCACGCGCCGCTGGACGCACTGCCGACGCGCCGGCGCGCCCACGCCCTCGACTTCGCGCCGGGCGAGCGTCTGGTCGCGCCGCCGTGGGCGCCCAACGGCCTGCTCAACCGGTTCACCGTCCGGGCGTTCAACGAGGTGTGGTTCCGCAAGGCGCCGTCACACCAGGTGGGCCACCTGGAGTCGATCGCGGCGTTCTTCCACCCGCTCGACGGCGTGAAGGGGTGGAATCGCCTCTACGGCAGCCGGGGCTTCGTGCAGTACCAGTACGTGGTCCCCGACGACGCCACCGACACGGTGCGGGCCACGCTCGAAGCGTTGAGCGCGGCGCAGTGCGCGTCGTTCCTCGCGGTGCTCAAGCGCTTCGGCCCGGGGAACCCCGGCCCGCTGTCGTTCCCCACCCCGGGCTGGACGCTCGCCCTCGACATCCCCGCGGCCGCCCGGGAGCTCGACGAGCTGCTCGACGACCTCGACCGCCTCGTCCTCGACGCCGGGGGGCGCATCTACCTCGCCAAGGACTCCCGGCTCGACGGCGCGCTCGTCGGCGCGATGTATCCGCACCTCGACGACTTCCGGGACCTGTGCGACCGCGTCGACCCCCACGGCGTGCTCCAGTCCGACCTCGCCCGGCGGCTCGGCCTCCGGTAGCGAGCACCCAGAGAGGGTTCCTGTGCGCGACGCACTCGGCAACGTCCAGTCGGTCCTCGTCCTCGGTGGCGGGTCCGACATCGCCCGGGCGACGGTCACCCGCCTCGTGAGACGGCGGGCCCGCACATTCGTGCTCGCCGCCCACCACCCCGAGCGGTGCGCCGACGTGGTCACCGAGCTCACGGCGGCCGGCGCCACCACCGTGGAGGTGGTGCCGTTCGACGCCAACGACACCGACGCCCACCCGGCGATGATCGACGACCTGTTCGACCGCTTCGGCGACTTCGACGTCGTGCTGATCGCGTTCGGCGTGCGCGGCGATCAGGCCGAGGCCGAGCACGACGCCCAGGCCGCGCTCGAGATCGCCCGGATCAACTACCTCGGCACCGTGTCGGTGGCCGTGCCGGTCGCCAACCGGCTGCGGGCCCAGGGCCACGGCACGATCGTCGCCCTGTCGTCGGTCGCCGGCGAGCGGGTACGCCGCTCCAACTTCGTGTACGGCTCGTCGAAGGCGGGCATGGACGGATTCCTGCTCGGCCTGGGCGACAGCCTCGTCGGCACGGGCGTGAAGGTGATGGTCGTGCGACCCGGCTTCGTGCTCACGAAGATGACCGAGGGCATGGATCCCGTCCCGCTGTCGACCACGACCGACGTCGTCGCCGACGCGATCGTCACCGGACTCGCCCGCGGCAGCGAGACCGTGTGGGTTCCGGGCGTGCTGCGCTACTTGATGATGGTCCTGCGCCATGTGCCCCGCCCCATCTTCCGTCGGCTGCCCGTGTGAGGGTCCGCAGTCACCGACGGTGCGCGTGGATCAGATCAGGCCCTTGTCGCTCGCGTCGCATACCCACGGCACCACCTCGTCGAGCATCTCATCGAGCGTGGTCGTGGCCTCGAAGCCGAGGATGTCCCTGGCCTTCGTGACCGACGGGACCCGCTTCTGCACGTCGTGCTCGTAGGGGTCGTCGCTCACGTAGCGGAACGGCACGTCGCCACCTCGGAGCCTGTGCCAGATGTTCTCGGCCAGCTCGAGCACAGTGGTCGCCTGCGCGGTCGACAGGTTGAAGTCGTCGTTGCGCGCGGCGGGGTGCTGCATCGCGGTGACGATGCCCTTGGCCAGGTCGCCGCCGTAGGTGTAGTGGCGGATCTGGTTGCCCTCGCCGAGGATGTGGAGCGGGTCCTGGCCCTTGTAGACCTTCTGCACGAGGTCGGGGACCACATGGCTCATGGCGAGCCTCACATTGCCGCTGAGCACCTCGACCTCCGACTTCGACCGCATCTCACCCACGCCCACGCAGTTGAACGGGCGGACGATCGTGAAGGGGAGGTCGTACTGCATGTGCGCGGCGCGCGCGTAGTACTCGACGGCGAGCTTCTGGAACCCATAGGAGGAGATCGGCGGCGGGACCAACTTCTCCTGGCCCTCGTAGGACGGCCAGGAGTCGGCAGACTCGAACACCATCGACGAGCTCATGTAGGTGACCTTCTCGAGCCGGCCGTCGCGGTGGGCGGCGATCGCCGCGTCGCACGACGACGCCATGATCCGCTCATTGGTGGCGAGGAGGTCGTAGGCGAACGCGTGGAAGTACGAGATGCCACCGATGAGCGCCGCTCCGGCGATGAAGTGGTCGCAGTCCATCAGGATCGTCGTCATCAGGTCGACGTCGCGAGCGTCGCCCTCCACGAACGTGTAGCGCGGATGGTCGTCGTAGGACTTCGCGACCCGGCCGTACTTCGAGTAGTCGTCGAGACCGACGACCTCGTAGCCCCGGGCGAGCAGCTCTTCCACGACGTAGCCACCGATGAACCCGGCTGACCCGGTGATCAGGACCTTCTCGTCTGCCATCAGGAGCTCTCTCGGGTCGTGGCCCGCAGCTGCCCCAGGGTCAGCCGGGGGCCGAAGGCGAAGAGGTACCAGCGGAGGTAGCGGCCGAGCCACTTCACGATCTGGAAGCTCGACTGCCCCTGCGACCGCTCGATCCAGATCGTCGGCAGCTCGGCGACTGGCTGGCGGAGACGCCGGGCCTTCGCCACCAGCTCGATGCCGATCTCGAACCCGGCGTCCGAGTCGACGCCGACTTCGCGGAGGAACTCGGTGGAATACGCCTTGAACGAGTTGGTGGCGTCGCGGGTACCAACGTTTGCGAGGTAGTAGAGCGTCAGGCCGGCGATGTGGGACATCCTGCTCTTGAGGAAGGGGCCCCCGATCTGCTGACCACCGCTCATGTACCGCGACGCCGCTGCGATCACGACACCACGCTCCACGAGCTTGACCAGCTCGTCGATCTGCTCGGCGTCGTCGCTGCCATCGGCCATCGTGATCACGGTCACCGGAGCGGAGGAGTGGTCGATCCCGTAGCGGATCGCCCGAGCCGGTCCGCGCCCGTAGGTGTTGTGGGTGGGCACCACCCGGGGATCACGCGCGGCGTACGCCCGCAGCGGCGCCACGGTGGAGTCGCCCTCGCGGTCGAAGACGACGAGCACCTCGCACGAGAGGCCCACGCCGGCGAGGATGCGGTCGAGGCACGGGACGATCGCGTCGCCCTCCTCGTAGGCGGGGATGACGATCGAGACGCGGAGGTCGTCGCGTTCGGTCACACCTGCACCCCGCGGCCGAGCAGGTCCCACACGTCGACGACGGGCACGGTGGGCTCGAGGCATCGGTACGCCTCGTGGGGTGCGCCGATCACCAGGATGTCGCTGTTGCGCAGCACCGTCTCGAGATCAGTGAGGTCGGGGTCGAGCGTCACATGCGGATCGTGGGTCAGCACCGCCTTGGCCTTGAACCTGAGGATGCGCTTCAACTTGTAGCTCAGACTCGAGCGGATGTCGTCGGACTCGGCTTTGAAGGCCATGCCCAGGATCCCCACGGTGCACTCGGACAGGTCGTGCCGGCGCTCGAGGCGGGACACCAGGTACAGCGGGAGGCCCTCGTTGACCATCACGGCGGCCTGGCCGAGCTGGAAGTTGTTGTTGTTGAACGCGGCGAGCTGCATCGTGTCCTTGAACAAGCACGGCCCTGCGGCGAAGCCCGCACCCGGGAGGTCGTCGGCTCGCGGGTACTCGTGGCGGATGGCCGAACGGATGCGCTCGTAGTCGAGGCCGAAGTCGTTGGCCATCATGAACAGCTGGTTCGCGGTCGCGAACTTGATGTAGCGCCAGGTGTTGGTGAAGAGCTTCGCGAGCTCGGCTTCCTCCGGCTCGAGGTACACGACCTCGGAGGTGAGGTTGCGAAACAGCCCCGTGGCCCGGGCGGCGGCGCGAGCGGACCGGGAGGCGACGATCTGGGGGACTCGTGGAGCTCGACCATCGCCTTCCCCTCGGCGATGCGCTCGGGGCAGAACGCGACGTCGACGTCGAGACCGAGCCGCTCGATCAGCCGTTCCACCATGGCGGTCACGCCGGGGTACACGGTGCTGCGGAGCACGAGCATCTGGCCGTCGCGCAGGTGAGACGCCACCTCCTCGATCGCCTCCTGCACGGCGCTGAGATCGGGATTGAGATGCGCGTCGATCGGGGTGCCGATCACGATCACCACGTGCTCGGCCTCGGACACGGTGGCGGCGACGGTGGTGGCCCGCAACCGGCCGGCGGCGAGCACCCGGGCGAGCACCTCGTCCATCCCCGGCTCCTCGAACGGCGCGACGCCGCCGTTGACGAGGTCGACGGCCCGCTGGTCGAGGTCGACCAAGCGAACCTGCAGGCCTCGGTCGGCCAGCGCCACCCCGAGGGGCAGTCCGACGTGACCGCACCCCCCCACGATCGCGACGCCACCACCGACGTGCGGGCCGCTCACCGCCTCCAAGGGTTCCAAGGCGCGGATCGTACCCGCACGGGCCGCGCCTCGGGTCAGGATGGAATACTCGGCCGGTGCGGACAGTGGCGGCGTTCGACTTCGACGGCACGCTGTCGAACCGAGACAACTTCCTCCGGTTCGTGCGGCTGGTGGCGGGTACGGCCGACACCGCGAAGGCGATGGCCGCCGCCGCGCCCACACTGCTCGCCGCGCGCGCCGACAAGGCCCGGCGCGACGACGCCAAGGCGATGGTCGTCCGCGCCGCGTTCGGCGGCCGCACCGACGCCTCCGTGCGCGACCTCGGCGCCCGCTTCGCCCGGCAGGTCACCGCCGAGCACCTGAACCCACAGGTGGTAGAGCGCCTCGAGGCGCACCGAGCCGCCGGGCACGAGCTGGTCATCGTGTCGGCGTCGCTCACCTGCTACCTGGAGCCGGCGGCCGCCCGGCTCGGGATCCCCACCGTGCTCGCCTCCCACCTGGAGGTGGGCCCGGACGGCCGCCTCACCGGCGAGCTGCTCGGCGCCAACGTGCGGGGCCCCGAGAAGGCCGCCCGGCTCACGGAGTGGATCGGCGATCGGCCCGCGCGGATCTACGCCTACGGCGACAGCCACGGCGACACCGAGCTCCTGGCCCTCGCCGATCACGGGGTCAGGGTCGATCGGAGGGGCCGCATCCCCGCCGACGCCGCTCCCGTACATTGAGCCCGAGGCCCCGACCGACCCGGAGAGCCGTCGATCGGAGGGGCCGCATCCCCGCCGACGCCGCTCCCGTACATTGAGCCCGAGGCCCCGACCGACCCGCGAGCCGTCGTCAAACACGGGAGGGGGCGGGAGGGGCGCCGGTAGCCTCGCTCTCCGATGAGCGACTTCCTCCCTGCCCTGCGCGAGCGCGTCCTGATCTTCGACGGCGCCGCGGGCACCAACCTCCAGATCGCGGGTCTCACGATCGACGACTTCGGCGGCCCCGAGCTGGAGGGCTGCAACGAGATCCTCAACGTCACCCGTCCCGACGTGGTCGCCGGGCTCCACGACTCGTTCTTCGCCGTCGGCTGCGACGCCGTGGAGACCAACACCTTCGGCGCGTTCTCCACCGTCCTCACCGAGTACGCCATCCCCGAGCGGGCCTTCGAGCTGTCTCGCGCCGGCGCGGCGATCGCCCGCGAGGTGGCCGACGGATACGCCGCCGACGGGCGCCCGCGCTTCGTCATCGGGTCGATCGGTCCCGGCACGAAGCTGCCGTCGCTCGGTGCGATCCCGTTCGTGGAGCTGCGCGACGCCTACGAGGTGATGGTCGACGGCCTCCTCGACGGCGGGGTCGACGTGCTCCTCATCGAGACGGTGCAGGACCTCCTCCAGAGCAAGGCGGCGGTCGCCGGCGCCCGCCGGGCGATGACCCGAGCCGGGCGCGCCGTGCCCGTCATGGTGCAGGTCACCGTGGAGACCACCGGCCGTCTGCTGATCGGCTCGGAGATCGGTGCCGCGCTCACGGCGCTCGAGGCCCTCCGCCCCGACGTGATCGGCCTCAACTGCGCGACCGGCCCCGCCGAGATGACCGAGCACCTGCGCTACCTCGCGCAGCACGGCCGCACCATGCTCTCGTGCTTGCCCAACGCGGGCCTGCCGTCGATCGTCGACGGGCACACCCACTACGACCTCGACCCGGTGCAGCTCGCCGACGCGCACGAGCGTTTCGTGCAGGAGTTCGGTCTCAACATCGTGGGCGGCTGCTGCGGCACCACGCCCGAGCACCTCGCCGCGGTCGTCGACCGCGTCGGCGGCCGCGCACCCGTCGCCCGCACCCCGCTGCACGAGGCCGGCTGCTCGTCGGTGTACTCGCACGTGCCGTTCCACCAGGACACGTCGTTCCTCGTGATCGGCGAGCGCACCAACGCCAACGGCTCGAAGAAGTTCCGCGAGGCGATGCTCGAGGGCGACCTCGACACCTGCGTGCAGATGGGTCGGGAGCAGGTGAAGGAGGGCGCGCACGTCCTCGACGTGTGCGTCGACTACGTGGGCCGCGACGGCACCGTCGACATGCACGAGCTCGTGGCGCGTTTCGCCACGCAGGTGCCGCTGCCGCTGGTGCTCGACTCCACCGAACCCCAGGTGATGGAGGCGGGCCTCCAGCACTCCGGCGGCAAGGCGATCCTCAACTCCGCCAACCTCGAGGACGGCGAGGCGCCGGGCTCCCGCTTCGACCGGGTCATGACCCTCGCCCGCGAGTACGGCGCCGCCGTGATCTGCCTCGCGATCGACGAGGAGGGCCAGGCCCGCACCGCCGACTGGAAGTTCCAGATCTGCAAGCGCATCCACGACCTCGCGGTGGATCGCTACGGCATGGAGCCCGAGGACCTCATCTTCGACTGCCTCACCTTCCCGCTGGGCGCCGGCTCCGAGGATCTGCGCCGCGACGGCATCGAGACCATCGAGGCCATCCGCCGGGTGAAGGCCGAGCTCCCGGGCGTGTCGACCGTGCTCGGCGTGTCCAACGTGAGCTTCGGGCTCAAGCCCGCGCTGCGCCATGTGCTCAACAGCGTGTTCCTCCACGAGTGCGTGGAGGCCGGCCTCGACGCCGCCATCGTGCACGCTGCCCGCATCATGCCGATGCACAAGATCGACGACCACGTGCGCGAGCTCACGCTCGACCTGATCTACGACCGTCGTCGCGACGGCTACGACCCCCTCACCGAGCTGCTCAACGCGTTCGAGGGCGTGGAGGCCGGATCGGTCGAACGGGAGGACCGCTCCGGCTGGGCGGTCGAGGAGCGGCTCAAGCACCGCATCATCGACGGCGACCGCGACGGCATCGAGACCGACCTCGACGAGCAGCTGCAGAGCCTCCCCGCGCTCGCGATCGTCAACGACGTGCTCCTCGACGGCATGAAGGTCGTGGGCGACCTCTTCGCCACCGGCGAGATGCAGCTGCCGTTCGTGCTCCAGAGCGCCGAGACGATGAAGACCGCCGTCGCGCACCTCGAGCCGCACATGGAGAAGGCCGACGCCGGCGGCAAGGGCACCGTGGTGATCGGCACGGTGAAGGGTGACGTCCACGACATCGGTAAGAACCTCGTCGACATCATCCTCACCAACAACGGCTACGAGGTGCACAACATCGGCATCAAGGCGCCGCTCGCGACCTTCGTCGAGAAGGCCAAGGAGGTCGACGCCGACGCGATCGGCATGAGTGGCCTGCTCGTGAAGAGCACGCTGATCATGCGCGAGAACCTCGAGGAGATGAACGACCTCGGCCTGGCCGAGATCCCCGTCCTGCTGGGCGGGGCCGCGCTCACCCGCTCCTACGTGGAGCGCGACCTGCGCGAGGTCTACACGGGCCGGGTGTTCTACGGGAAGGACGCCTTCGAGGGCCTCAACACCATGGACGCCCTGATGGAGGGCAAGCGCACCGGCACCCTCGACCCCGGGTTCGGCCGCGAGCCCGGCGGCCGCGACCTGCCCGCCCGCAAGAGCCAGCGGGTCGAGGAGGCGGTCGAGGTCCCGGCCCGCTCCGACGTCGCCGTCGACGTGCCGGTCTTCTCGCCGCCGTTCCTCGGACCCCGCGTCGCCAAGGGCATCGCGCTCGACGACATCGCCGCGTACGTCAACGAGACGGCGCTGTTCCGAAACCAATGGCAGTTCCGCCCCGAGAAGTCGGGCGGCACCCCCGAGACCGACGACGAGTTCAAGGCCCGCATCCGGCCGATCCTGCGCGAGCAGCTGGCGCTGGCCCAAGCTGACGGCATCCTGGTGCCCACGGTCGCATGGGGCTACTTCCCGGTCAACAGCGAGGGCGACGACCTCGTGGTCTGGACCGACGACGACCGCCGCACCGAGCGCCTGCGCTTCCACTTCCCGCGCCAGCGCAAGGACCGGTTCCTCTGCATCAGCGACTTCTTCCGCCCCGCGGAGTCGGGCGAGGCCGACTACGCGGCCTTCCACGTGGTCACCATGGGTTCGAAGGCGACCGAGCGCGAGCGCGAGCTGTTCGCGGCCGACCGGTACCAGGACTACCTGCTGTGCCACGGCCTGTCGGTGGAGATGACCGAGGCGCTCGCGGAGCACTGGCACCGCCGCATCCGCGAGGAGTGGGGCTTCGCCGACGAGGACGGGCCGACGCTCGCGGGGCTGTTCCGCCAGCAGTACCGCGGCTCGCGGTACTCGTGGGGCTATCCGGCCTGCCCCGACCTCGAGGACCAGGCCAAGCTCGACGAGCTGCTCGACCTCTCCAGCATCGGCGTGACCCTCACCGAGGAGTTCCAGCTCGACCCCGAGCAGAGCACCTCGGCGATCATCGTCCCCCACCCCGAGGCCAAGTACTTCATCGCCTGACCCGCTCGACGTGGCTCACCGGTGGGCGGGAGCCCGGCGAGCAGGTCAGCGCGCCGTCGCCACCACGGTGAACTCGTTGTACGTGAACCACTTCCCGGCGAACCGCGGCAGCGGGTACGACCGGGCCCGGTCGACGGTGAAGCCGCACTCGGTGGCGATGGCGGCGAGGGTGTCGCAGTCCATGAGCTCCACGTGGGTCGCGTCGCTCGCGAACCCGCGCTCCTGGGGCGTGATGAGCACGAGCCGGCCGGGGAGGCGCAGGTACGGCAGGTACTCGCGCACCAGGCCCACCGCGGCGTCGCGGTCCATGTGCTCGAGCACGTGGGCGAAGAGGAGGGCGTCGTACGACGCGGGCGCGGCGGCGTCGGACTGCGTGAACTCGTCGACGGTGTAGGCCTCGAACCCGCGGGCCCGGCAGGTGGCCACGCCCTCGGCGTTGTGGTCGACGCCCACCGCGTTGCCACCCAGGTTGTCGAGGTTGCGGCCGATCCCGCAGCCCACGTCGAGGGTCCGGCCCAGATGGAGCCGGCGCAGGAACCGGCGGTAGGGCGCCTGCACGTCGACGATCCGCTTCCAGCGTGCCTGTTGGAGGTTCGTCAGCCGCTCCGCGTACTCGGGGCGGGCGGTCGCCTCGTCGTCGGGGGGTCCGACGGCGGGCCCGGGGGCGCTCACCCGACCACCAGCGTGCCGAGCACCGTGCCGATGCTGAGGAGGGCGAACAGCCCCAGCACCAGCGTGCCCACGCGCCCACGCACGGTCGCGGCGGTCCCGATCACGATCATGGCCACCGCGCTCAGACCGTAGCGACCCACGGGCTCGAAGATCACCTTGTTCACGACCCACGTGGACACGATGAAACCGGGGCCGGCCACCAGGAGGACGGCCGCCGCCGAGGCGACGAGCGCCGTGACGGCGTCACGCGATCGGAAGCGCAGCACCGCCGAGATGAGGACGGCCGCGGCGAGCAGCTCGGCCCCGTACGCGACCGTCGCGTTCATGGCAGTCACGAGGACGGGCGGCCGGTAGCCGTCGATCGGCGGCAACAGCGAGAAGACGTTCTGGCGTGCGGTCAACGCTCGGAACGGGAACCCGCGCTCGTAGAACTGCGCGTTCGACGGCAGGTCGAGCGCGTCGATGGTGGCCCGGGCCCCCGCCACGCCGATCCACAGCACGGTCATCCCGATCGCGCCGGCCACCACCATCCCGGCGGCCCACAGGTACTCACGCGTCGTGCGACGGCACCGGGCCTCGGAGTCGGTGAGCACGGCGCCGTCACCGGCCGCCTCGAGCACCCCGTCGTCCTCGGGCGAGCCGGCGGTGATCTCGTCGCCGACGCCGTCTTCCTCGTGTCGCGACGCGACGTACGCGCGCGTGAGCAGCCATCCGGCCACGATGCCGACGCCGATGAGGTTGGTCATCTTGAACGCGGCGGCGATCACGCCCACTGCGAGCAGCCACCACACCGACCAACGCCGCCGCTCCCACAGGAGCGCGACCGCGAGCACCAGCGCCCCGGCGAACAGCGAGGCCGAGTCGGCGTTCACCGTCGCGCCCATGAACAGGGGCTCGGGGGCGAGCGCGAACACGATCGCCGCGGCGACCAGCGGCACGTCGCGTGCGCCGAGCACCCGACCGGCGAACACGGTCAGCGCGAGGCCGGCGGCGAGCCAGATCCCGCTCATCACCCGCGCGGGGTCGAGGATGGTGTCCGATACACCCGTGGCCTTCACCGCCTCGGCGACGGCCCCGGTGGTGAGGTAGTACAGCGGGGGGTTGTTGACCGCGTTGTCGTAGCCCTCGTCGCGGAAGTCCTCGGGCACCAACCGGGACCGGTCGCACGGGGGCGGCGTGAAGCCGGCCACGTCGACCCCGCGGCACGCCTCGAGTCGCATCGCGGTCTCGCCGAGCTTGTCGCCCAGCTTGACGACGGTCCCGTCCTCGTAGATCCGCGCCATGTAGTCGATGTGACGGCTCTCGTCGAAGGGCGACAGCTCGGTGTAGCGGGCCACGTGCGCGACGTTGGCCGCGATCGCCACGAGCACCACGACGAGGTAGGGCCACCAACGGGCGAGCCACCGCCGCCCGCGCCCGACCTGCGCTCCCCCGTCGTTCACCGGAGGAACCGTCGCGCGATCCTCCAGTACCACGCCAGGAGGGCATCGAGGGGCCGCATCGCTTCGGGGATGGAGAAGTTGCGGGCGTCGAGCCGATCGGTCAGGAGCCGGGCGAGCGCCCGGTCGCCGACGGTCCGGGTGCCTTGCACGAGCGCGCGGCGCTCACGCAGCCAGCGCCGGTGCGACCACAGCCAGCGCCATCCCGCGAGCTTGTCGCCGAACCGTCCGTCCTTCGCCGCGGCGACCGCGACGGCGAGCTCCACCGCGACGAACACGGGAGCGAGCACGGCAAGGGTGCGGTCGTCCCAGCAGGTGACGACGAACACCAGCCGGTTGCGCTCGGCGAGGTACATCTTGCGGGGCTCGCGGTCGAAGTCGTACCGGTGCAGGCCGACCGCGTCGGGCACGTAGTGCACCCGCAGCCCCCGCTGCCAGCACCGCCAGCTCAGCTCGGCGTCCTCGTGGAAGGCGAAGTACTGCTCGGCGAACCCGCCGAGGGCGTCCCACACCTCGCGGCGCATGGCGACGAGCGCGCCCATGCCCCCGGCGACGTCGCGGTCGATCGCCGCGGTGGCGGCCGGCTCGCCGAACCCGCCCACCCACGAGAAGCCGAGGAAGTGGATCTCGTTGCCCGCCGTGTTGAGCAGCGACGGGTCGTCGCCCAGCCGCACGCTGCCCGCGGCGATGCCCACGTCGGGCTCGGCGGCGACGGCGCAGAGCCGGGCGAGCGCGTCGGGCTCGACCACGAGGTCGCCGTTGACCAGCGCGAGGTACTCGCCGGTGGCGACCGAGGCGCCAAGGTTGCACCCGCCGGAGAAGCCGAGGTTCTCCCCGTCGCCGACGACCCGAACGCCGGGAAGCGTGCCGAGGCGCTCCACCGCGCCGTCGGTCCCACCGTTGTCGACGAGCACGACGTCGACGTCGACCTCCTCCGACGCCAGCAGGGCCCGGACCGAGCGCTCCAACCAGGGCTCGGTCCGGTACGCGAGCACGACCGCGCTGACGCGCGTGCGGATCACCGTCATCGACGGGCGAGGCCGAGCACGCTCAGGAAGAAGCTGGCCATGATCGTCTCCACGCCGAGCACGAGCAGGGTGGCGGCGGGCACCGCGACCCGCACCGCGTCGCGGGTGTCCAGGGCGCCGAAGTCGTTGGAGCCCCAGTTGACGATGCTGTAGATGGCGAGGCCGAGGCCGACGAGCAGCGCCAGCACACCGATCACGAGACCACGCTCGAGCGTGACGACGTGGAATGCCCGTTGGAGGCCTTTCGAGACGGGCAGCAGCCCTTCGTTCATCGCGAACGAGCGGGCGAAGACGCCGAACATGATCGCCTGGAAGCCCACGAGGACCATGACCATCGCGTAGATGAGCGCGCTCACGTCGAGGGCGTGGTCGCCGATCTCGATCGGACCGGGGATGAGCGCGATCCCGAGGACGATCCCGATCGTGAACAGGAGGATGCCCGGGTACAGGAACAGCCACCGCGGGCTGTAGAGCAGCAGGAAGCGCAGGTGGCGCCAGCCGTCCCGCCAGGTGCGCAGGTGCGGCGCACGGCTGCGTCCGTCGGGCGAGAGCGTGGTCGGCACCTCGGTGATCACGAGCTGCTCGAGCGTGGCCTTCACCACCATCTCGCTCGCGAACTCCATGCCCGTGGTCCGCAGGCCGAGCCCGAGGATCGCGTCGCGCCGGAAGCCGCGCATGCCGCAGTGGAAGTCGCCGGCGGGGCTGTGGAAGAACAGCCGCCCGATGAGGCTGAGGACCGGGTTGCCCAGGTACCGGTGCAGCGGCGGCATCGCGCCCGGGGCGATCCCACCCTCGAACCGGTTGCCCATCACGAGGTCGGCCCCGGCCCGCAGCGCCTCGACGAACGGCCCGAGCGTGCTCAGGTCGTAGCTGTCGTCGGCATCGGCCATGATCACGAAGCGCCCGCGGGCGGCCTCGATCCCGCCCATGAGCGCGGCGCCGTAGCCCTTGATCGGCACGTCGACCACGCGCGCCCCCTCGGCGCGGGCGATCTCCTGCGAGCCGTCGGTGCTGCCGTTGTCGGCGATCACCACCTCACCGGCGATGCCCAGGTCCCGGATCGAGCCCAGGGCCTTGCGGATGCAGATGGCGAGGGTCTCGGCCTCGTTGAGGCAGGGCAGGACGACTGTGAGCTCGAGCGGGGTCTCCGCGCCCGGGATCGGGGATGCGTCGGTAGGGAGGTCGGCGTCGGGCATCGTCTCGATCCGGCAACGGTCGATCCGGGTCGGCGAACGACGACCGCGGAGCCTGACCGGGATCGACGGAGCCTAGCGGCGGGTGCCCGGGAACCCCGGCTGCACCGCCGCCCCGGAGGCCGCAGGGCCGCCGGAACTAGGATCCCGCGGACCTATGAAGGGACTGATCCTCGCCGGGGGCGCCGGCACGCGGCTGCGGCCGATCACCCACACGAGCGCGAAGCAGCTCGTCCCGGTGGCCAACAAGCCGATCCTCTACTACGGCATCGAGGACATGGCCGAGGCCGGGATCCGCGAGATCGGGATCATCGTCGGCGACACCGCCGAGGAGATCCGCCTCGCGGTGGGCGACGGCAGCCGCTGGGGCGTGAGGGTCACGTACCTGCCCCAGGAGGCCCCCCTCGGGCTGGCCCACTGCGTCCTCATCGCCCACGAGTTCCTCGGCGACGACGACTTCGTGATGTACCTCGGCGACAACATGCTCCAGCAGGGCCTCGTGGAGTTCGTCGGCCGGTTCGAGGCGGCCCGGGCCGCCGAGGGCCCCGACGCGCCGGCCGCGCAGATCCTCCTCGCCAAGGTGGAGGACCCCCGTCAGTTCGGGGTCGCCGAGGTCACCGGAACCGGCGAGGTGGTGCGCCTCGTCGAGAAGCCCGAGCACCCGCCGTCGGATCTCGCGCTGGTGGGCGTCTACCTGTTCGACCCCACCATCCACGAAGCCGTCGCCGCGATCGAGCCGTCGCCGCGCGGCGAGCTCGAGATCACCGACGCCATCCAGTGGCTCCTCGACCACGGCCACCGGGTGGTCCACGAGGTGCTGCAGGGCTGGTGGCTCGACACCGGCAAGAAGGACCCGCTCCTCGAGAGCAACCGCTACATCCTCGAGACGCTCGAACCCGAGAACCTCGGCACGGTCGACGACCGCTCGAGCATCGAGGGTCGGGTCGTGATCCAGAAGGGCGCGGTCATCACCAACTCGCGGGTGCGCGGCCCGTCGATCGTCGGGCCCGACACGGTGGTGGAGAACAGCTACATCGGGCCGTTCACCTCGATCGGGGCCGACTGCACCATCGCCGACTCCGAGCTCGACCATTCGGTCGTCCTCGACCGGGCGCGCATCCTCGGGGTGGTCGGCATCGCCGATTCGCTCATCGGACGCGACGTGGAGGTCACCCGCTCGGGCGTCCGCCCCCGCGCGCTGCGGCTGATGCTCGGCGACCATTCGAAGATCGACCTGGAGTAGACAGCACGCCGATGACCACGGTCACCGAGTCGCCCGTGATCGCGGGCGTGTACATCGTCGAGCCGAAGATCTTCGGCGACGCGCGCGGGCAGTTCATCGAGACGTACCGCCGCGAGTGGATCCCCCAGGCGAGCCGGGAGATGATCCAGGCCAACCGGGCCGACCGCCAGGCCGGCTGCATCGTGGGCCTGCACTACCACCTGCACCAGGCCGACTACTGGTACGTCCCCTACGGACGGGCGCGGGTGGTGCTCCACGACCTGCGCGAGGGCTCCCCCACCGACGGCGCTACCTACTGCACCGAGCTGGGCGCCACCGCCGACGGCGGCCACGACCACCGCGGCATCTACATCCCGCCCGGGGTGGCCCACGGCTTCGCGTCGCTCACCGACATGACCATCACCTACCTCGTCGACGGGTACCACAACCCCGGCGACGAGCTGGGCGTCCTCTGGAACGACCCGGCGATCGCCGCCGACTGGGGGGTCACCGACCCGATCCTGTCGGGGCGAGACGAGACCAACCCCACCCGCGCCGACCTCGACCCCGCGGTCCGGCCCCGATACGGACTCCGGTTCTGAGCATGCGACTCCTCGTCACCGGCGGTGCCGGCTTCATCGGCTCCAACTACGTCCACTACGTGCTCGCGAACTCCGACGACTCGGTCACGGTGTTCGACGCGCTCACGTACGCAGGCAACCTGGAGAACCTCAAGGACCTCGAGGGCGACCCCCGCTACACGTTCGTGAAGGGCGACATCACCGACCGCGACGCGGTGATGGCGGCCGTCCCCGGCCACGACGCGATCGTGCACTTCGCGGCCGAGAGCCACGTCGACCGCTCGATCGTCAACCCCGACGAGTTCGTGCGTACCAACTGCGACGGCACCAACGTGATGTGCGACGTCGCCCGCCACGTCGGCGTCGAGCGATTCCTCCACATCTCCACCGACGAGGTCTACGGCTCGATCGAGGAGGGGTCGTTCACCGAGTCCGACCGGCTCGAGCCGCGGTCCCCGTACTCGGCGTCGAAGGCCGGCTCCGACCTCGTCGCGATGTCGTACCGCACCACCTACGGCCTGCCGGTGCTCGTCACCCGCTCGTCCAACAACTTCGGGCCGTACCAGTTCCCCGAGAAGGTCATCCCGCTGTTCGTGACCAACCTCCTGGAGGGCCACAAGGTCCCGCTCTACGGCGACGGCATGAACATCCGCGACTGGTGCCACGTGATGGACAACTGCGCGGCGGTCGACCTCGTGCTCCGGGGCGGGACCGTCGGCGAGATCTACAACATCGGTGCGGGCAACGAGATCACCAACCGCGAGCTCACCGACACGATCCTCGCCCTGCTCGGCCACGGCGAGGAGATGATCGACTACGTGGAGGACCGCCTCGGTCACGACCGCCGGTACTCGATCAGCACCGAGAAGGTGGAGGCGCTCGGCTGGAAGCCGGCGCGCGAGCTGCACGAGGCGCTCGAGTCCACGGTCGACTGGTACCGCGACAACCCGTGGTGGTGGCAGCCGCTCAAGGCGCCCGGTCGCTGACGGGCGGGGTGCGCCGATGCGGGTCCTGATCACCGGCGCCGGCGGGCAGGTCGGTCACGAGCTGGCGACCGAGCTCGCCGGGCACGACGTCGTCGCCGCCGACCGGGCCAGCCTCGACATCACCGACCGCGCGTCGGTCCTCGCCGCGGTCGCGTCGCTGCGGCCCGACGCCATCGTCAACGCGGGCGCCTACACCGCGGTCGACGCCTGCGAGACCGAAGTCGACCGGGCATACCGAACCAACGCCCTGGCCGTGCGCCACCTCGCGGAGGCGGCCCGCCGCACCGACGCCCACCTCGTGCACCTCTCCACCGACTACGTGTTCGACGGCACGAAGCCCACGGCGTACGACGAGTGGGACACCCCCAACCCGCAGTCGGTGTACGGGCGCTCCAAGTACGCCGGCGAGCTCGAGCTGCTCGGCACCCCCGACACCACGATCGTGCGGATCGCGTGGGTGTTCGGCGAGCACGGCGGCAACATCGTCAAGACGATCCTGCGGGTCGCGGCGGACCACCCCACGCTGCGCTTCGTGACCGACCAGCGGGGCCGGCCCACCGCGGCGGCCGATGTTGCCGCGTTCGTGCGCACCATCGTCGCGGAGCGCCGCCCGGGCCTGTTCCACGCCACCAACCAGGGCGAGGTGTCGTGGTTCGAGTTCGCGCGCGCGGTGATGGAGTCGGCCGGCCACGACCCGGCCCGGGTGGAACCCGTCACCACCGCCGAGATGGTTCCGCCGCGACCGGCCCCCCGCCCAGAGAACTCGGTCCTCGACGACGTCGCGCTCCGCCTCTCGGGGCTGGCCCCGCTCCCCCACTACCGCGAGTCGCTCGACCGCGTGGTCGCCGCGCTCACGACGTGAGCCGACCGTGAGCGAGCCCCGGGTGCGGACGAAGGCTCGCGAGCGGCGAGCAGGGCCGGAGCGGCCCGGCGCGGAGCGCCAGGAGCGGGGGTGATGACCGAGCGGCCGCTCGTGCACGTGGTGGTCGTCGACTACGACGGCGGCGCGCTCACGCTCGACTGCCTGCGCAGCATCCTCGCGTCGGATTGGCCGGCCGACCGGCTGCGCGTCGTCTTGGTCGACAACGCGTCGTCGACCCCCGTCACCGACACCGTCACCGCCGAGCTCCCCCGGGTGCAGGTGGTCCGCAGCGACGAGAACCGCGGGCTCGCGGGCGGCGCCAACCTCGGCATGCGGGAGCGGGGCGACGCCGACTTCGTGGCCCTGGTCAACAACGACGCCACCGTCACCCCGGGCTGGCTCGACCCGCTCGTGGCGACCTTCGCCGATCCGGCGGCGCGCATCGGCGCCGCCTGCCCGAAGATCCTGCTCGCCGCACCTGCGGTGGAGGTGACCATCGACGGGCCGACCCACCGGCGCGGCCGCGGCGACCGCCGCGACCTCGGCGTGCGCCTCAGCGGCACCCGCGTGGGCGCCGACGACCTCTGGCGCCGCACCCAGCTGGTGGAGGGGTTCTGGGGTGGCGAGCCCATGCCGGCCGCCGAGTCGGGCGGGCAATGGACGGCCGGCCGCGCACTCCTGCGGGTGCCGGTCCTCACCGCCGAGCCGCCCTCGACCGTGGGCCTCCGACTGGCCGCCGACGCGCCGGTCGACGTGACGGTGCGCGCGGGCAGCGCGACGACCACCCTCGCGGTCGGCACCAGCCCGGAGTGGTACGAAGTCGCCACCGATGGCGTGCCGGTCGAGGTCGTCAACAACGTCGGCACCGTGGTCGCGGCCGACGGCTACTGCGCCGACCGAGGCTGGCTCGAGATCGACCGCGGCCAGTACGACGAGCCCGTCGACGTGGCGGCGTGGTGCGGCGCTGCGGTGCTGCTCGCCAAGGCGTATCTCGACGACGTGGGTCTCTTCGACGAGCGGCTGTTCCTCTACTACGAGGACGTCGAGCTGTCGCGGCGCGGTACGCGCCGGGGCTGGCGGTACCGCACCGCGCCCGATTCGATCGTGCGCCACGTGCACTCCGCGACCAGCGTCGAGGGGTCCCCGCTCGCCACCCACTACAACGAGCGCAACCGGCTGCTCGTGCACTGCGCGCACGCCGGCCTCGGTGATGTCAGCCGGACGTTCGTACGCCACCTCGCCGTGACCGGCTCCTACGCGGTACGCGACGTCGTCGCCCCGGCCCTGCGCGGGCAACGGCCGCACGCGGCCGTCGTCGGCGGTCGCCTCCGCGCCCTCGGCGCCGCCGCGGCCCGGTTGCCCGGGATGCGGCGCAACGCTCCGGTGGCAGGACCGTCGTAGGCCGGGCCCACGTGCCGACGAGTCCGACCACCCGGAGCCGCGCCGGGCTCCGGAGCCTGTGGCCGGAAGCCCTCGTCGTGCTGGGCCTCACCCTCATCGTCGTCGTCCCCGTGTGGCCCGGGGTGTTCACCATCGACTCGCAGACGATGCTCCGTGCCGCCCGCGAGAACCGAATCTCAAACTGGTACGCGCCCGTGCTCCAATGCGTCTGGGGAGGGTTGGACGGTGCCGGGCTCCCGGTCGGCACGGCACTCGTGCTGTGCACCGTCGGACTCGTCGCGGCAGTGCTCGCCTGCTTCCGCCTCGGGATCCGTCGCGTTCCCGCCTGCATCGCGACGGCGCTCCTCGTCCTCTGGCCCCCCGTCTACGGGATGGCGGGCTGGGTCGGTCGCGACGTCTGGTTCGTGGCGCTGACCGTCGCGGCCGTCGCGGCGATGGGCTGGGCCATCCGCCGCCCCCGCCATCGGTGGCCCCTGCTCGGCGGCGCGTTCGCCGCCGCCTGGTTCGCGGCCGACGCCCGTCAGAACGGCTTCCCCGTGCTCGTCGCCGTGGGCGGACTGATGGGATGGGCCTGGGCCCGGCAGGCCCGCGCGACCCACACGTGGCTGCGTGTCTGTGCCGGCGCGCTGGCCGCCCTGGTCGTCGGCCTCGGTACCCACGCCGTCGTCGCGCGGATCGCCACCGAGCGCACCTACGCTCCCGACGAGATCCTCTACTGGCAGGATCTGGTCGCGATGTCGCTGCGTCGCGACGAGCTCGTCTTCCCGGCGAGCCTGCGGACCGCCGACCTCACCGCCATTCGGGAGGCGTGGATCGAGGGGCAGGTCGGGTCCGTGGTGTACCCGGCTGATCCCCTGGTGGACTACGCGCCGTACACCGCCGGCCACGGCGACGAGGTCCGCGCGGCGTGGGCACGCGCCGTGCTCGACCACCCGATCGACTATCTCATCGTGCGCGCCGACCTGGCGACGAAGTCGTGGGGGCTTCGCTCGGGAAACCTGAGCGCCTGGTTCGACCGCAGCGACGCGCTGAATCGCGCGAGTCGCGAGCTCCGGCAACGATTCACCGGTTTGGCCGATGCCCGCGCGAACTACCTCGACGCGTTCGACCGCGGGCGCGGCACCCCCGGCGTGTTGCACATGCCCTGGCTGTACCTACTCGTGGGGATCATCGGATCAGTGGCCCTGCTCGTCGTCGGGGCGAGCGCCCGGGTGTTCGGCGTGGCGACACTCGCGCTCCAGGTGCTGCTCCAGGGGGTGCTCGTGGTCGCAGCGCCCCTCGTCGAGTTCCGGTTCCAGTACTTCCAGGTGGTCCTGGGACCGGTGATCGCCGGTGTGGGGCTCGTCTCCTGGTGGCGGGCCCGCCACGGCGACGACCCATGGGCCGCAGCGCCGCCGTCAGACCGGCGGCAACGCGAGCACGGTCCGGACGAGGCGCTCAGTCCCGGTCGCGCATGAACCGCACCGACAGCTTGTGGGTGACCTCGTCCCACTCGCCGCGCCGCGCGTGGCCGAGCGCGATGCGCGCGCTCTGCCGCCAGCCACTCCCCCAGACCGCCGCGGCGCGTCGGTCGCCACGCAGCGCCGTCTCCCGCGGGTCGACGAGGTCCGGAGCGCGTGCGGGAGCCGCACAGAACGTCACCAAGGGGGCCACCACCTGCGACCACCGGTGGTCGAACCGGCGTGCCGCGATCGCCGCCCGACATGCCGACCGGCGAGCGGGGTCGGAGAGGAGGTCGTGGAGCGCGGCGCGCAGCCCGTCGACGTCACCAGGGGGCACGACCGCCCCGAGGCCCTCCTCCTCGATCATGGTCGCCATGCCGTCGCCGGAGGTGGCCACGATGGGGAGGGAGGCCCAGAGGTAGTCGAGGATCCGGGTTCGGAACGAGTACGCGGTCTCGAGGTGCTCGAGGTGGGTGCTGACGCCCACGTCGGCCTCGAGCAGGTAGTCCTGGCGACGGTCGTACTCGACCCACCCCTCGTTGAAGAAGACGTGGACCCCGACCAGGCCGAGCTCCTCCGCGAGCGCCCGCGTGCGCCGCGCCATCTCCATCTCGGGCACCTCGGGATGCGGATGGTGCATCCCCATGAAGAACAGCCGCACGGTGGGGAGGTCGCGGCGGAGCGCATCGAGGGCCCGGATCAGCGTGAGGGGGTCGAACCAGTTGTAGATGCCACCGGCCCAGAGGATGACGGGATCGTCGGCCCCGATCCCCGGCACGACGCCCCGCATCACCGGCGCCGTGGCGGCCGGAGGGTCCTCCGGGATGCCGAACGGGACGACGTCGACCAGGCCACGAAGGTCGGGGTCCCCGTCGTAGGTGGTGGCATTGACCCGCCCGGCCTGGGTGAGCTGGCCGATCCACAGGTCGCGCTGCTTCTCGCTCGCCACGAGGAAGTAGTCACCCCGCCGGAGCTGACGGTCGATGGTCTCGGAGGCGAAACGCACGTGCAGGCGACGCTGGGCCAACGCGAGCTCGCGTGAGTGCTCCAGCACCTCGAGCTGGATGGGGTCGTAGAGGTCGACGACGACCACCTGGGGCACCGAGGCGATCCACGGGTGGTGGTCCAGGACGTGCCCCTGGATCACGACGACGTCGGCCCGGGCGACCGCCACCCGCAGCGCGGCGTCGTCGGTGCGCGAGACCGGGACCGGCGCGTCGATCGGATCGCAACGGACGGTGGACACGACTTCGACGTCGTGGTGGTGCGCGGCGAGCGCCGAGCCGATCTCCACCGCGCGGATCGCGGGACCCGCCATCCGGGGCGCGATGACGTCGGGGGTGACCACCAGCACCCGCACCCGACCACCGGCCGGCCGCACTGCGTCGACCCCCAGCCGCGTCCACAGCGTGACATCGGGGATGCGGTGGAGGTGGCCCTCGGAGACCGACGCCGTGCGCCGGCCCACGAGCGCGCGGGCGGCCGCGGGTGACGGGGTCGGCAGGTCCCACCGCGGCACTCGCACCCGGGAATCCGCGGCGAACCAGACCTGGAAACCGGCGAGCCACAGCCGCCAACCGAGGTCCAGATCCTCGAGCTCGGCCCCGACGGTGGGGTCGTAGCCGCCGACCCAGCCGAACGCGCGTGCCTCCGCGACGAAGGGCGTCCCGGCCGGGCCCAGCACCGCACGCGACGCGTGGGGACCTCCGTCGGCGAGGGCGACCGGCATCCCCGATGCGTCCAGTGCGACGCCCGCGAACCGGCGACCGTCGGCGGCTTCTGCTGCACTCGCGACCGCAGCCACCCGGGCGTCGAGCCGGAAGCGCTCGAGTGCCGCCGCGACCCAGTCCGGATCCGCGCACGCGTCGCCGTCGAGAAACGCCAGGTGCTCTCCCCGCGCGGTCCGCGCCGCGTGGTTCCGAGCCTCACCCAGGCTCCACGACGCCTGGCGCGTCACGAACCGCACCGTCCCCGGGAGGCCCGCGCCTTGGACCCGCGCCCGGTCGGAGTCCCGGCCGACCACCACCACCTCGTGTCCGGCGGGCGGGAACCGGACCTCGCACAACGCCCGCACGCTCTCGTCCGTCGGCGCCGTCAGCACCACGCTGAGGGCTCCCATCCGAACGGGGCGGACCCGAGCGTCAGCCATGGCGCCGCGCGTCGACCGCGCGGGCGCGGATCGCCTCGATCCGCTGGCGGAAGCTTGCGCCCGGGCGCCGCCGGCGGCCGACCCGCTCGGCGGCGTCGACCGCCCGCAGCACCGAGGAGTACCCGAGCTCCTCAGCGGTGCGGGCGATCTCGTCGAGCGCGACCCCCTGGTCGTTGACCGCCGACCGAAGGCGCGCGTTCTCGTCGCGCAGGCGAGGCCCGGCGTCGCCGGCCGCCACCAGCTGCGCTTCGAGTTCCGCGATGCGGACCATGAGCGCGCGCCGTTGGACGTCGACGGCCTCCAGCACGTCGTCGCCACACCACGTCGCCCGATCGTCGACCACCGCCCGCACCGCGGCGTCGCCATCCGGCCACACCACCGCGAGACCCGACCCGACCGGCATCCGCCGGGCGCAGCGATCCGGATGGCGCGCGAGGTAGTCGTCGAGCGCCGTGGCGACACCGTTGCCCGGGCCGCCGTCGCGGATGGCCCAGGCGGGCCCACCGGCTGTGGGCCGGCCGACCGCATCGGCGCCCCGCGCCTCCGCGCGCACCGCGGGATCGATGGCGGTGTGGGGGTGGACCGCGTCGGCCGGGAGCCGGGCCGGATCCGGGTAGCAGTCGCGAGTTGCGGTCGGCCAGCCCACCGAGTGGAGGAGCATCACGCCCCGACCGCCCGCCACTCCTTCCACGGACTCCAGCAGATCGGCGGTCGATCGATGGTTCGGGTCGGGGCGCAGCAGCCAGACGTCGGCGCCGTCGGGCGGGAGGGGCTGCCCGGTCGCCAGCCGGACCACCCGCGACCCGACGACGGGGACGATGGCGGTCACCAGCGCCTCGGCCGCGACGACGGCGGGGTCGGACGGATCGAGGTCAGGCACGGTCCGCCCCCGGCCCGCGGGAGAGGTAGCACACCGACTCGGTGCGGTAGACGTGGCCGTCGGGCAACCGACTGGACGCGAAGGTGAGGGTCCGGACCCCCGTCGGGTCGTCGGTCTCGCTCGTCCAGGCGTCGTCGGGCAGCTGCACGTCGACGACCGTATCCGGCCGGCCGCGGGTGGAGAAGACCGTCCGGATGCGATCGACCCGCACCTCGCGGTCCGCAGGCACCCGCCACCGCAACGCGGTGGGCGCATGCACGACCGAGACATGGCGCACCAGGGCGCGGCCGCTCCGGTTGAAGGTGATCGCCTCCGTCGAGAGGTGCTCACCCGCGACGAGTGACGACTCGACGTCGAGCGCGACCCGCCACCCGGCCCGGTGGTCCTCCCCCACTGCGCCCGGCGGCCGACCGTCCAGGATCGCGTCGGCCCCCGCCGCGAGATCGGGGGCCCGGCCCGCGACGATCCCTGCCGGCCACCACCACCAGTGCTGCGGCAGTCGGTACAGGTCGTCGGCACTCACGTAGTCGAGGTCGAGGGCCGGGTCCACCGCGCCGAGCGCCGCGGCGGCCTCGGACCCGTAGTTGTCCTCGTGGAGCCAGCCGGCGAACGCGGCGAACTCGCCGACGGTCGGACGGGCGAGGAACCGGCGAAGGATCGCCCGCAGCGCCGGGGCGGCGCCGGCGAGCCCGAGCTCGGGGTGCAGGGCCCGGCTCCGCAGGAACGTCGTCGCGAAGGTGGAGATCCCGTCGCGCACCGCCGCCTCCTGGGCGAGCTGCGCGGCCGGCGCCGGCCGGGCGGTGCACTGCGGCTCGCCCGACGCCGAGTACCCCACGACCGATCCCTGCGCGGGGAGGGTCACCATCTCGAGCACCTCGGGGTTGCGAACGATGGCGACGCCGTCACCTTCGGGGACCCCGGCGTCGACGAGGAATCCCCGGGTGCGCACGCCGGCGAGCGCGGGCCCCACCACCTCGCGCGTGGTCGCGAGGTAGCGGCCGACGACCGGACGAGGGTGGCCCATGCGGGCGAGCGCCCGTTCGAGCCCCACCTGGATGGTCGCGTTCCAGCCCAGGTCGACGACGAGGACCTCGCGGTCGTCGGGGTGGAGCGCCGTACCGAGGTAGCGCGCGAGGCGCTCGCGCTCTTCGGCCGCCGCCGTCGCGATCGCGCGACGGGCCCGACCATCGGCCAGGATGCGCGCGACCACCCGATTCGCCAGCATGACGTCGTCGAGCGGCACATCCGACTCGCCGCGCCCGGCGATGCGCCGGACCGGCACGCCGAGCGACGCCGCGAGTGCCCGCGCCGTCGGGACCCGACGCCGGACCAGGAACGATCGAAGGAGCGCCTCGTCGATCTCGTCGGGACCGCCGATGGCCGCCCGCACCGCCACGTGGCGCGACACCCAGAGCGGCGCCGCGCGCACGTCGGCGCCCAGCGCCTCGGCCACGGTGTCGACGAGCGGCGCGAGCAACGCACCCTCACGCATCAGGCAGTAGACGCGCCCATGGCCGAGCGCGACGGCTTCGCGGACCACCCACTCCGCGAAGCCCGCGAAGACCGGGCCCAGGACGCCGGCGCCGATCACCCGGTAGGGGGCGAGCGCGTCGTCACCGACCGATGCGGCGGAGACGGCCCGCTCCCGCAGCCCGGCGAGGCCATGGTCACCGGCGTCCACGTCGAACCGCGGCGGCGCGACTGCCGGGTGCTGCGGCGAGTCGAGCCCGAGTCCCTCGTCGACCATCCGATCGGTCAGCGCGCCCGACACCCGCGGCAAGAGGAAGGCCCGGATGCCGATGCGCTCGGCGGGAGCCACATCGGCGTGCTCGTTGTCACCGGCGTGCACCGCGCGACCCGCCTCGATGTCGAGCCGGTCGAGGACGATGTCGAAGAGCCCCTGGCCCTTTCCGACGCCGTGCTCGCTCGACGCGAACACCGCGGTCGCGTCGAGCCGACCCCCCACGAGGTAGTCCAGCTGCGACGCCGAGAAGTACGTGTCGGACACCAGGGCCACGGTGCACCCGTGGGCGCGGGCGGCGTCCGCCACCTCGACGATCGCCGGGTCGACGAAGCAGAGCGAGCGCTCGACCCGCAGCTCCGCGTCGGCCAGGCGGGACCGGACCTCCGGGGTCACGTCGGCGATCTCCGCGTAGACGTCCTCGAGCGAGATCTCGACGCTGCGGCCCTCGGCCACCGCCCGCTCGCGGGCCCGGGCCTCCGCCAGGCGCCGGAGTCGGGCGAAGGCAGCCGGCGTCACGCCGTGGGGCAGGAGGTCGAGCGGCTCCAGGCGGTGCCCGAGGACGAGGAACGCGTCGATCGGTCGGGAGACCCGCCGCACCAAGACCGTGTCGAACACGTCGAGGGTCAGGAGGTCGACGTCGGGGCCGGCGCACCGGGCGCCGAGCTCCGCCAGCGCGGTCGCCCGCTCGTCCACGGATCAGCCGCGCGCGGGCGACGCCCCGCTCGCCGTGACGTCCCACTCACCGGCGAGGGACACGATGCCCCAGCTCTCACGCGGGGTCCCCAGCTCGACGTTGAACCGGAGCACCTTCTCCCGGTAGTCGAACGCGTGGGTCCCCGTCTGGTCGTGGATGGCCGCGGTCACGTCGTACGTGCCGGGAACCAGCGGCAGGCGGTCGACCCGGAAGTCGAGCGTGCCCGAGCCATCGAGCGTGTCGAACACCACGTCGGCATCCCGCGTGTTGGGGCCGGCCACGTACACGCCGTCGGCCGAGAAGATCGACGCGCCGAAGAGCGGTCGCCGAACCGGCTCACGGGCGGCGTAGCGGAATCGCAGGATCACCGGGTCGCCCGTACGGATGTGCTCCGCCGGCCTTCCGGCCTCGTCGAGGATCGAGAAGTCCTCCAGCCTGATCTCGCCCGAACCCCAGCGGGCGCCGCCCGTCTGGTCGATCTCCCGGTCGGCGAAGACATCCACCAGGTACTCGTCGATGATGTCGACGGGCTTTCCGACGTCGACGAGGTGCCCGTGCTCGAGCAGTGCGACCTGGTCGCACAGGTTGCGCACGGCCGGCATCGAGTGCGACACGACGATGACCGTGCGCCCTTCGCGCTTGAAGTCGAGGATCTTGTCGGTGCACTTCTGCTGGAACTCCGCGTCGCCCACCGCCAGCACCTCGTCGACCAGCAGGATCTCGGGGTCGACGCTGATGGCGACGGCGAAGCCGAGCCGGACGTACATCCCCGACGAGTAGTTCTTCACGGGCGAGTCGATGAAGGGCTCGATCCCCGAGAAGGCCACGATGTCGTCGAACCGGGCGTCGATCTGCTTCTTGCTCATCCCCAGGATGGCGCCGTTGAGATAGACGTTCTCGCGGCCGCTCAGCTCAGGGTGGAATCCGGCGCCCAGCTCGAGGAGCGCGGACACCGATCCACGCGTGACGACGCGCCCGGCGTCCGGCGTGAGGATCTTGGCGATGCACTTCAGCAGCGTGCTCTTCCCCGAGCCGTTCTCGCCGATCAGACCGAACGAGACGCCCTCCTCGACCTTGAACGAGACGTCGTCGAGCGCCATGAACTCCTCGAAGCGCGCGCGACCCTTGCGCATCGCGGCCGCCTTCAGCGACTGGTTGCGCTCGTGGTAGCGCCGGAACCGCTTCGACACCGACTCGATCGAGACGGCCGCCGCGGCGCTCACACCTCCTCCGGGAGGCGCCCGTCGTGGCGGGTGAAGAACCGCCAGCCCAGGACGAGGACGACGAGCGCCCAGGCGACGAGGTAGAGCGTGGACCGCAGCGGTGGGAACCGGAGGTCGTAGAGCACCGCTCGGAAGTTCTCGATGAAGTGGACCAGTGGGTTCAGTCGGTAGATCTCGCCGATCGGGATCTCTCTCCCGAGGAAGTCGACCTCGTCGGGGACCACCGAGATGGGGTAGACAATCGGTGCGGAGTAGAAGAGCGCCTGCATCGCGATCGCCACGAAGTGCTTCACGTCGCGGAAGTACACGTTGGCGACGCTCAGGAACAGGCCGATGCCGATGACGAACACGGTCAGGACGGCGATCTGGAAGATGGCCACGGGGAGCCACGGGATCACCATGTTGCCCGCGATCAACAGGATCACCGACAGCACGCCCACTTCGATGAAGAGCGAGACGAGGAGGGACGCCACGCCCGACACGACGAGCAGCTCGCGCGGGAAGTACACCTTCTTGATCAGGTTCGCGTTGCCCAGGAAGGCGTCGAGCGAGAGGTTCACGCAGCCCGCGAAGAAGTTCCACAGCACCAGCCCGCAGAGCAGGTAGAGCACGAAGTTCTGCAGACCGCTGGGCTCGCCGATGGGCGGCTCCACCTCCAGGAAGACGGAGAAGACCAGCCAGTAGATGATGACGCTGGCGAGCGGGTTGAGCAGCGACCACGTCCAGCCGAGGACCGACTTCTTGTAGCGGCTGCGGAGCTCACGCAGCGTGAGGTGGACGAGGAGCTCACGGCGCTCCACGAGTTCCGAGACCCGACTCATCTCGGTCCCAACCTAGCGGATGACCTTCCCGGCGCCCCGACCACGTACGTCACATGCCGAGGTCGACGCCGGCACTGCGGATGGCGAGGATCGTCGCCAGGCTGTCCGGCTCCGGCTGCTCCGCGATCGTGCGGACGACATCCCAGAACTCCTCCGAGGAGTGGTCCCAATCCGGCCAGTGCCGCGCCGTTCGCAGTGCGCCGGCCCGGAGTCGGGCGAGGAGCTCGGGCTCGTCCTTCAGCCGGCGCAGGGCCGCGACGGCGGCGGCGTCGTCGTGGGTGGGCACGACGAGACCGTTCTCCCCGTCGCGGACGTACTCGTCGCTCCCCGTCACGTCGTTCGTCACCACGGTGCCGCCGCAGTGGAACATCTCGAGCGGGGGCCCGTACATGCCCTCGACGAGGCTGAGCTTGAGCAATACAGGGCACGACCGGTAGATCACCGACGTCTCCTCGATGGGCACCTGGCTGAACACCCGGTCGACGCCGTCGACCTCCGTCACGGCACTCGGGGTCAGCAGCCAGACCTCGTCGGCCCCCGCTGCCCGCGCGACCGCGACGGAGGCGGGGATGTTCTTCATCCCGACGTCGACCGCGCCTTCGAGCAGGACTCGGAACGGACGATCGGGATCGACCGCGAGCCGCGGGCCGACCGACGCGTAGATCTCCTTGCGGATGCCGTTGCGCACGAGGAACGCGGGGCGACGGTGACGGAGGGCAAGGTACGCCTGCATCCAGTGGGTGATCGTGATCACCGGAAGGTCGAACGTGTAGGTGAGCTCGGCCAGCGGGACGGCTTCGGCGTCCTCGGTGCCGGCGTAGAAGCGGGATTCGATCGATTGGACCAGGTAGGCGTAGTGCCGGCTCCGCACCTTCGGGAGTGCGTAGACGGTCCGCCAGAATGTGGCGATCGCGAGGTCGAACTCGAGGCTCTCGGGCGCGTCCTTCAGCGCGTACGACGGGAGGTCGCGCAGCGCCGGGTGCCACACGTGGTCGTCACCCGGGGCCGGGAACTTCACGAGCAGCGTGACCTCGACGCCCTGGCGCATCAGGTAGTGCGCGTGCTGCAGGATCACATAGGTGCCCCCGCTGATGGACAGCGACCCCACGAGGAACGCCACCCGCAACGGCGCTTGCGGCGCCGAGATCGAGGGGCTGAACCGCGAGAAGTACTCGTGCAGGTAGGGGTCGTCGGGAGTGACCGCCGCGCCGGGGCCGGCCGGCTCAACCTCGTTCAGCGAACTCACCCCACATCTGCCTGAGCACCTCCAGCGCCCTCACCGGCAGCCATGCCCGGTAGCCCGGGCCCCACCGACTGTCCCGCTCCTCGTCGGTCACGGGCGCCGGGTTCCCGATCACTCCCACGTCGGCGAGGATCGACCGGGGCGGCAGGCGCTTCGCGTACGGCGTGTCGTTCAACGCGCCGAACGTGTCGTCGTGCGTCGAGTCGAACCAGATGTCGGCCACGCCGCCCGGCGGGCTCGCATAGTACTCACGAAGCACGCGTTCGGTCTGCTCGCGCAGCATCTCGGTCGTGACCCCGTGGGCGACCATCCACCCGGCGACGAGGGGCGCCGCGCCGACGACGGCGTCCTGGAAGGCGTGGACCGCGGCGATCGCACGCGGCCCTTCCGCCTCGAACACGGGCTCGGCCGCCGCACCGTGCCGCCGGTACCCCACGACCGACGGGAGGTCGGGGGTCCACGGCGCCTCCACCACTGCCGGCGGATCGGCGTAGCCGAAGTCGTGCCCCGCGTTGGCGTCGAACGCGACGGCGCGCTTCTCCACGTTGGGCGGCTGCGGGTTGAGGAACGGGAACAGGCCGAGGTACAGGCCCACGGTGTGCCGGTCCGGGAGCACCCGGGCGAGGTTGTCCTGGATGGTCCCGCGCCAGCCGACGTCGACGAGGACGACGTCGCCGTCGGGCGGGAGCCGGTCACCCAGGTACGCGAGCAGTCCGTCGCGCGCCTGCTGCAACGCCGCGCCGGCCCGGGCCCGGAAGGCGGGGTCGCCGAGCAGACGGTCGATGCGCGGGTCGTCGGCCACCCCCTCGATCACCTCGTCGAGCCGGAGCCCGGCCGCCGCCACGTCGCCGGTGAAGGCCTCCGCGTCCAGGCCCATCGACGTGAGCAGGGCCCGGGGCGACTGGTTCGGGTACTGGCGCCACATGCGGAGGAGGTCGTCGCGGTCCATCCCGGCGAGCGACGGGCCGAACGTGGACCGGCGGCTCACCTCGAGGTGCACCGCGCGGGGAGCCGCGGCGCCGGCGAGTGCGGGCGCCACGACCTCGTGCACCCGGGCGAGGAAGGCGCCCTCACGGCTCGCGTACAGCACCCGGTCGACGCCACGACCGACCGCTTCCTCGATTGCGCCCGCGACCAGTGCCACCGGCATGAAGGAGGAGAGCACGCCCGCCTGGGCGGCCCGTACGACACGGGGGTCGTCGGACGGCGGCACCAGCACCGGCACGAAGGCCCGGAGGTCACGGCGGAGGGAGTCGACGAGCTCGCCGAGATGGGCGGGGTCGAGGGACCCGGGACCCGGGTGCGGCGAGGCGCTGAGCTCGACGACCGCCGCCCAGCCACCCGTCGCGACCTGCGCCTGCCCGTCGGACCACGGGTTGTCGCCGAGGTGGAGGTGCCGGCCTGCCTCGACTCCGAGGTCGCTCCGGACCACCTCGAACAGCGCACCGTCGAGGCGCTTCGACGCCCCGCGGTCGCACGAGACGTACAGCGGCAGCGACGCGGGGAACCCGCAGGCCGCGAGCACCCGACGCAGCCCGTCCTCGCCGATGGAGTAATCGGACACCACCGCGACCCGCGGCGGCTCGGCGCGGGTCTGCACGCGGTCGAGGAAGGCCACCAGCGCCTCGACGGGATCGGTGCACGCGACCTCGTCGGCGATCTCGTCGGCGGCGAAGGACTCGGCCAGCGGACGGGCCGCATCGGCACCGAGCCCGAGCGCGTCGACGAGCACCTGGGTCAGGACGTCGACGAGGTGGTACTCGCCGTGGTCGCTCGCCGCACTGATCTTGGCCTCGACCTCGACCCGCTGGTCGAGGAGCGACCAGGGCGAGGTCCCCGCCGGCAGTCGACCGCGGTGGGCGAGCAGCATCCGCCGTGCGGTGGCGAGCTTGGCCGCGTCGGCGGGCCGGCGCCGGGTGACCATCGTGCCCCAGAGGTCGATGGTGACCAGGTCGACATCCGCGTACACGAGGTCGTCGAGCGCGACGGGGCGGGTCTCGCCCGACGGGTCCGACAACGAGCACCCGACGACGGCGCGTGCCGGCGTGGGATCCGCCGGCTCGAGCGCGAGGACCCGGCGCTGCTGCTCGGGGTGGACGAAGTCGCCGGCGGCGTAGCCCTCCCGCCACCAGTGCTCGAGCGGGCTGACCCCCGAGTCCCGGGCCGCCGCCGAGCGCTCCAGGTACCAGGCACTCTCGAACAGCGGCGAAGGGTCGCGTCCCTCACGCCACCCGTGGACGAGGTAGTGGCGGAAGGGATCGACCCGGGCGGCCGCGATGTCGGGGTGCGTCTCGCAGTACCACCGACCCCAGAAGAGCGGCTGGGGGTCACGCCACTCGCGCCATCCGAACCGCAGGTAGTGCGTCAGCGGATCGGTGCCCACGCGGCGGACGTCGGGGTTCTGCACCAGGTAGAACAGCGGGTCGAACGACCGCCCGACGACGCCCTGCGCCCGCTCGACCGTCCGTTCCCTGATCGCGTGGAGGGTCTGTTGCGCCTCGCTCCGCACGCGCGCGATCCGACCCGCCACACCGTTGCTCCCAGGCCCGTTCCGCACCGCCGCGGCCTGACCGCGCACGCGCTCCGCCAACGGCGCGGCCACCGTCCAGAGGCCGCCGCCCCGAATCCGCCCAGACGTGAGCACTGCCGCCGTGGCCGCGCGTTCGTCCTGGATCGCCGTCTCGGCGGCGTGGAGCCGTTCGTCGCGAGCGGCCGCGACCTCCCAGAGCCCGTCGATCGTGCGGGCCTGCGCAGCGAGCGCCTCGTCGCGCGCGTCGATCATCCCCGCCTGGGTACGCGAGACGAGATCACCGAGATACGCGCCGGCCCGGGCCTCGTAGTAGCCACGCCACCGGCGGAGCTCCTCGCCGAACACGAACTCGACTCCCTCCGTCCCCTTGGGAGCCAGTACACCGAGTCCGAAGCTGTGCGGGAAGAACAGGTTCGGGAAGCGCTGCGCCAGCTCGGCGAAGTAATCGGCGCTGCCGTACCCGCTCTCCGGTGCGACGTCGTGGAACAGCACGATCCCGCCCGGCGCGACCTTCGGGAGCCAGGTCTCGAAGTCGTCCTGCACGGCCTCGTAGGTGTGGAAGCCGTCGATGTGCAGGAGGTCCACCGAGTCGTCGGGGAACGCGTCGAGCGCCTCGGAGAAGAGGCACCGGTGGAGGGTCACGTCGAGGTCCGGGAACGCGGCGTCGCGGACCCGGTGCACGACCCCGATCACCTCCTCGCCGTACTCACCCGCGTGAGGGTCGCCCGCCCACGTGTCGACCGCGTGGAGGCGCGCCGGATACTGCTCGTCGAGCACGGCCTGGCAGAACGCGAAGAAGGAGACGCCGAAGTGCGTTCCGAGCTCGACGATCGTGTCGGGCCTGCCCCAGCGGATCAGGTCGTAGGCGAACCAACGGTGGCCGAACCAGGGACCGGCCGCGTGATCGGGATCGAGCGCGTCGCCGGCGAAGGTCGGCTGTTGCAACCTCCAACCGGCCGCGTCGTGGTGCCACATGACCGCACGAATCTACCCGCCCGGCGTGATCGACCCGGCCTGCACCGGGGCTTCGGACGTGCCCGCCGCCGTCAGCGGCGCCGAATCCGACAAACCGGACGGCCAGGCCGCCCACACGAGCGGCGGCCCCTCGGGGTCGTCGTCACGGCGCACGGTGAAGAGCAACGGCGCCATCAGCACCGCGACGAGCACGACTCCGTACTGGAACCGAACATCCTGGACCAGGTTGACGGCGGCCAGGGCGACGCTCTGGATGAGCACGGGCGAGGTCATGCGCAGCGGCGCCCACGACCGTGAACGGCGCACCGAGACGACGATCGCCGCGACCAGCACCCACAGGTACAGCGCGGGTCGGACGAGCCAATCCGGCGCGCGGTCGACGAGGCGGAACACCGCGACGGCCAGGCCGGTGTTGCCCGGCTCCTCCATCGGCGAGCGCAGGAGCCAGACGGGCAGGTAGTCGATCCGCCCACCGTTGTCGTACCACTCCATGAAGTAGGTCGTGGTGCCGCTCGACCACGGCTGCCAGACGATCTTGCTCGCGCACGCGAGGTGCCGCAGCTCGGCGCCGGGATTGCGCAGCGCGAGCCTGAGCGCGAGAGACCGCAGCTCCGAGGCCCGGTCGAGGTAGCGATCCATGGGGATCACGTCGGGTCCGGACCACGTGGCCTGGATCGAGCTGCACAAGTAGGGCCAGGGCTCGTCGAGCGGCCGGAGCTCCTCGAGAAGGCGGCGTTCACTCGCCGTGAGATCGGTGCCCTCGGCGAGATGCATCGAGATGTGCTGTACGACCACGATGTCGTCCACCGGGTTCGGCCCGACGTCGAGGATCCGCGCCAACGGGACCTGGACCACACCGACGATGACCACGATCGCGGCGGCGATGACGACGAAGCGGCGCCATTGAGCGCGATGGGCGAGCAGCGCGATCAGCAGGGCACCGAGCACGACGGGCCAGCCGTTGTGGCGGACGAGCCACGTCCCCGCGCCCGCGATCACGAGGAGGACGACGTTGCGGGTTCGATCGAGCCACAGGCCCCGGGTGTCCTCGACCCGCCAGAGGCACAGCACCAGGCCGAGCAAGCCGATCCCGTAGAAGGAGTCCTTCCACAGGGTCACCGTGTGCAGCGCCGTGGCGGGGACCGCTACGAGGAGCAGCATCCAGCCGGCCGTCTGCCCGACCGAACGGCCGCGCGCCACGCTCCACGCGCCGACGCGACCCGCGAGCAACGCCGCCGTCCCGACGACGAGGAGGATCGGCAACCACGGGCTGTCGACGATCGCCCGGGTCCCGGCGAAGAGGAGGGCGAGCAGGTACGGGTGCCAGTCGGCGAGCACGTCGTCCTGCACCTGGAACCACTGGCTCATCGCGTCCGGGTTCATCGGACCGGGCCAGAACACCGCCAGCAGGACGAGCCAGCCGATGAGCGGCACCGAGGCGAGGCCCCAGGTCAGACGCCAGCTCGCGTCGCCACCGGTCGACGGGTGAGGGACGGTCGGTCGCCGCCCACCGCGCACCCGGCGGACGATCAGGAACGCTCCCGCTGCCAAGAGGAGGAGACCGACAGCGACGAGCAGCACGTCACCCAGGAGCGCGGCGACCCGCATCGCGCCATCGGTCACCCCGGCTCCGGCCCCGAGGTCGGCGAAGGAGACGGACGCGCGGCGGTCGTCGCCCAGCACCACCCGGCGCGACACGCCGTCGACCTCGACCTCCAGCGCGCGGGCTCCCGGCCCGTCGCCGGAGAGCTCCAGGGTGTCGTCCGGGCTCACCATGCCGGCCCATCGGGTCTGTGCGCCCGGCTCGGTCGACACCGAGCGGCGACCGACCATGGTCCACCCCGGTCCGCCGAAGTCGTCGGCCAGCGCGCTGCGCGGCACCCCGCCGGCGCGTTCGAGCCCGACGGCGACCGCGGCCGACCCGGCCGGGTGGGTCACGGTGACATCGGCCTGCATGATCCGGGGGGCGGGCAGCCACCACACCACGACGACCGCCGCGACGAAGACGAGCCCGGCGAGACCGCCGACCGCGCGGCCCACCCCCACGCGGCGCACCATCGCCGCCACGATCCGGACCACGAGGAGCGCGAGCAGGACCCCGATCCCGATGGACAGGACGAGCAGGAGGATGTTCGCGGGTTGGAGTCGCAGTGGTGTGTCGACGGCGACGACCTCGGTCCCCGGCTCGTCGGCCGACAGGTCCACGCGGGCCACGGGACCCGCGGCCGTGCGCACCACCGCGCGGCCACCGTCGGGGCCGGAGTCGAAGCGGACCAACGCTCGGCCGCCGACGGACCCCGAGTAGGTGATGCGCGCCCCCGGGCGATCCGCCTCCCACACGCCGTCGGCCCGCTGCGTGAACCCGTCGCCAACCAGCTCGTACCCCGCGACCGGGTCCCCCGCGGTGCGTTCGAGGACGAACGCGACGTCGAGTGATCGCGCGACCACGGTGACGCGCTGGGGGTCGGGAGCGCGCTCGTACCCGAACCGCACCCATCCGGCGAGGCCGATGGCGAGGCCCAGCAACCCGATGGCGACCACCCGGCCCCACGGGATGCTCCGGGTCCGCGGCGCCGTCATCGGGTCATGCGCCACCGAGGGGCTTCCGCGCCACGACGAGGACCGATTGCCCGAACGGCGGTCGCACCGATCGCTCGACGGCCCGCACCATCGGGACCACGACGCGGTCGTAGATCGAGATCGAGTCGGAGGACACGGGGATGCGACCGAGCAGGCGAGCGACCACCAACCACGCGAACCATCCGACGACGTTCACGTACCGCGCGTCGAGCACCGTGTAGCCGCTGTGATCGACGAGCGTGCGGAGTGGGGCGACGCGGTAGCGGCGCTGGTGCCCGAGCATCTCGTCGAAGCGGCTGTACAGCATCTGGAAGGCCGGGACCCAGATCACCACCGTGCCCCCGGGCAGCAGTCGCCGACGGATCTCGACGAGGGCACCCGTGTCGTCCTCGATGTGCTCCAACACGTTCAGCATGACCGCCGAGGCGAAGCGCTCCTCCATCGGCAGGTCGTCGACCACGCCGTGGACGAGCTCGACACGGGGATCGTCCGCGTAGTGCTCCTTCAGGGACCGGGCGAGGGAGTCGGCCGGCTCGACCGCGGTCACGGAGCCCACGCCGGCGAGGAGCCCGGTGAACGTTCCGGTTCCGGCACCGACCTCGAGCACCGGCCCCTCGAGGTGCGGGCGCGCGAGTGAGAAGATCCAGTCGCGATAGTTGTGGGCGCCGTCGAGCGCGTCCAGCGACCGGTTGAGCGTCGCCTCGATGTTCGGATCGACCATCGGCCAGAAGAGTAACGGCGAACCCGGCCCGGCCGCCGAACGCCATGACCACCGACGACGCCACGATCCCGGACCATCGCGGGCTGCGAGCCCGACGGCTACGGCGCGAACACCGCCCGGGCCATCACGTCGGTGCCGAAGGCGGTGAGGATGGCGAGGTAGAGCAGGCCGGTCGTGGCCATCACCGCGGAGTAGTACGGCTCCTTCAGCGCGGCCCGCGACGCGATCAGCAGGCCCAGCGTGGTGAAGGCGAAGAACACCCACATCCATCCCAGCAGCCCACCCCAGCCGTCGTCGATCGTGCCGTTGAGCACCTGCACCATGCCGGTGGGGACGAGCATCAGCACGATCTCGACCGGGGTGATCCACAGCGACCAGCGCACGAGCTCCTTGATCGGCTCGCGGGAGAGGCCCGGCTGCACGAGGTACCAGTGGCCGAGGAGCATCGCGTCGGTGATCACGCCGATGAACGCGGCCCCCACCACCAGGCGGCTGATCGCCAGCAGGTCGTTGCCGCCCGTGGCGACGGCCGCGGCCACCACCGCGATCGCCCCGACCGCCGGAGCCAGCAGGTCGAGCGCGGGCGGGAACGACCCCGGGCCCTCGAGGCCGTTGCCCTTCTTGACCACCGACACCACCAGCGCCAGCAGCGCGGCGCCGGCCATCGCCGCCCCGGCGACGTCGCGCACGGTCGCGGCCACACCGGCGTCGGTGGCCACGACCCCGGCCACCACCCCGCCCGCGGCCATGGCCGCGTACGTCGACCGCAGCAGCCAGCCGTAGCCGATGCCGAGCACACGGTGGCGCGTGGTGACCCACAGGAACAGCAGGCCGCCGGCGGCCCACTGGATCAGGACGGACGCGAGATCGAGCTGCACGGTCGGGCGGCGCAGGTCAGCCGACGACCGCGAGGTCGCGCGCGGCCTCGTTGAGCCGGTCGGGCCCGGTGGCGGTCGCGACGACGATGTCCTCGAGCCGCAGGCCGAACCGGCCCGGCAGGTAGATGCCCGGCTCGATGCTGAACGCGTGCCCCGCCGCCAGCGGCGTGAGGTTGCCGGCCACGACGTACGGGTCCTCGTGGGCCTCGGTGCCGATCCCGTGACCCGTGCGGTGCACGAAGTGCTCGCCGAGCCCGGCATCCGCGATCAGCCGTCGGGCGGCGGCGTCGACCGCTTCGCAGGGCGTGCCCACGGTGGCCGCCTGCACGCCGGCCTCCTGCGCGGCGACCAGCACGGCATAGGTGTCGGCCACCTCGGCGGTGGGCTCCCCCACCACGAACATGCGGGTGATGTCGGAGCAGTAGCCGTCCATCGTGCCGCCGAAGTCGCACAGCACGACGTCGCCGTCGGCGATCACGCGGGACGACGGCTCGTGGTGGGGGCTCGCGGCGTTGGCGGCCGTGGCGACGATCGCGAAGTTGGCCCGCTCGTGCCCGGCTTCGAGCATCCGCTCGACGAGCTCGCGGTGCACGTCGATCTCGCGCCGACCGGCGAACGGCCGGGTGCGCATCTCCGCGGCGATCCCGTCGACCGCGTGGGCGGCCCGGCGCAGCGCGTCGATCTCGGCGGTGTCCTTCACGACCCGCAACGGTGCCAGCACCCGGCCGGCCGGCGAGAACTCGGCGCCGGGCAGCGCGCGCTGGAGGTCGAGCACGAACCGGGCCCAGGTCTGGTCGCCGATGGCCACCTGCCCCACGGACCCTGCGAGCGCGGCCACCCGGGCCACCGGGTCGTCGGTCTCGTCCCACGTCTCGAGCACGAACAGGTCGGGCCGCGCCTCCACCCGGGGGGCCTCGAGCCGGGGCACGAGCAGCACCGGGTCGCCGGCGACGGGCAGCACGAACATGGTGAGCCGCTCGAGCGGCATCGCCTCGTACCCGGTCAGGTACGGCAGGTCGGGGCCCACCGAGAGGAGCAGCACATCCACGCCGAGCGCCCCCATGCGCTCCCGCGCGCGGGCCAGCCGGGTGGTATCGGGGTTCACGCAGTCACCCGGTCCCGGTCGCGGCTCACGCGATCCCCGGCAGGCCGTCGATGCTGGTGGCGTTCTTGTCCTGCCAGTAGCGGGTGATCCCGTCGGGGCCCTTCTTCTCGGCCCAGGTGACGAGGTCGTCGCGCGGGCCGTCGAGCGTCATCCGAGGCACCCCGAAGCCGCACGAGCTCGAGACCCGTTCGACGTCGACCACGATCACGGTACGGGCGCCGGCGACGGGCGGGAAGCGGGCGAGCAGCGGCGCGGCGTCGGGGGCGTCGGCCGCCACCGCCCGACCGCGTCCGTGGAGGCGCACGATGTCGGGGCGACCGGCGAACGCGCAGAACATCAGCGTGATCCGGCCGTTGTCGCGCAGGTGGGCGACCGTCTCGACGCCGCTGCCGGTGAGGTCGAGGTAGGCGACGGTGTGGTCGTCGATCACCCGGAAGGTGTCGAGGCCCTTGGGCGAGCAGTTCACGTGGCCATCGGGGTCGTCGGGCGCGGTGGCCACGAAGAACACCGGCTGGGCCTCGAGGAACGCCGCCAGCTCCCTGGAGATGCCGTCGAGGACGCGGCCCATCAGGCGCTCCGGCTCGTGCCGATGGTCACCGGCGTGGTCGTCTCCACCGCCCGCTTCGCGTGGTAGCTGGACCGCACGAGCGGGCCGCACTCCACGTGGGCGAACCCGAGATCCTCGGCGAGGGTCCGCAGCGCGCCGAACTCGTCGGGTGTCCACCAGCGCACGACCGGCGCGTGCGCGGGCGACGGCCGGAGATACTGGCCGACGGTGAGGACCTCCACCCCCACGTTGCGCAGGTCGGTGATCGCGGCGCGCATCTCGTCGTCGGTCTCGCCCAGGCCGGCGATGAGCCCCGACTTCGCGACGAGCCCGGCGGCCCGGGCGCGGGCGAGCACGGTGAGCGAGCGGGCGTACCCCGCGTTGGGGCGCACCGCGCGCTGGAGCCGGGCAACCGTCTCGAGGTTGTGGTTCAGCACGTCGGGCCGGGCGCCGAGGATCACGTCGAGTGCGGCGGCGTCGCCCTTGCAGTCGGGGATCAGCACTTCGACGGTCGTGTGCGGCGAGCGCTCGCGGATCGCGGCGATCGTCGCGGCGAAGTGCGCGGCGCCGCCGTCGGGGAGGTCGTCGCGGGCCACGCTGGTGACCACCGCGTGGGCCAGGCCGAGGGTGACCACCGCGTCGGCGACCCGGGCCGGCTCGTCGGCCTCCGGCGCCAGGGGATGGCGGGTGTCGACCAGGCAGAAGCCGCAGGCCCGGGTGCAGCGCTCCCCGAGGACCATGAACGTGGCGGTGCGATCGGCCCAGCACTCGTAGATGTTGGGGCAGCCCGCCTCCTCGCACACCGTGGTGAGCGAGAGACTGCGCATCAGGCGCTTGGTGGCGAGGTAGTCGGGCCCGAGGTCGGCCCGGACCTTCATCCAGTCGGGGCGCCGGAAGGCGGCGTCGGGCGCGGGCACCTCCACCCCCGCCGCGGCCAGGCGACCGAGGAGCCGGACCGGCTCCGCCGCCCCAGCATGTGACGCCGAGCCACGCATGCTGTGGTCCAGCGTCACATGTTCGGGCGCCGCCCCAGCATGTGACGCCGAGCCACGCATGGTGTGGCTGAGCGTCACATGGTCGGGGCGGGGGACGAGTGTCGCGACGGACTGGACGTCGACATCGGCGTAGCCGAGGGTCTCGGCGAAGCGCGCGGTCATTCGGTCGGCAACGTCGGTGACGGATGGCGCCGTGCCGAGCAACCGGGCGAGGGACGTGACGCCGCGGTCGGCGATGCCACACGGGACGATGTGGCCGAACATCGTCAGGTCGGGGTCGACGTTGAGGGCGACACCGTGGCGCGTGCGCCGGCCGGCGACCTTCACGCCGATCGCGCCGACCTTGTCGGGGCCCGCCCACACGCCGGTGTACCCGTCCTCGGTGTGGGCGGGGACGCCGAAGTCGCCGAGCACGGCAACGAGCACCCGCTCGAGTGCGCGCACGTAGGCGACGACATCGGCCCGGCCGTCCTGCCACTCGGGCAGCGTGACGATCGGGTAGCCCACGAGCTGGCCCGGCCCGTGGTAGGTGACGTCGCCGCCCCGGTCGGTGACCGCGAGGTCGGCGCCCACCTGCGCGGGTGGCACGAGCACGTGCGCCGGGTCGGCGCGGGTGCCCAGCGTGTACACGTGTGGGTGCTCGAGCAGCAGCAGGTAGTCGTCGTCGGCCTGCCCGTGCAGCGCGCGCTGGAGGTCGCTCGCCTCCGCGTACGCCACGCGACCCAGCCACCGGGCGCGGAGCGTGGTCATGGCCGGCTCACTCGAGCTCGGCCTCCCAGTCGCGCGTCTGGAGGACGTCTCGCATCGCGTTGAGGAACGCCGCCGCGTACGCGCCGTCGAACGCCCGGTGGTCCCACCCGAGGGTGAGCAGGCCGGTGTGCCGCACCGCGATCACGTCGCCGCCGTCGGCGCCCTCCACCACCGTCGCCCGCTTGGTGATGCCGTCGGTCGCGAGGATGGCGACCTGGGGCTGGTTGATGATCGCGAGCGTCTGGTGGGTGCCGAAGGGCCCGGGGTTGGTGATGGTGAACGTGCCACCCTGCACCTCGTCGGGGCTCAGCTGCTTGGCCCGCGCCCGCGTGGCGAGATCGTTGACCTCACGGGCGACCTGGCGCAGCCGCTTTCCCTCCGCGTTGCGGATCACCGGCGCGATCAGGCCTTCGAACGCGAGGTCGACCGCCACGGCGAGGTGCAGCGCGGGGTGCAGCACCAGGTTGTCACTGTCGATGCTGGCGTTGACGACCGGATAGTCGTCGACGCAGTCGCTCACGGCGCGGGCGATGAACGGCAGGTAGGTGAGCGAGAAGCCCTCGCGGGCCCGCCACGCCCCGCGCTGCGATGCCCGCACCCGGGTGATCCGCTCGAAGTCGACCTCGACCGACGTGTACGCGTGCGCGCTCGTGGCGTGCGAGCGGACCATGTGCTCGGCGATGCGCTTGCGCATCACCGTCATCGGCACCACGGCCGGAGCCGGCGCGTCGGCCTCCGGGGCCGGAGCCGCCGGAGCCG
>VGCA01000001.1 GCA_016870245.1 Actinomycetota bacterium | reverse complement strand
GCCGACCTGCGCGACGAGGACGCCGGCGCGGCCGTGATCGAGACGGCGGTCGCCGCGCTCGGCGGCCCCGACGTGCTCGTCAACGTGGCGGGCGGCATCACCGGCCTCGCCGAGTGGCGCCACCTCGAGCACTGGTCCACCGACGAGTGGGATCGCGTGCTCCACCTCAACCTCCGCTACGTGTTCTGGCTGTGCCGGGCCGCGATCCCGCGGATGGCCGCGCGGGGCGGGGGCTCGATCGTCAACGTCACGTCGATCAGCGGCGTGTTCGGCGCTCCCAACCACTCGGCCTACGGCGCAGCGAAGGCGGGGCTGATCCACCTGACGAAGACGCTGGCCGTGGAGCACGGCCGCGACGGCATCCGGGTCAACGCGGTGTCGCCCGGCGCGGTCGTGACCCCGGCGACCGAGGCGATCGTGTCGCCCGAGCGTCAGGCGACGCTCGCCGCGGCGACGCCGCTGCAGCGGCCCGGGCGACCCGAGGACATCGCCCGGGCGATCCTGTACTTCGCGTCGCCGATGTCGGACTACGTCACCGGCCAGATGCTGCTGGTCGACGGCGGGATCGGGTCGAAGTTCCCCCTCGGCGGCGTCGGCACGCATGTCAGCGAAGCGGCGCTGCCGAGCGGGGACTGACGACGCACCACCCACCGCAGCCAAGCAGCAGAGCGACCGGACAAGGCGAAGCGGCGCTGCCGAGCGGGGACTGACGACGCACCACCCACCGCAGCCAGGCAGCAGAGCGACCAGACAAGGCGAAGCGGCGCTGCCGAGCGGGGACTGACGACGCACCACCCACCGCAGCCAGGCAGCAGAGCGACCAGACAGGGCGAAGCAGCGCTGCCGAGCGGGGACTGACCCGCCCACGGCCCGATCGGCAGCCGAGCGCGTAGGCTCGGGCGCGATGGACATCGAGGAGTTCTACGACGCCGATCCCCGACGCCGGGCGTCGGAGGAGATCGCGTTCGGCGCCGAGTGGACCGACGCCGACGGCGGTCGGTACGAGGTGCTGTGGGTGGCCGACACGGGCGAGGTGTACGCCATGTTCGAGCCGGTGGAGCCGATGGCGAGCGACGGCATCGGCGACATCTTCCCGCAGCACATGCCCACCGAGGCCGTGACCGTCGAGGTCCTCGGCACGGTGGCCACCCGCGACGAGATCGACGGTCTGCTCGCCGGCTGGGAGGCTGCGATGCCCGAGGCCGGCAGCATCATCTGGGTCCGCGAGCGCATCCCGTCGGCCTGAGCCACCTCGCTCGGCCATGATGGCCGGATGCAGCACACCAAGCTGGGCCGCACCGGCCTGACCGTCTCCCGACTCTGCCTGGGGACCATGACGTTCGGCCTCCAGTGCGACGAGGCCACGTCGTTCGCCATCCTCGACCGCGCGTTCGACTCCGGGGTCACCTTCGTCGACACCGCCGACGTGTATCCGATCGGCGGCGGGCTCGACACCGCGGGCCGCACCGAGGAGATCATCGGTGCGTGGATGCGCGACGGGCGCCGGCGCGACGACATCGTCCTCGCCACGAAGTGCTGGGGTCCGATGGGCCCCAATCCGTGGGACATGGGCAGCTCGCGCAAGCACATAACGGCGGCGATCGACGCGTCGCTGCGCCGGCTCGGCACCGACTACGTCGACCTCTACCAGCTGCACTTCTACGACGCCGGCGTCCCGATCGAGGAGTCGCTGGGCGCGCTCGACGACCTCGTGCGCGTCGGCAAGGTCCGGTACGTGGGCTGCTCCAACTTCCTCGCCTACCAGCTGGCGCGTGCCAACGGGCGGGCCGAGCACCTCGGCCTCGCCCGGTTCGACAGCGTCCAGCCCCGCTACAACCTGCTGTTCCGCGAGTTCGAGCGCGAGCTGTTCCCGCTGTGCGCCGAGGAGCGCATCGGCGTGATCCCGTACAACCCGATCGCGGGCGGCATGCTCTCGGGCAAGCACCGCCCCGGCCCGCCGACCGAAGGCACGCGCTTCACGCTCGGCAACGCGTCGCAGACGTACCAGGACCGCTACTGGCACGACCGCGAGTTCGACACCGTCGCGCAGCTCACCGCGCTCGCCGACGAGGTGGGCACCGATCTCGTGACGCTCGCGGTCGCGTGGGTGCTCGCCAACCCGGTGGTCACGTCGCCGATCATCGGCGCGAGCCGTCCAGAGCAGCTCGACGCGAGCATCGCCGCGCTCGACCTGGTGGTCGACGCCGACCTGAAGCAGCGTCTCGACGCGCTCACCGCGGAGTACCGCCGGGGCGACGCCGCCCGCTGACGGATCAGCGCGCGGAGAGGGCGGAGAGGGAGAGCTTGGGGACGGCGCGGGTCGCGGCGTCGGAGGGATCGACCAGGCCGGCGCGCACCAGGCGGGGCCGCACGTGCTCGCCGACCCAGTACGCCTCCTCCACGTGCGGGTGGCCCGAGACGATGAACTCCTCGAAGCCGAGCGCGTGGTACTCGGCGATGCGCTCGGCGACCTCGTCGTGGCTGCCCACGAGCGCCGTGCCGGCGCCGCCGCGCACCAGACCGATCCCCGCCCACAGGTTGGGGGCGACCACGAGCGACTCCCGCGAGCCGCCGTGCAGCGCGCGCATGCGCTGCTGCCCCACCGACTCGCTCTTCTCGAGGCCCTGTTGGGCGAGTGCGATCACGTCGTCGTCCATCTGGGCGAGCAGTCGATCCGTCTCCGCCCAGGCGTCGGCAGCGGTGTCACGGCTGATCACGTGCAGCCGGATGCCGAACCGCACGGTGCGGCCCTCGGCGGCTGCGAGCGCGCGGACCCGTTCGACCCGGGGGGCCACCAGGTCGGGTGGCTCGCCCCAGGTGAGGTACACGTCGGCCCGCTTGGCCGCGACCTCCTCGGCCGCGCCCGACGCGCCACCGAAGTAGATCTCCGGCTCGGGGTCGGGCGCGATGCGGGTGGTGGCGCCCTCGATCTCGTAGTGGTCGCCGCAGAAGTCGAACGGCTCGCCGCTCCAGCAGCCGCGCACGATCGCGAGGAACTCGTCGGTGCGCGCGTACCGCTCGTCGTGCCCGAGGTGGTCGCCGAAGCGGCGCTGCTCGCCGGCGTCGCCACCGGTCACCACGTTGAGGAGGCACCGCCCACCCGAGTGGCGCTGGAAGGTCGCCGCCATCTGCGCGGCGAGCGTGGGGGTGATCGAGCCGGGCCGGAACGCGACGAGGAACTTGAGCCGCTGTGTGTCGCGGATGAGCGCCGCGGTGGAGACCCAGGAGTCCTCGCACCAGGTGCCCGTGGGGGTGAGCACCGCCTCGAACCCGAGGTCCTCGGCGGTGCGGGCGAGGACGCTCAGGTACTCGAGCGTGGGCTCGCGGCGGTGCGCGTCGTCGCCCACCGCGAGCACGTCACGGCTGTCGCCGCCGGTGGGGAGGAACCAGTGGAGGTGGAGCCCCATGGCTCAGCGCCCGGTGCTCACCGCGGGCGGCTGCCCCGCCCAGATGTCGTTGCAGCGCTCGCACACCGTCTCCGGGATCACGCCCACCTTCATCAAGAGGGCGAACACCTTGCAGCCGAGGCAGAAGCCCACGAACGCCTCGAGGCCCGCCGCGATCGTGAGGACGGCGATCAGCCCGTAGGCGGCACCGACCTGACCGAACCCGCCGGCGAGGATCACGGCGCTCACCGTGACCAGGGCGCCGATGCCCTGGGCGAACCGCTTCGGCGGGCCGGGGACCGGCTTCTCGGCGAACGGGAGGGCCGGCACGAGCACCCGGGTGACGAGCTGGCCGAGCGGGCTCAGGGTCGGACCCGTGCACACCCGGGCGACGAAGCCGTAGGCGAGCACCCACAGCATCCACTCCGCCTGGAAGGCGAGCGTCACCCCGGCCATGAGGACCACCCCGCCGGCGACCAGCCGGGCGGCGACCTCGTTGACCGGGTCGGGGAAGGAGAGCAGGCGCTTCGGGTCCATGGAAAACCCGACCCTAGCAGTCGGGTTTCGGTCCGCTCCCGCCGACGGGCCGCGGACGCCCGGGCCGCCGTCCGACGCCGGTCAGGTGAGCCAGCCGGGCGCCGCCGTGCCGTCGGCCGCGGCGCCCGACGCCACCAGCGCGTCGACCGTGGCGTCGTCGTAGCCGAGCTCGGCGAGCACCGCCCGGGTGTCGCCGCCGCTCCGAGGTGGCCCGGAGCGGATGGCGGCCGGCGTGTCGGTGAGCGTCACCGGGTAGCGCAGCAGCGCGACGTCGGCGCCGGCCGCGTCGACCCGCCGTTCGTAGGTGTCGAGGTGCTGCACCTGCGGGTCGGCGAACACCTCGTCGACCGCGTAGACGGGCCCGGCCGGGATGTCGAGCGCGTTGAGCTGCTCGACGACGTCGCGCACCTCCATGTGCGCGAGCCGCTCCTCGCACGCCGCGTTGAACGCATCACGGTTCGCCTTGCGGGCCTCGTCGGTCGCGAACCGGGGGTCGTCGAGGAGATCGTGGAGGCCCAGCGCGCCCACGAACGCGTCGAGACCCTTGAGCCCGGCGATGTTCACGTGGCCGTCGGCACAGCGGTAGGTGCCCATCGGGAAGAACGTCGGGTGGTCGTTGCCCTGCTGGGGCGGCACCTCGCCGTCGGTGAGCCAGCGGCACGCCTGGAAGTCCATGAAATTGACCATCGCCTCGAGCAGCGAGGTGTGCACCCACTGACCGCGGCCGGTGCGCTCACGCGCGAACAGCGCCGCGAGCACCCCCTGGGTGAGGAACGTGCCCGACGCGGTGTCGCTGATCGCGATGCCGACGCGCCACGGCCCGGTCCCCGGCGGGCCGGTGACCGACATCACGCCGCCCATGCCCTGCGCGACCTGGTCGAGGCCGCCGCGCTCCGCGTACGGGCCGGTCTGGCCGAAGCCCGAGATGCTCGCGTACACGAGGCGCGGGTTGCGCTCGAGCAGCACGTCGGGTCCGATGCCGAGCCGGTGCTTCACCGAGGGGCGCATGTTCTCCACGAACACGTCGGCCCGGTCGGTGAGCGAGAGGAACGCGGTCAGACCGTCGGGGTGGTGGAGGTCGAGCGCGACCGACCGCTTGTTGCGCTGGAGGTTGGCACTGTCGGAGCCGGCGATGTCGCCCGCGCGCGGGTCGCTCACCTGGATCACGTCGGCCCCCAGGTCGGCGAGCTGGCGCACGCAGGTGGGGCCCGACCGCGCCCGGGTGAGGTCGACCACGCGGATCCCCTCGAGCGGCCCCGTCATCACTCCCCCTCATCTAGATTCCGGATCTGTGGACACGGGATGCGACCAGCTGCATGCGACCGTCGACACCGACGGCATCGGCACGATCGTCTTCGACAACCCCGCGAAGCACAATGCCATGACCGGAGACATGCTCGCCGCGCTCGGGCGGGTGCGCCAGGCGTTCGCCGCCGACCCCGAGGTCCGGGTGGTCGTGGTCACCGGAGCCGGCGAGAAGGCGTTCATCTCCGGCGCCGACATCGCCCAGCTGGGCGGAGGCCAGATCACCACTCCCCCGCCCGCCGCCTCGGTCGCGCCGTCGCCCACCCGGGGCACGCTCGCGATCGGCAAGCCGGTGCTCGCGATGATCCGCGGGTACTGCATCGGCGGCGGCCTGATGGTCGCCCTCGGCGCCGACATCCGGATCTGCTCGGAGGACGCGTCGTTCGGCATCCCGGCCGCCAAGCTCGGTGTCGGCTACCCGTACGAGGCCACGTCGACGCTGGTGTCGCTCGTCGGTCCTGGGCAGGCGGCGGAGATCCTCTACACCGGTCGGCGCATCGACGCGCGTGAAGCCGAGCGAATCGGGCTCGTGAACCGAGTGGTTGCGACCGACGCGCTCGAGACCTCGGTGTACGACATGGCGCGGGAGATCGCCCGCAATGCGCCGCTCTCGCACATCGCGCACCAGCGGTCGATCCACGCGGCCGTGTCGGGTCGTGACGACGAGCAGCCCGGCGTCGACGCCGCGATCCAGGCCGCGTGGGCCAGCGACGACTTCAAGGAGGGCGCGTCGGCCTTCATGGAGCGCCGCGACCCGCAGTTCCGCGGCGCCTGATCCCGACTCAGTCGTCGCGGGCGAAGAACTCGACCACGAGGCGCACCGGCCCGTCGACCGTGAGGCGGTGCGGCACCTCGGGCGGGATGGGCTGCTCGTCGCCGGCGACCATGTGCCGCACGATCGGCGGGTCGGTGTCCATCGAGAACCCGACCGCGCCATCGAGCAGGCGGAGCCGCCCCCAACGCGCGGCGGCCACGTGATGGGTGGCGCGCAGCCCGGGCGGCAGGGTCACGTCGTCGAAGGGGCCGGCCGTCCGCACGAGGTGGAGCCCTTCGGGGAGCTCGGCCCGGTCGCACAGCGGGCAGTCCCACCCCGTCCCGATCCGGGCCGCCCGCGCCGCCGGGTCGAGCACCCACGGGCGCTCGGAGAACGGTGGCTGGTGGCGGATGTGCTGGCGGTGCAGGCAGGCCAGGTCGGCGATCCAGTCGCCGGCCTCGTCCTGGCGGAACCCCACGATCTCCCGGATCACGACCGCCATTGTGCCGGTGGCCCGTGGGCGCCACGAAGCGGCCCGGTTCCGACATCGGGTCGGCTTCTTTCACATTTCTCCGCCAGTTGACTGGGTTCTGGCAATAACTGTCACACCCTTGTGTGATCATGCAGTCATGGATGCACCCCGGTCCCCCGACCACGCGCAGGGCGCCGCCGAACCGTTCGACTTCGGGGCGTTGTGTGACGAGCTCCGCTGCCACTCCACGGAGTGGATCGCAGCCGCCCGCGAGGAAGCGGTGCGCGAGCAGCGCCGCTGGCGGATGCGTGAGCTGGCCGCGACTCGGGTGCTCGACGAGCGGGGCCGGATCGACGACACGCTCGCCGGGGTGGACGGGGTGTCGATCCGGGATGTGCGGGCGACGGTGGCGACGGCGCGGGCGCTCGAGGACCTGCCTTCGATCGCGCAGGTGGCGGCGGAGGGCCGGCTGTCGGATGCGCAGCTCGCGCAGGTGGTGAAGGTCGCGGATGCGTCCGACGAGCACGAATGGGCCGAGCGCGCACCGAGGTGGTCGCCGGCGGATCTCGCGCAGAAGGCGCGCGAGCTCAGGACGCCGACCATCGAGGACGCCGCCGCGCGGCGCGCGGCGCGGGAGCTGCGGACCTGGTGGGACTCCGACCAGGGGATGCTCCGCCTGCGGGGGGCGCTCCCCGATGTCGACGGCGCCACCTTCGAGCTCGTCATCAAGCACCTGATCGAGGGCATGCGCCCCGCTCCGGGACGGCCCTGGGAGCCCTACGAACGCCGCGGCGCCGACGCCCTGATGATGTTGGTGGACGCCTACCGGGAACGCCGGGCCGACGAGACCACCACCGTGCCGGGAGCGCATCTCGTCGTGCAGGTCCCCGTCTCGGGGCCGGCGACGGTGGCGGGGATCCCGCTGCCCGACGAGATGGTCGAGAAGCTCCGGGCCTCCGCCCGCATCGAGCCGCACCTCGTCGACGACGAGGGAAACCCGATCGTGATCGGCACGACCGCGTCCGTGGTCTCATCCAAGACCAAGCGGGCCGTGCTGCTGCGCGACGGGAAATGCCGCATCGACGGCTGCGACGTCCGCGGCCCCCTCGACGTGCACCACCTCATCCCGCGCTCGTGGGGCGGCACCGACACCATCGACAACCTCGCCGCCGTCTGCAAAGGCGGTGGCGGCCACCACGGCCTCCTCGTCCCCCACGGCCCCTACATCCTCCTCGGCAACCCCAACCGGCCCGACGGCCTCACCCTCCTCCCCGTCACCGACCTCCCCGCCCTCGCCCACCTCGCCGCCCAAGGAGCCAGAGCCGACCTAGCCCGAGCCGGACCCGACGCCGCATAGGCCCGTCCGGACTGCGGGGTACCCGCGCCGCCCATCCGCCACCGGCGGCTCGGCGCACGCGAACCTCGAGGCGTGCCGGCACCCGACGACACGCCCCCCGACCCCGCGCCCCCCGATCCCGTGCGGCCCGACCCCGCCGCGGCCGCGCTCGTCGACACGAACCCCGACGGCGGCCCCGACGCGGTGATGACCCCCGGGCGGCTGGAGGCGTTCAGCGACGGCGTCATCGCGATCGCCATCACGATCATGGTGCTGGAGCTGGACGTCCCCGACGAGGCGACGCTCGACGCACTCCGCCCGCTCGTGCCCGTGTTCCTCGGCTACGTGCTGAGCTTCGTGTACCTCGGCATCTACTGGAACAACCACCACCACCTGCTCAAGCGCACCACAGAGGTGACGGGCGGCATCCTCTGGGCCAATCTCCACCTCCTGTTCTGGCTGTCGCTGTTCCCGTTCGCGACGGCGTGGGTGGGCCAGAACGACTTCGCCACCACACCGGTCGCGGTCTACGGCGTCGTGCTGCTCTGCGCGGCGATCGCCTACTTCATCCTCTCCACCACGATCGTGCACCACGAAGGCCGCGACTCGGCGCTCGCCCGGGCACTCGGGCGCGACCGGAAGGGGAAGGTCTCCGTGGTGCTCTGCGCGGCGGCCGTCGGCCTCGCGTTCGTGAGCCCATGGATCGCGGTCGCGATCTACGTGCTCGTGGCCCTCATGTGGCTGGTGCCCGACCGTCGGTTGGAACGCCGCTGACCCACCGGCTGGGGCCGGCTCAGAGGCCGAGCTCCGCGAGCAGCGCGCTCCGGTGCTCGTCGAGGTCGGGTGCGGCCGGCCGCACCTCCAGGTCGGGGTAGCCCGACAGCTTGACCGGGTTGCCGGCCACCCGCAGCGGGGCGACCCGGGGGTCGTCGATGCCCACGATCATGTGCCGGGCCCGCACGTGCGGGTCGTCGACCACCGCGGCGACGTCGTTGACCGGGCCCGACGGGATGCCCGCGGCCTCCAGCGCGTCGAGCCACGCGGCGGTCGGACGTGTCACCAGCGCCTGCTCCAGTAGCTCGTGGAGCTCGTGCACGTGCGCGCACCGCGCATGGTTGTCGACGAACCGGGGATCGGCGGCGAGCTCCGGCCGCCCGACCACCTCGCAGAGCGCGACGAACAGCTTGTCGTTGCCCACCGCCACGATCACCTCGCCGTCGGCGGTGCGCAGCGCGGCGAACGGCGTGATCGACGGGTGCCGCGACCCGATCGGCCCCGGCACCTCCCCCATCGCGGTGTAGCGGGCGATCGCGTTCTCGAGGATCGCGACCTGACTGTCGAGCATCCCCACGTCGACGAGCATCCCCTCACCCGTGGCCGCCCGGTGGAACAGCGCGGCGTTGATGCCGGTCGCGAGGAACAGCCCGGCGGTGAGGTCGCCGACCGACACTCCGACCCGGGTGGGTGCGCCGCCGTCCTCGCCGGTGACGCTCATCACGCCGCCCATTCCCTGCACGACCATGTCGTACGCGGGCCGGGCCGAGTACGGGCCGGTGCGCCCGAAGCCCGACACGGCGGCGTAGATCAGCCCGGGATGACGCACGTGCAGCGCGTCCCACCCGAAGCCCAGCCGGTCCATCGTGCCCGGCCGGAAGTTCTCCACCAGCACGTCGGCCCGCTCGAGGAGCCGCTCGAGGACGGCGCGGTCGGCGGCGACGTCGAGGTCGAGCGCGATGCTCTCCTTCCCGCAGTTGAGCGAGGTGAAGTACGCCGACCGCCCGTCGACGAACGGGCCGAAGCCGCGGGCGTCGTCGCCGGCGCCGGCCCGCTCGACCTTGATCACCCGGGCGCCGAGGTCGTGGAGGACCATCGTGGCGAAGGGCCCGGCGAGCACGCGGGTGAGGTCGACGACGACGATGCCGGCGAGGGGACCCCGGGGAGCGGTGATGTCCTGCATCACCCACTCATAGCCGAATAGGTTGGGACGGTGCCGCTGCGCATCGAGGACTACGGGCTCATCGGCGACACCCAGACCGCGGCGCTGGTCGGCTCGGACGGCTCCATCGACTGGATGTGCGTCCCGCGCTTCGACTCGGGCGCGGTGTTCGCCGGGCTCCTGGGAACCCCCGACCACGGGCGCTGGCTGCTCGCGCCGGCCGGCGGTGTCCGGCGGGTCGAGCGGGCGTACCACGGCGACACGCTCGTGCTGGAGACCACGTTCCACACCGACGACGGCGTGGTGCGCATCTCCGACTTCATGCCGATTCGCACCCACCAGGTGGAGCTGGTCCGCATCGTCGAGGGTGTCTCCGGGCGGGTTCCCATGCACATGGACCTGCGGATCCGCTTCGACTACGGATCGATCGTGCCGTGGGTCCGCAAGGAGGACCACCGTCTCCGCGCGATCGCCGGCCCCGACGCGCTGGTCCTCAACACGCCCGTCGACCTCGTGGGCGCCGACCAGAGCACCGTTGCCGAGTTCGTGGTCGAGGCCGGCGACGCGGTGCCGTTCGTGATGGCGTGGCACCCGTCGCACGAGGAGCCGCCCCGCACCGGCGACGGGCTCCGACTCCGCAAGGACACGATCACCTGGTGGAAGCGGTGGGCGGCCCAGGCCACCTGCGCTCCCGAGACCCGCGACCTGATCATGCGGTCGCTGATCACCCTGAAGGCGCTCACCTATGCGCCGACCGGGGGGATCGTCGCCGCCCCGACGACGTCGCTCCCCGAGTGGATCGGCAGCGTGCGCAACTGGGACTACCGCTACTGCTGGCTGCGCGACTCCGTACTCACCCTCGGCGCGCTGATGGCGGGCGGCTACAAGGAGGAGGCGTTCGCGTGGCGCGACTGGCTGCTGCGCGCCGCCGCCGGCGACCCCGCCGACCTCCAGATCATGTACGGCGTGCAGGGCGAGCGCCGGCTCACCGAGTTCGAGGTCGACTGGCTCCCCGGCTACGAGGGCTCGGCGCCGGTGCGGGTGGGCAACGCCGCGCACGGCCAGTTCCAGCTCGACGTGTACGGCGAGACCCTCGGCTCCCTCCACCTCATGCGCCTCATGTACCCGCCCGAGGACGACCCCACGATGAACGACTCGTGGCCGCTCGAGACCGCGCTGCTCGAGTACCTCGAAGGCGCGTGGCACCATCCCGACGACGGGATATGGGAGGTGCGCGGCGGCCGCCAGCACTTCACCCACTCGAAGGTCATGGCCTGGCTCGCCTTCTCGTGCGCGGTCGCCTCGGCCGAGCGGTTCGACCTCCCCGCCCCCGTCGACCGGTGGCGCCAGGCCCGCGACGACGTGCACGCGCTCGTGTGCGCCGAGGGCTACGACCCCGACCTCGGCTCCTTCACCCAGGCGTTCGGCTCCAGGCAGCTCGACGGCGCGCTGCTGCAGCTGCCGCTCGTGGGCTTCCTCCCCCCGACCGACGAGCGCATCCGGGGCACCGTCGCCGCGATCGAGCGCGAGCTGCTCCACGACGGGTTCGTACTGCGCTATCGGTCCGACCAGACCGACGACGGCCTCCCCGCAGGCGAGGGCGTGTTCCTCCCCTGCTCGTTCTGGCTGGTCGACAACTACGTGGTCCAGGGTCGGACCGACGAGGCGTGGGCGCTGTACCGCCGCCTCGCGAGCCTCGCCAACGACGTCGGGCTCTTCTCCGAGGAGTACGACCCCGCGTCGGGGCGGGCGCTCGGAAACATGCCCCAGGCGTTCACGCACCTCGCGGGTGTGCGCGCGGCGCAGACGCTCACCGGAGCACCACCGCGAACGATGCACTGAACGCGTCACCCGGCGCCACGAGTGGCACCTCGCCGCGCGTGAGCGCGTCGGTCGCCGCGGTCATCGGCTCCAATGCCGCGAACGGCCGGCCCGCCGGCACCCACACCTGGGCGAACGGGTACCGCGCGTCGGCGCGGATCTCCACGGCGTGGTCGTCGGTCTCCAGCGCGAGCACCCGGCGGCGATCGAGCGCGTAGAGGTCGTCGAAGGTGCGCCGCCCGACCGGCCGGGCTTCGGCGCGCGCCTCGGAGCCCGCGCCGGTCGGGATGCCACGCTCGTCGAGCCCGAGATGGACGCGGGCGGGCAGGACGAGCCGCCACCGCGCGCGCGGCGCGCCCGGAACCCGCAGGTAGGGATGCCAACCGAACGCGACCGGCACCCGCCGCCGCCCGGAGGGCACGACGGTGGTGGTGACGTCGAGGCGCCCGGGGCGCAGTCGGTACCCGACCTCGATGCGATGCGGGAACGGGAAGGCCGGGGTGTTGAAAGCGCGGGCCGCCGTCACCGCCGCACCCGCGGCCCCGGACTGCTCGCGCACCGGCTCCCAGCCCGTCGCACCGATCAGCAGCCCGTGGATCGGGAGCCCGTGGCCGTCGGTGTGGAGGCGACGCCGCCGGAGGTCGACGTCGACGCCCGCCACCCGGAACCGGCGCCGGGAGATCCGGTTCGCCCACGGCGCGAGGAGCGGCAGCCCGAGGGTGTGCCCGGCCCGCAATGCCGCGGGGCCGCCCGGCGCGGCGAGGAACTCGCGGCCGTCGTGCCGCAGCGACACCCCCGTCCACCCGAGGTCGGGTAGCACCACGAGGGACGTCGTCCCGGCGGTGAGCCGCAACGCCGGCTCGCCGCGCCACCGGGTGCGCGCGATCGTCATCGTCCCAGCATGCACGACACGCGTGCGCGCCGCGGGCAGAATCCCGCCATCACCCGCCATCCCGACGACGACCCCACCCCGGGCCCCGCCGCCGCGGCCCCGTCCGGTCCCGACGCGCCCGTCGACGACCCCGACCTCCGGGGCGAGTCCCGCGGGCCGGTCGTGGTCGCCGCGGCGATCGTGGTGATCCTCCCGTTCTTCATGCCCGAGAAGTTCGCGCCCGGCCCGGTGTGGCTGGTCCCCGCGATCCAGAGCGGACTGCTCGTCGCGATGCTGGTGGCCGACCCCGGGCGCATCGACCGCCACTCGGCGCGCATCCACGGGCTCCGCCTCGCGTTCGTCGCGCTGCTCGCGCTCGGCGCCGCGTTCGCCGTGGGCAACCTGACCGCGGACATCCTCCGCGGCGGGGAGCTCGTCAACGAGCCCGGCAAGCTCCTGTGGGCCGCGGTCCTTGTGTTCACCGACATCGTGATCGCGTTCGCGTTCGTGTACTGGGAGCTGGCCGACGGCGGCCCCGGCTTTCGGGCCAACCACCCGGTGCCCCATCCCGACCTGGCGTTCCCGCAGCACACGAGTCCCGAGCTGGCGCCGCCCGGGTGGCGGCCGGTGTTCGTCGACTACCTGTACCTGAGCCTCACCAACTCCATCGCGTTCAGCCCGACCGACACCATGCCGCTGGCCCGCTGGGCGAAGCTGGTGATGGGCATCCAGTCGGCGGCCGCGATCGTGCTCATCGGTCTCGTCGTGGCCCAGGCCGTCAACGTCCTGTAGCACGACGCCCGACCGCCGCGGCGGGTCGACCGCGTGGCCCACCGCCCGAATCCGTGCCGCGCGCGACGCGGACCGGGACCGCCCCCGTCCGGTGGCTTAGGGTACGGAGCGCATGGGCAGTGGCTGGACGCTCGCGGTGGATCCGGTGCCCTGGGCTCGGGCCCAGATGGCGTTCACGCTGGCGACCCACATCATCCTCGTGCCGCTGGGCGTGGCCTGGGGGTTCATGGCGCTGGTCGCCAACTACCGGGGCATCAAGAAGCACGACGCTGATGCCCTGCGCCTCGCGCAGCGCTGGTCGAAGTACATGGCGGTGACCTTCGCGGTCGGGGCCGTCACCGGCACGGTGCTCACGTTCGAGTTCGGCCTGCTCTGGCCCAACTTCATGGACACCTACGGCGCTGCGTTCGGAATCCCGTTCGCGTTCGAGGGCCTCTTCTTCTTCACCGAGGCGATCTTCATCGCCATCTACATCTACGGCTGGAAGCGCCTGAAGCCGTGGCCGCACTTCTGGTCCGGCGTCCCGATCGTGATCGCCGGCATCGGCGGCACCGTGTCGGTCGTCGCGGCCAACGCGTGGATGAACCACCCGTCCGGGTTCTCGCTGAACCGGGCCGGCGAGGTCGTCGACGTCGAGCCGCTCGAGGTCATCTTCAACAAGGCGATGCCGCTGCAGTCGCTCCACATGCTGATCGCGGCATACCTGGTGGGCGGGTTCCTCGTCGCGTCGGTCTACGCCGGCGCGATGTTGAAGGGTCGTCGCGACCGGTACCACCGCCTCGGGTTCCTCATCGCGTTCTCCGTCGCGGCGATCGCCACACCGATCCAGATGGTGGTGGGCGACACGCTCGCGCGGTGGGTCTACGAGAACGAGCCCCGCAAGTTCGCGGCGATGGAGCTGGTCACCGAGACGAGCAGCGACGTGCCCGAGACGCTGGGCGGATTCCTGCAGGAGGACGGCGACATCGTCGGCGGGATCGACATCCCGGGCCTCGCCTCGATCCTCTCCGACCCCGCCGAGGGTACCTCGACCGTCGTGCAGGGCCTCGACGCGTTCCCCGAGGACGAGCGACCGACGGTCCGTCAGGCCAACATCGTCCACTGGGCGTGGGACATCATGGTCGGGCTCGGCACCGCGCTGTTCCTGCTCAGCGTCTGGTTCGCGTGGGCCTGGTGGCGACGGCGCGCCATCCCCCGCTCGAAGTGGTTCCTCCGCTTCGCCGCCGTCGCCGGCGTTGCGTCGATCGTGGCGATGGAGGCGGGCTGGGTCGTCACCGAGGTCGGTCGCCAACCGTGGATCGTCGTCGACTACATGAAGGTCGAGGACGCGGCCACCGAGAACACCGGGATCTGGCTGACGTTCCTCGTCATCTCCGGCGTGTACGCCGTCGTCGCCGTCACCCTGGTGCTCGTGCTCCGGTTGATGCGTCGGCGCTTCGACGAGTCCGACGAGGACCCGCACACCGGCGGCCCGTACTCGCCCCGCATCCGGCCCGACGCCGCGCCGCCGGTCGACGCAGGGGTGTCCTGAGATGGACGACGTCGTCGCCGGGATCCTGCTCGTCGGCATCACGGCCTACGCCGTCTTCGGCGGCGCCGACTTCGGCGCCGGCTTCTGGGATCTCGTTGCCGGAGGCGCCGAGAAGGGCCGCCGTCCGCGCTCGGTGGTCAACCACTCCATCGGCCCGGTGTGGGAGGCCAACCACGTCTGGCTGATCTTCGTGCTCGTGGTGCTGTGGACCGCGTTCTCGGAGGTGTTCGCCTCGGTGATGCTCACACTGTTCGTGCCGCTCTCGCTCGCGGCGCTCGGCATCGTGCTGCGGGGGTCGAGCTTCGCCTTCCGCAAGGAGGTCACCCGCGTCTCCTCGCAACGCAACTTCGGCGCCGCGTTCGCGATCTCGTCGGTACTCGTCCCCTTCTGCTTCGGTGCCGTCGCGGGCGCCATCGCCTCCGGCCGGGTGCCCGCAGGTGGGGAGGCCGGCGACTCCTGGTCCAGCTGGATCAACCCCACCTCGCTCCTCGGCGGGGTGCTCGCCGTGGTCGTGTGCGCGTTCCTCGCCGCCGTCTACATGGTCTGGGACGCCGATCGGTTCGCCGGGCACGACATGGAGGAGTACTTCCGGAAGCGGGCCATCGTGATGGGCTTCGTCGCCGGGGTCGTCGCCGTCGCGGGGATCTTCGTCTTGCGGGCCGACGCCGAGTACGTCTTCGACCGCCTCACGGGGGTGGCCCTCCCGATCGTCGTGCTGTCGGGCCTGTGCGGGCTCGCGTCGATGTTCCTGCTCACCCGGCGCAACCACCGGTTCGCGCGGTTCCTCGCCATCGGCGCCGTGGCCACGGTCATCTGGGCGTGGGGCGTGGCGCAGTGGCCGTACATGCTCCCCGAGTCGGTGACGGTGTCGGAGGCCGCTGCACCGAGCGCGACCCTCTGGTCGGTCGTGATCGTCTTCCTGCTGGCCGCGGTGATCTGCCTGCCGGCGCTGGGCCTCCTCTACTACCTCGACCAGCGCAGCCTGCTCGACAGCGAAGGCCCCGAGCCCGGGGTGGAGGGCGCACCGACGCAGGCCGGGTCCTGACCCACCCGTCGCGGTGATGCCGGTCCGTCCCTGAGAGACACTCAGGAACCCGGGCCCGCGGGGAACCCGGGGCGGCGACGGGATCGTTCCCCGTCCGTGGACCCGAACGTCTCCCCCACCTCTCGTCGCGCCCGGCGCCGGCGCCGCGACCGCCTCCGTGCGCGCCGGGCGATCCGGCTCGCCGCCGCAACGGTGCTCACCGCGACGGCGCTCGCCGTCATCCCGGCCGGCGCGTCGTCGGCTGACCACTACTCGGCCACCCCCGAGGAGTCCCTCGCCGACGTCCAGGCCTACTGGGCCGACGCGTACCCCGACACCTACGGGGGCCGGTACGTCGCGATCCCGAGCAGCCGCGTCCACCCGTACTCGTCGGACGACCCGCCGCCGGGCTGTGGCACCCGGGGGACCACTCCCTATCGCGAAGTCGCGGGCAACGCCTTCTACTGCCCGGAGGGCGACTTCATCGCCTACGACGTCGAGGCACTGATCCCGGCCCTACAGCGGAAGTACGGCGACGTGGCCGTCGGCCTCGTGCTCGCGCACGAGATGGGCCATGCCATCCAGGCGCGCGGCGGCGCCCCCGAGCGCGCGTTCGTCCACGTCGAGCTCCAGGCCGACTGCTTCGCCGGCGCGTGGGCCCAGCACGTGGCCGCGGGCGACGACACCGATCTCGCGCTCTCGGACGACGACCTCGACCGCGCGCTCGCAGGATTCCTCGAGCTGCGCGACCCGTCGGGCACCGAGGGCGGCGCGCACGGCGCGCACGGCAACGCGTTCGACCGGGTGAGCGCGTTCCAGGACGGGCTCACCGGTGGCGCCCGGGCGTGCCGTGACTACGAGACCGACCCGCCCGAGGTGACCCAGACCGGCTTCACCTCGTACGAGGACCAGCAGGTCAACGGCGACCCGGCCCTCGACGAGTCGCTCCCGTTGGTCACCAAGAGCCTCGACGCCTATTGGGACGCGACGGTGAAGAAGTACGACGGTGCGCCCGGGCTCGTGGCGTCGAAGACGTCGACCCTCTCCTGCGCCGGAGGCTCCGACGGCGGGGCCGTGAGCGACGGGGTCATCTACTGCGCCGACTCCGACGCGATCGTCTACTCCACGGTCACGCTCCAGAAGGCGTCCGACGGGATCGGCGACATGGGGGCCGGCGTGTACATCGCAACCGCGTGGGCCTCGGCCGTGCAGTCCGACCTCGGCTACCGGATCGGCACCGCCGCCGCCCGGGCCCGATCCGAGTGCCTCACCGGCGCCTGGGCGGGCGCAGTGGAGGACGGCACCGCCACCACGAAGCGGAACGCCGCGATCTCGTTCTCGCCGGGCGACCTCGACGAGGTGATCGCGGCCTTCGTCGCCACCGACGGGACGTCGTCGAAGGTCGACCGCGGGACGGTGTTCGACCGGTTCACCGCCTTCCGCACCGGCTTCGAGGGCGGGCCGAGCGCCTGCCTGGCGACCTGATCGCGACGGGACCGGCCCGCCGGAGCCCGCGCGTCAGATCGAGCGGCGGCGGGCCCTCTCCGATGGTCGGCCGAGCAGCTTGGTCATCGCGCCGTACAGCGTGGGGCCGTACGGCCACTGGGTGACGATGCGGCCGTTCTCCACGGTGAAGTAGTTGTTGCACATCTGCCACGACGTGCCGTCCATCTTCCGCATCAGCCATTCGTGGTACCGGTCGGCGCAGCGGCGCGTCACCTCCACGGCGGTGACGCCTTCCCGGCGCATCCGGTTCATCACGCGCACCGCGTACTCCGACTGCCGCTCGAGCATCGAGACGATCTCACCGCCGTTGGTGCCCGGTCCGTAGAGGATGAAGAAGTTCGGGAAGGTCGGCACGGTGATCCCGAGGTAGGCGCGCGGCTCTCCCGCCCAGTAGCCGCTCAGCGAGCCCTCGCGTCCGACCACCTCGATCCGGGCCAGGTAGTTCGTCGGCTGGAACCCGGTGCACATGACCAGCACGTCGACCGCGCGCTCCACGCCGTCGACGTCGACCACTCCGGTGCGGGTGACCTTCTCGACCGCCCGCGGCACCAGCTCGACGTTGTCGGCCAGCAGCGTCGGGTAGTAGGTGGTGTTGAAGATCGGTCGCTTGCCCGGGTACGGGTAGGTGGGCGTGACCAGCTCCGCGAGGTCGGGGCGGTCGGCGAACACCTTGGCGATGTAGTCGAGGCAGGCCTTGGTGCGGGCGTCGTTGCGCGGGGTGCCCGGCTTGTAGGTGGCGCCGCACCACACGCCCTTCTCGATCATCCACAGCTGACGCCAGCGCTCCTTGCGATGTCCCCAGTACGAGCGGAGCACGGCGCGCTCGGCGGGACTGAAGTCGCGGTCGCCCTTGGGCATCACCCAGCCGGGCTCGCGTTGGAAGAGGTATACCTTCCCGGCGATCGGCTGGATCTCGGGGAGGATCTGCGTTGCGGTGCTCCCGGTCCCGACCAGCGCGACCGTCTTCCCCGTGAGATCGTGCTCCGACTCCCAGCGGGCGGTGTGGAACTTCGGACCCGCGAACTCGTCGAGCCCCGGCCAGTCGGGGTAGCGGGGGACGTTGAGGAATCCGGTCGCGGCGATGAGCACGTGACACTCGTCGGTCTCGCCGGTGTCGAGGGTGAGGCGCCAGGTGTGCGTCGTCTCGTCCCACTCGGCGCGGTCGACCGCGACGCCGAGGCGGAAGTGCGGCCCGAGCCCCTGCTCCGACACGGTCTCCTCGAGGTAGCCCTGGAGCTCGGCCTGCTTGGCGTGGGTCCGGCTCCAGTCGTAGGGCTTGAACGCGAACGAGTAGAGGTGCGAATGCACGTCGACCTCGCAACCCGGGTAGCGGTTGTCCCACCAGGTGCCGCCCACCCGGTCCGACTTCTCGTAGATCGTGAACGTGTGGATGCCGGCGGCCTTCATCTTCACGCCGGCTGCGATCCCGCCGTAGCCCCCGCCCACGACCACCACCCGCGGCGTGCCCGCAGGCCCGAACTGCTCCCGCGCCCGGGCCGAAACCTTGGACATCACCCTCCCCCCGGTGTGGTCACGCGTGCACGGGCAGTGGCACGAAACCGACAATACGATGCGCGGACGCCCCCCGCACGCGGCCCCGAGGAGCCCCATGACCGACGACCGCTTCGCCCTCGACGGTCGCGTCGCGATCGTGACCGGCGCCGGGACCGGCATCGGCCGGGCCAGCGCCCGGCTGCTCGCCGCCCGCGGCGCCGACGTCGTGCTCGCTGCCCGACGGGTCGAGCTGCTCGAGCGCACCGCCGCCGAGGTGGAGGCCCTCGGAAGGCGCGCCCTCGTGGTGCCGACCGACGTGACCGAACCCGCGGAGTGCGAGGCCCTCGTCGCCGCGACGATCGAGGGGCTGGGCCGGATCGATGTGCTGGTGAACAACGCCGGCGGCACCGCCACGAAGCCGCACGAGGAGTGGACGGTCGAGGAGTGGCGTCAGGTCGTCGACCTCAACCTGGCCAGCGTGTGGTTCTGCGCGCGGCCGGCCGCCGCCCGCATGGCCGAGCAGGGCGGGGGCGCCATCGTCAACATCTCGTCGGGAGCGAGCTTCCTCGCCCTCCCCGACGTCGCGCCGTACGGCGCAGCCAAGGCCGGCGTCAACAGCCTCACCCGGTCGCTCGCGGCGGCGTGGACGCCCCGCGGCGTGCGGGTCAACGCGATCGCGTGCGGCGCCGTACGCACCGAGGGCTACGCCGAGTCGGGTCGGCGCCGGGCGATTCCGGACGACGCCGTCCGCGGCCCCGGCAACGCGATGGACCGGGTCGGGGACCCCGACGAGATCGCGCACACCGTGCTGTTCTTCGCATCCGACGCCTCGAGCTACTGCTCGGGCCAGACGCTGTGGGTGAACGGCGGTCCCAGGGCACCGGCGACGACATGACCTAAGGTGCGCCGAGCGCAACGCGGGAGGGGCGGGATGACCGAACCGGTGATCGTCGACGAACCGACGGGATCGACGTCGGACCCCACACCGAGAACCGGCGCGCTGATCGGGATCCTCCTCGCCGGCGCGGTCGTGTCGATCGCGTTGGGGATCTACGGACGCGAGCACACCCCACCTTCGAGCAACCGTTCTCGCTCTTCTTCTCCAACACCATCAACCTCAAGGTCTGGTTCGCGACCGTGGCGATGGTGTTGGCGGTCCTGCAGGTCCTCCTCGCCATGCGGCTCTACGGGAAGCTGCGCTGGCCCCGCACCAGCCCACCGTGGCTCGGTGACCTGCACCGCCTCCTGGGCACGCTCGCGTTCCTCGTGAGCCTGCCCGTCGCGTTCTTGTGCCTCTGGGCGCTCGGCTTCCAGGACGGCTCCACGCGCACGCTGGTGCACTCGTTGCTCGGGTGCTTCCTGTACGGCGCGTTCGTGGTGAAGGTCCTGGGGGTGCGGGTGCACGGGCTCCCGCACTGGCTGCTCCCGGTGGCGGGTGGTGCCGTGTTCGTCGCACTGGTCGGCATCTGGCTCACGAGCAGCCTGTGGTTCTTCCGCACCGTCGGATTCCCGGAGTTCTGATGTTCAAGCGGATCGTCACCGTGATCGAGGTCCTCGCGCTGCTCGCCGCCGGCGTGTTCGTGGTCATGCTGTTCGTGGCGAACCCCGACTCCACCACGGGCGCCACCGCGCCGAGCGGGAACGATGCCAGCTACTCCCCCGAGGGTGGAGGGCTCCCCGACGGCGCGGCGCTGTACTCGGCGCGCTGCGCGGGGTGCCACGGCAGCGACGGCGGAGGCGGCAGCGGACCGCGACTGGCCGGCCGCGTCGTCGAGGAGTTCCCCGACGCCGCCGACGAGGTCGCCGTCGTCACGAAGGGTCGTGGGGGCATGCCCGGGTTCGGGAGCTCGCTCGCCGAGGCCGAGATCCTTGCGATCGTCGAGTACACCCGGACCGAACTGGGGAGATGACCGGTGAGCGACCAGCCGATGCGCGCCTTCGCAGCCAACACGCCCATGCCCGACATGGGCGAGCTGCCGTGGACGCCCCTGACCAAGCCCCTCTCGGAGTGCCGGGTGGCCATCGTCACCACCGCGGCGCTCCACACCGCGGGCGACGAGGGCTTCACGCCCGACGACCCGTCGTTCCGAATCCTCCCGAGCGACCGGCGCGACCTCCGGCTCGGGCACTGGAGCCCCAACTTCGACCGCTCCGGCTTCACCGCCGACCTCGACGTCGTCTACCCGATCGACCGACTCGAGGAGCTCGCGGCCCGGGGCACGATCGGCTCCGTGGCCCCCCGGCACTACGCGTTCGCCGGCAACCAGGAGGACACCCTCACGGGCATCCGCCTCGACCACGGCCCCGCGGTGGCGAAGCTCCTCCGCGACGACGAGGTCGACGTCGTCCTGCTGACCCCCGTCTGACCGCTCTGCTCGCGCACCGTGTGTGTGCTCGCCCGGGTGCTCGAGGCCCACGGCCTGTCGACCGTCGCGCTGATCTCCGTCCGTGGCGTGGCCGAGCGCCTGCCGCCGCCCCGGGGCCTCTACGGCGAGTTCCCCCTCGGCCGACCGCTCGGACGACCGGACGACCCCGAGTTCCAGCACGACGTGCTGGCCCGCGCCTTCGCCCTCCTCGACCGCCCGAGCGGCCCGGTGCTGGAGGACCACCCCGAGGTCATCGAGTCCGACGCCCAGCCCCTCGCCTGCGCGATGCCACCCCGGTTCGACCCCGATCTCCCCGAAGCGGTCGACGAGGCCCGCGGCCTGCGCGCCGCGTACGACCGCACGCTCGCCCGGCGGGGGGTGACGTCGATCGGCCGGGTCCTCACCGCCGACCAGGTCCCCGAGGCGCTCGCGGTCCTCGCCGCGGTCGCCGACGGCGCCGACTGGACCACTGCCGGGTTCGTCGGCGACCCGGTGCAGACCTGCCACGACGTCCGCACCTACTACGACGAGGCCGCGGTCTCGCTCGTCGACGTCGCGCCCGACGCCGGCCAGGGTGAGGCGTGGTTCTACGAGCAGACCGCGGCGGGGCGCACCCTGCTCGCGGCCCGCGCGCAGATGCGCGAACAGGGGGCACCGGCGCTCATATGGCTGTACATGGCGCGCGCCACGCGCTGAGCCCCGGTCGGCAGCCCGGCGCGGCGTCGCGCGCGGGTCAGACGTCCTCGAAGAGCGCGACCAGCACTTCCATCGCGTCACGCTCCGGGCCGAGGATGTACCGCTGCAACTCGTCGCCCGACCACTGGACGTTCGTGACCTCGACCTGGATCACCAGCGGTCCGACGACCGCGATCAGGTCGTTGCCGTCGGTGTAGAAGGCCCGGTCGCCCAACCCGGTGACCGTCTCGGCCCCGTCCTCGGCCTCGAGCGCGGCGAGGCTGGCCTCCACCTCGGGGGTGAGCGGCTGGGTCGTCACCTGCATCTTCAGCGGCGCGTCGAGGTTCTCGAGGCTCTCGGTCCAGTACTTCGCGGTGCGGTACTCGCACTGCTCGGCGCCCGTCGACCGCTCCTTCTCGAGCCCGGTCTCCACGACCTTGAACCCGAGGAACTTCGACACCTGCTTCTTCGTGAGGAGGTCGCAGGTGTCGGGCTTCTTCTTCTTGGCGACCGCCGGCGGAGCGAGCACGGCGCCGAAGGCCACGAGGAGGAGCGCGATCGCCGCGACGCGTCTCATGCCCGCACGCTATCCGACGACGTCGGGACCTTCGGCCCTGGGGACGGCTCCCGCCCGGCTCCCAGAATGCGCACAGCCATCCCCCCGGCCGGAGGTTCCCGATGACCGTCACCATCCCCGACTTCACCCGGGGCCGTTCCTTCGACGACCCGTGGGAGGCGTACCGCTGGCTCCGGGAGCACGACCCCGTGCACTGGAGCGAGGAGGCCGGCTGCTGGATCCTCAGCCGCCACGCCGAGGTCAGCCACGTGTCGCGCCACCCCGAGCTCTACTGCTCGAAGCACGGCGTGCGGCCGAAGGCGGCGGCGCCGTTGTCGATCCTCACGATGGACGACCCCGAGCACCAACAGCAGCGCGGCATCGTCAACCGCGGCTTCACGCCCCGCCAGGTACGGCGGCTCGCGCCGCACATCCGCGAGATCACCGACGAGATCCTCGACGAGATCCAGAATCGCGGCGAGATCGACTTCGTCTCCGACTTCGCGATCCACGTCCCGCTGATCGTCATCGCCGAGCTCATGGGCCTCGACCCGTCGATGCGCAAGCAGCTCCACCGGTGGAGCGACGACATGATGGCGGGCGAGGGCCGCGGGCCCGACGACCCCGCGTCGCAGCATTCCGCGCAGGCAGCGCTGGAGTACGTGGAGTACATCCTCCCGCTGATCGAGGAGCGCCGGGCCAACCCGAGCGAGGACCTCATCAGCGTCCTCACCGGGGCGTTCGACGAGGGAACCCTCGACACCGGCTCGGGCACCACGCTCGAGCGCATGGGCGAGCTCGAGGTCGACGACTTGATCATCTTCCTGATCGCGCTGCTGGTCGCCGGCAACGAGACCACGCGCAACGCGATCAGCGGCGGACTCCTCGCGTTCAGCCGCTTCCCCGAGGAGCGCGACCGGCTCATCGCCAACCCCGAGATGATCGACACCGCGGTGGAGGAGATCGTGCGCTACGTGTCGCCGGTGCTGAGCTTCAGCCGCACCGTCACCACCGACCACGAGCTGTGCGGCAAAGAGCTCAAGGAGGGCGACAAGGTCCTGATGCTCTACCAGTCGGCCAACCGCGACGAGTCGGTGTTCGCCGACGCCGACCGGCTCCGGATCGACCGCAACCCCAACCCGCACCTCGCGTTCGGCTTCGGGCCCCACTACTGCCTGGGCGCCAACCTGGCGCGGCTCGAGGTGAAGATCGTCTTCGAGGAGCTGTTCGCCCGCCTGCGCGACATCCGGGCCGTCGACCCCGACGCCCTCCACCGGGCCGACAACGCCCTCGTGCTGGCCATCGAGCGGATCCCGGTGGTGTTCACCCCCGTCCGGGACTGACACCCCGCCGACGGGATCGGCCAGAATCCCCGAGTGACCGACTCGCCGCGCTCCGACACCGCCCCGCCCGACGCCCCCAGCCTCCTGGTCGAGCGTCACGACTCGACGGTCGTGCTCACCATGAACCGCCCGGCGCGCCGCAACGCGCTGTCGCTCGACATGCTCGTACGCCTCGCCGACGCGTGGGACGCCGTGGAGGCCGACCCCACCGTCCGCAGCGCGATCCTCACCGGTACCGGAGGCCACTACTGCGTGGGCGGCGACCTGTCGTCGGGTTGGATGGCCGGCGGCCGGTCCGAAGAGCCGCCGGAGCACGAGCGCCGGGCGATCGAGAACCCCGCGCTCATCGCCCGGGGCCTCCTGCTGCTCGACTACCTGCGGGTGCCCGTCATCGCCGCGGTCAACGGCGACTGCATGGGCGGTGGGTGCGAGATGCTGCAGCAGACCGACATCCGCATCGCCGAGGAGCACGCCCGCTTCGGCGTGCCGGAGGTCAAGCGCGGGCTGATCGCGGGCGCGGGGTCGACGATGCGCTTGAAGCGCCAGATCCCCTACGCGGTCGCGATGGAGATGCTGCTCACCGGCCGCATCCTCGACGCCGAGGAGGCGCTGCGCTGGGGCCTCGTCACCCACGTGGTGCCCACGGGCGAAGGCGTGGCGAAGGCGCTCGAGATCGCCGAGCAGGTCGCCGCGGCGGCGCCGATCTCGGTGGCGGCCACCAAGGCGTCGGCGATCGAGACCGGCTGGCTCCCCGAGACCGAGGCCCGCCCGATCGAGAACGAGTACACGGGACGGGTGACGCAGAGCGCCGACGCCAAGGAGGGCATGCGCGCCTTCGTGGAGAAGCGCCCGCCGCAGTGGACCGGCACCTGACCCGGCAGTCCGGTCCGCGCGATCAGCGAGATCAGATCGCGGTGAGCGCGCGCCAGCGCTCGTAGCACGCGAGGTCGCCGAAGACCTCGATGCCTGCGTCGCCCACAGCGCGCCGGCCGTACACCAGGAGCAGCAGATCGGTCGCAGGCCCCCGCACGGCGACGTCGCCCTTGCCGTGCCCGTGGTCGACCGTGAAGCCGTCGGCGGTGAGCGTGATCATCCACTCGCCGTCGGCGTCGGTGGCGTGGAGGTGGATCGTCTCGCCCTCGCCCCGCAGCTCCGCCACCGCAGGCGCGAACGACGCGGCACCGGGCAGGTTCTCCAGGAACTCGTCGATCCCGTCGATGGCCAGGTCGGGCGCCAGCGTCGGCGCGACGCCGACCGCGAGCGCGACGTCGGCGCCGTGCACGAAGGTCTCGTAGGTCATCCGCCGGGCCCACCAGCCGACGGTGCCGCCCGGGCCCCACGTCCACACCGGGGTCGCCGGCGCGTGGTCGCGCAGCTGGCCCACCAGGTACGCCCCGCCGGCCCGCACCCAGTCGGCCCAGGTCTGCCCGTCGTCGGGCGCCCGGCCCTCGATCAGCTTGAAGTCGAGCCGGTCCTGTAGCCCGTCGCGCACCATCTGCGCCGCCCACCGGTGGATCACGCCCACGTGCTTGGCCACCCCCTGGACGTCCCACCCGGGCGTGGTCGGCACCGCCCGGTCGAGGTCGGCGGAGTCGAGGAGCTCGGCGAGCGCCGCGATCCGGTCGTCGACGGCGGTGCAGTAGGCGGCGTGGTCGAGTGGCGTGGCGTTCATCGGAGGGAGTTCTATCGCGGCGATGGACTTCGACGAGACCCCCGAGGAGATCGCGTTCCGGGCCGAGGCCCGGGCCTGGCTCGAGGAGCACGCGCCGCCGTTCGCGGCGGAGGGCGCCAAGGTCTCCGTCTACATCTCCGACCCGGAGGAGGAGCACCGGTACCTCACGGCGTCGAAGGCGTGGCAGGCCCACAAGTACGACCACGCCTGGGCCGGCATCACGTGGCCGACCACCTACGGCGGCCGCGGCGGCACCCCGACCCAGGACGGCATCTTCCGCAGCGAGGAGGCGAAGCTCCTGTCGGCGTGGGGCGTGTTCGCGGTCGGGATCGGCATGGCCGGACCCACGATCATGGCCCACGGCACCGAGGAGCAGAAGCAGCGCTACCTCCACCCGATGCTCCGGGGCGACGAGGTGTGGTGCCAGCTGTTCTCCGAGCCGAACGCGGGCAGCGACCTCGGCGGCCTGTCGACCAGCGCGGTGCGCGACGGCGACGAGTGGGTCGTCAACGGCCAGAAGGTGTGGAACTCGGGCGCGCACTACTCCGACTACGGGATCCTGCTCACCCGCTCCAACCTCGACGCCCCCAAGAACCGGGGGATCACCTACTTCCTCGTCGACATGAAGACGCCGGGGATCGAGTGCCGGCCCCTGCGCCAGATCACCGGCGCCGCGCACTTCAACGAGGTGTTCTTCACCGACGTGCGGATCCCGCACGCGAACGTCCTCGGCGAGGTCGACGGCGGCTGGGGCCCGATGATGACCACGCTGTCGAACGAGCGGGCGCTCATCGGCGGCTCGCCCCGGGCGGTGTTCCCCGGCACCGTCGACCTCGCCCGCCGCATGGGCGTGGCCGACGACCCCACCATGCGTCAGCTCATGGCCCAGAGCTACATCCGTCACCAGATCATGAAGTACCTCGGCTACCGCGCGAAGACCGCGGCCACCAAGGGCGTGGCGCCCGGCCCCGAGAGCTCGATCATCAAGTTGTTCCTCTCGCAGCACCTGTCGGCCGAGTCGGACATGCTCATGGCGATGCTCGGCCCCGACGCGCTGCTGTGGGGTGAGAGCGCGATCGACGACGGCCGGTGGCAGCTGGACTTCGTCGGTCAGTGGAACCCGAAGATCGGCGGCGGCACCGACCAGATCCAGCGCAACACGATCGGCGAGAAGGTGCTCGGCCTCCCGTCGGAGCCCCGGGTGGACAAGGGCATCCCCTTCCGCGACATCCCGAAGTAGTCGTCAGCGCCGGAGGATCGCCGGGCGGGTCGGGTCGGCGTTGTCGACGAGGACGTCGCAGCGCGCGACGGGATCGACCTCGGCGAGGTAGCGGCGGCAGGCCCTGTGGTACCGGTCGTCGAACGCCCGCTGCGCGGCGTCGACGCCGCCGAGCAGCTCGGCGTCGCGTGCGGCACCCTGCGCTCGGGCTGCCGCGAACGCAGGCTCGATGCAGATGCGCAGATCCCAGTGGTCGACCACCTCGTCGCGCTCGAGGAACGTCCCGTCGACCACGAGCACGCCCCCTCGGGGCAGCTCGGCCCAGGCGTCGGACACCGGCGTGTCGGCGGCGAGATCGATGACCGCGGTGCGCACCCGCGCCTCACCTCGGCCGAGGGGCTCCAGCACCAGCGCGCGCAGGGCGTCGAGGTCGTAGGCGTCCTCGTAGTAGCCGTCGGCCGAGCCACGTCCCTGGCGGTACCGGTGGGCCCGCGGATGGTGGAACCCGTCCATGCTGATCCGCAGCACCGGGCGACCCTCCGTCGCCACGGCGGCACCGACCTCGTCGGCCAGCGTGGTCTTGCCCGCAGCGGTGATGCCATCGACGCACACGCGCGTTCGGCGCTCCGCCGCCGGGTCGACGGCCAGGATCGCCGCCGTGAGGTCGGCGATGACAAGATCGCGCGCGCTGCCCACCGGCACCGACACTAGGCAGCCCGACCCCAGAGGAGCACCGATGAGGACCGAAGTCTCGTACAGCCCGGCGTTCGCGATGGCGACCGTGTCGCTCGAGCAGGGCGAGTCGGTGAAGGCCGAGGCCGGGGCGATGATGGCCATGTCGCCCGGGATCGAGATCCAGACGAGCACCCAGGGCGGCGTGCTGAAGGGCCTGAAGCGCTCGGTGCTCGGCGGCGAGTCGTTCTTCATGAACACCTTCAAGGCGACCGGCCCCGACGCCCACGTGGTGCTCGCCCCCACGCTGCCGGGCGACATCGTCACCTGGGAGATGGCGAACCAGACCATCTACCTCCAGTCCGGTGCGTACCTCGCGTCGGCCGAGACGATCGACATCGACACCAAGTGGGGCGGCGCGAAGACCTTCTTCAGCCGAGAAGGCCTGTTCATGCTCAAGTGCACGGGGACGGGCCAGCTCGTGGTGTCGAGCTACGGCGCCATCGTCGCCAAGGACCTCCAGCCCGGCGAGGTCTACACGGTCGACTCCGGGCACATGGTCGGCTGGGGCGAGGGCATCCAGTACAACGTCCGCAAGGCCGGCAACTGGAAGTCGACGATCCTCGGCGGCGAGGGCCTCGTGGTCGAGCTCACCGGCCCGGGCCGGATCTACGTCCAGACCCGCAGCGAGGACGCGTTCCTCGGCTGGCTGATCCCGAAGCTCCCGAAGACGTCGTCGTCGTAGGCGGTTCCGCGGAACCGCCCAGAGCCCGGACCGCGGCCGCATGACCCCCGACATCCGCCGGGTCGTCACCGGCCGCGCGGTCCGCGGCTTCGCCGACGGGTTCGTGAGCGTGCTGCTCGCGCAGTACCTCACCGACCTCGGCTTCACCCCCACCGAGGTGGGTGCGGTGGTCACCGCCACGCTGCTCGGGTCGGCGGCGCTCACCCTCGGTTTCGGGCTGATCGGCCACCGTGCCGCGCTGCGCACCCTGCTCCTCGTCGCCGCGGTGATCATGGTCGTCACCGGCGTGGGCTTTGCGAGCACCACCTGGCTGTGGGCGCTGCTCGTGCTCGGGTTCGTGGGCACGCTCAACCCGTCGTCGGGGGACGTGAGCGTGTTCCTCCCCACCGAGCAGGCGATGGTCGCCGCGCAGACCGACGCAACCCGCCGCCCGCACACCTTCGCCCGCTACAACCTCGGCGCGGTGCTCGCCGGCGCCGTGGGCGCGCTGGCGTCGGGATTCCCGGCGCGGGTCGCCCGCAACCAGGGGTGGGACGTCGCCGTCACCCAGCGGTGGAGCTTCCTGCTCTACGCCGCGGCCGGCATCGTCGTCCTCGTCCTCTACCTGGGCCTCCGCGACCACCGCGATACCGCGCCGGACCTGCCGCGCGGTCGCCCGACCCGGGCCCTGGCCACGTCGAGGCGCACAGTGCTCGAGCTCTCCGCGCTGTTCAGCCTCGACTCGGCGGGCGGCGGGTTCGTCGTCACGTCGCTGCTGGTGCTGTGGCTCCACCTGCGCTTCGACCTCTCGCCCGGCACCACGGCGGTGGTGTTCTTCGCGGCGAGCCTGCTCGCCGGGTGCTCGCAGCTCCTCGCGCCGAGGCTTGCGAGCCGGCTCGGCCTGGTGCGCACGATGGTGTTCACCCACCTCCCCGCGAGCATCTTCCTGATCCTCGCGGCGTTCGCCCCGAACGGTGCGATCGCCGTGGCGTTGCTGCTGTGCCGCGCCCTGCTCTCCCAGATCGACGTGCCGGCGCGCCAGTCGTTCGTCATGGCGGTGGTGCCGCCGGAGGAGCGGGCGGCCGCCGCGAGCGTCACCAACGTGCCCCGCAGCCTCGCGTCGGCCCTCACGCCGCTGCTCGCCGGGCTGCTGCTCGCCCACACGACGTTCGGCTGGCCGCTGATCATCGCCGGGGTGATGAAGATCACCTACGACCTGCTCTTGCTCGCGCTCTACCGCGACGTCGCCGAGGAGGTCGGTGCCCGTCGCGGCCGAGCGACGGCCTGACTGCTCACGAGCGTGCGCTCCCTCGCGTGTGCTGCAATGACGCGATGGACGTGGCGGCGGTGTACCTGGAGCTGTACGGGCGGATCCCACCGTTGGTGGAGGAGACGCTCGACGGGCTCGACCCCGACGCGCTGACGGCACGGGTGACGCCCGACGCCAACCCGATCGGGTGGCTGGTCTGGCACCTCACCCGGGTGCAGGACCACCACGTGTCGGAGCTGCTCGGAGCCGACCAGATCTACCTCGACGGCTCGGGCCGGCCCGAACGGTTCGGCTCCCCGGCCGACGCGCACGACATCGGCTACGGGCACTCGTCGGCCGACGTGGCCCGGGTACGGCCCGAGTCGGTCGACGCGCTGCTCGACTATCACGCCGCGGTCGACGCCCGGACCCGCACGTACCTCGCCGGCCTCACCGCCGACGCGCTCGACGAGATCGTCGACCGTCGGTGGGACCCGCCCGTCACCCTCGGCGTGCGGCTCGTGAGCATCGCCGACGACAGCCTCCAGCACTGCGGCCAGGCCGCCTACGTGCGAGGCCTCCTCGGCCGCTGACCGCTCCGGCGGGCCCGGGGAACCGCTCCCGGGGCGCCGAACGGCTACTGTGGAGGTGCGCCCACCACTGGTGGGCCGGGCCCCAGGCCGCAGCGGGTCTCCCGCCACCGGCCGACCGGCGCAGCCGGCTGACAACCCCGGGGCTGTTTCCGAGGGCACTCCGGTGCCTTCCAGACCCGCTCGCCCGGCGCGAGCGGACGCAATCGGAAGACTCGATGCACCGATGACCACATCCGCGCCCGTCCCGGCGTGGCAGTTCGAGCTCGCAGTGGAGGACGAGGCCGCCGGCTTCGCCACCCCCGAGCAGCTCGCCACGCTCGAGGCCGACCGGACCCGCTGGACGACCGTCCTCAACGCCCTGATCCGGGCGGCCGACCAGCACCTCAACGCGGCCCGGCGCCTGCAGGGGCCCGAGCGCGCCCAGGTCCTGGCCGACGCCGAGGCCGACCACCACCGGCTCGTCATCGCCTGGTCCCGGCTCACCGGGATCGAGGTCGACACCCCGGCCCCGAAGCAGGCACCCCCGCAGACCCAGGAGCGCGAGCCCGACGTCGACGCGCTGCTCCCGGAGGTGGTCCAGCTCCAGCTCTCGTGGGAGCCCGGCCGGGTGGTCGCCTGGGCCGGCGGTCCACGGTGCGAGCCGGCATCGGTCGACGAGGTGCGCGACATGCTCCAGGCCGCCGAGGCTCCCGAGGCGCCGTGGGTCGAGCACGCCGGCGTGCCGCTCCCCGACGGCGAGAAGGCCGCAGCGTTCAGCGCCCCCGTGGGCGAGGTGCTCGGCTGGCTCGTGGCCGCCGGCGCCGGACAGCTCGAGGCCGAGGTGGGCGCGAGCGTCCGTTGGCTCGGCCGGGTGGCGATCTGGGCGGTCGAGCTGACCGCCCGCGGGGCCATGGTCCCGCTGCTCCGTCAGCGCCGGAAGCGCAACGGTGGGAGCCGCAGCACGTCGGCCTCCTACTCCGTGCGCTGGACGCCCGCGCTGGTCGACGCCGAGCGACTCGCGGAGGTCGTGGCGGCGATGCCCGGCAGCGTGCGCGCCCTCGACACCCGGGTGGATGCCCGGGCGCTCACCCGCTCCGCGCTCACCGGCATGGTCGACGCGTTCTGCCGGGACAGCGCCCGCCGCATCGAGGTGCCGGCGCCGCCGCCCGTCGTGCGCAGCGCCACCGACGTCACCGAGGCGTTCCTCGCCCGACTCGACGGCTCGGCGTTCGACGCGCCGATGCGGGTGGCCGACGAACTGGTGTCGAAGGCCGAGCACTGGGTGCGCGGCGTGGTGCGCGAGCACAGCCCGCTCGTCGTGCGGCTGGAGGCCCCGCCCAGGGGCGACCCCGCGTGGGACCTCGCGGTGTTCCACGAGTCGGCCGACGGCACGCTCACGCCCATCGAGCGCGCGATCGTCGACGCTCGCAGCGGCAACGAGCGCGCCGAGCTGGAGGACGAGATCGGCCGGGTGGAGCGCATGGTGCCGGCGCTGCAGCGCCCGAGCACGCGCCGCGGCCACCAGATCATCGGCCAGGACGAGGCGTGGCAGCTGATGGTCGACATCGGACCCCGGCTCGCCGCGGCCGGCTTCGACGTGCGGGTGCCGGCGCTCAGCCTGCGCACGCCCACGCCCTCGCTGCGGGTGTTCGCCGAGGAGACCGAGACCGCCGTGGGTGCGAGCCAGCTCGCCGACGTGCGCTGGTCGGCGGTGTTCGACGACGTCGAGCTCACCGCCGCCGACATCGCCCGCCTCGCCAAGGAGGCCCGGCCGCTCATCCACTCGCGCGGTCGTTGGGTCGCGGTCGACAAGGCCGACCTCGCGGCCGCGGCCGCCGCGCTGGCCGAGCGGGCCGACACGACCCGCCTCAGCGGCGCCGACATGCTGCGCCTCGCCCTCGGCCTCGAGGGCTCGCCCCTCGCCGGCGGGATCACGGTCGCCGGCGGCGGCTGGGCCTCGGAGCTGCTGGAGGCCGCCGCGGCAGTGCCGGGCGAGCCCGCCACCGAGCCCGACGGGTTCGTCGGTGAGCTGCGCACCTACCAGGCCGACGCCCTCGCGTGGTTGGGCTTCCTCGACCAGGCCGGCATCGGCGGCTGCCTCGCCCTCGACATGGGCCTCGGCAAGACGCCCACGATGCTCGCCCATCTGCAGGAGTCGACCGACCGCGGCCCGGCCCTCGTCATCGCGCCACCCGCCGTGGTGGGCAACTGGGCGTCGGAGGCGCGCACGTTCGTGCCCGACCTGCGGGTGCGGGTGCACCACGGTGCCAACCGGGCCGAGGCCGACGAGATCGCCCGCGTCGTCGACGACGCCGACGTGCTGATCACCACCTACGGCACCGCGGTGCGCGACATGGACGCCATCGAGAAGGTGCAGTGGGCGACCGTCGTGCTCGACGAGGCCCAGGCGATCAAGAACCCCACCAGCGACACCGCGCAGCAGCTGCGCCGCATCCCGGCCCGCGTGCGGGTGGCCCTCACCGGCACGCCGATCGAGAACGGCCTCGGCGACCTGTGGGCCATCCTCGACTACACCAACCCCGGGCTGGTGGGGCCCCGTCCGCAGTTCGTGGCCAGCCTGTCGGGCAACGGCGAGGCCGGGAAGCAGCAGTCGGCCGAGAACGCGCTCCGGGCGCTCAACGGCATCCTCGTGTTCCGCCGCACCAAGGCGGAGCCCGCGATCGCCGCCGAGCTGCCCGACCGGATCGACGAGCTCGACCACTGCACGATGACCCCCGAGCAGATCGGCCTCTACCAGGCCGTGCTCGACAAGCTCGTCATCGCGGCCGACCTGCCCGAGGGCGAGGAGCCCCGCAAGGGCCAGATCCTCGCCGCGATCACCGCGCTGAAGCAGATCTGCAACCACCCGTCGGCCTACCAGGACGACGACGCGCCGCTGGAGGGCCGGTCGGGCAAGCTCGCCCGCCTCGAGGAGATCGTCGACCTCGTGTACGCCGCCGGCGAGCGGGTGCTGATCTTCACCCACTTCGCCGAGTGGGGCGTGAAGCTCGCCGACCACCTCACCGCCCGCACGGGCACGAAGGTCGAGTGCTACCACGGCGGGCTCTCCCGGACCGCGCGCGACCAGATCATCGAGGAGTTCCAGAACGGCGAGGGTCCGGGCGCACTCGTGCTGTCGCTCAAGGCCGGGGGCACCGGGCTCAACCTCACCGCGGCGAACCACGTCGTGCTCTACGACCGCTGGTGGAACCCCGCGGTCGAGGACCAGGCCCGAGACCGGGCGTGGCGCATCGGCCAGACCCACACCGTGATCTGCCACCGGCTCGTGTGCCCGGGGACCGTCGACGAGCGGGTCGAGGAGGTCGTGGAGGGCAAGCGCCGCATCGCCGACCTCGTGCTGCCGAAGTCGTCGTCGCTCGCCGACCTCGACCAGGACCAGCTGCGCACCGCCCTCGGCATCCGGGCCGACGCCGTCCTCACCGACGACATCCCGACCGACGAGGCCGCGGCCCCCGACGAGGAGGAGGCCGCGTGAGCGAGCAGTCCAGCGCCACAGACCTGTCGCGAGGCGAGCGGGGCCCGAGCGGCCCGGCCCGCCAGGGCCAGGAGCGGGAGTCATGAGCGAGCAGTCCAGCCGGCGGCGGCGGTCGCGCTCGTCGCGCCGCAAGGGCTCGGCCCGACCGTTCTGGGGCAACCCGGACGTCGCGGCCGGACCCGAGCACCTCGTCGAGCCGGTCGACCACCCCACCGCGCTGATCGAGTCCCTCGGCGCACCGCCGTTCCCCCGCGCCGACGCCGCCCCGCACTACTTCACGGCCGTGTACACCCGGGCTACGGGCATGGCCCTCGCGCTCGCCCACGCCTACGGGATCGTCGACGACGAGACCGACGACGACCTCGACGGGGACGCCGAGACCGACGACGACGACGACATCGACGGCCCCGGCACCTGAGCGCCCGCCGGGCGGCGACGGGATCCGGCGACGCCGGGGGCTCAGCGAGCTTCGCCGACCTGCCCGTCGGCGACCTGCAGCACGCGGTCGAACGGGACCGCGTCGAGCAGGCGCCGGTCGTGGGTCACGAGCAGCACGGTCCCCGCGAACTCGGGGAGGGCGAGCTCGAGCTGCTCGATGGCCGGCAGGTCGAGATGGTTGGTGGGCTCGTCGAGCACGAGCGTGTTGACGCCCCGGGTCTGCAGCAGCGCGAGCGCGGCACGCGTGCGCTCACCCGGGGAGAGCCTCGCGGCCGGCTTCTGCACGTGGACCGCGCCGAGGCCGAACTTGGCGAGCACGCTGCGCGCGTCGCTCACGGTCACGCCCGTTGCCGCGATGAACGCGTCGACGAGCGCCTCACCCCCCGCGAAGGTCCCCCGGGCCTGGTCGATCTCGCCGACCACGACCCCCGGACCCGTCCACTGCTCCCCCGCCGCGAGGGGCAGCCGCCCGAGCAGCGCGCCGAGCAGGGTGGTCTTCCCGGCGCCGTTGGGGCCGACGATGCCGACGGTCTCGCCCCAGCCGATCTCCAGGGTGACCGGCCCGAGCCGGAACCCGCCCCGCTCGACCACCGCGCCGTCGAGCCGGGCGACCACCGCCCCGGCCCGCGGCGCCGCGGCGATGGTGAAGCGGAGCTCCCACGCCTCCCACGGCTTGTCGACCACGTCGAGGCGCTCCAACGCGCGCTCGCTGCGCCGCGCCCGTGACGCGAGCTGCTCGGTCTGCTCCTTGCGGAACCCTCGACCGGCGCGGTCGTTGTCCTTGGGGCCCCGCTTCTCCTTGGTGACGCCACGGTGGGCCCACTCGCGCTCGCGCTGGGCCCGGGCCTTGAGGTCGGCCTTCTGCAGCTCGTACTCGCCGTAGGCCTCCTCGGCCCGGCGGCGGGCGACCTCGCGCTCGCGGAGGTACGCCGCGTACCCGCCCGAGAACGTGGTGATCGTGTGGTCGTGCTCGTCGAGCTCGGCGACGTCGGTGACCACCCGGTCGAGGAAGGCGCGGTCATGGCTCACCACGACCAGCGGGCCCGGGTACCCGAGCACGAACCGCTCGAGCTGGTCGAGGCCGTCGAAGTCGAGGTCGTTGGTGGGCTCGTCGAGCAGCAGCACGTCGAAGCGCGAGAGCAGCACCGCGGCGAGGCCCACCCGGGCGGCCTGACCGCCCGACAGCGTGGGCATCTCGGCGTCGAGCATGCCCACCGCGTCGAGGCCGAGGGTCTGCACGACCTCGGCCGCCCGGGCGTCGAAGTCCGCCGCGCCCAACGCCAGCCAGGCCTCGAGCGCGTCGGCGTAGCGGTCGTCGGCGCCGTCGGCGCCCGCGGCGAGGGCATCGGCCGCCGAGTCGAGCGCGGCCTGCGCCGCGGCCACGGCCGTCCGCCGTTCGAGGTACGCCCGCACCGACTCACCCGGCCGACGTTCGGGCTCCTGGCGCAGCTCACCGACGGTCGCGGTGGGCGGAGTGGTCTCCACCGCCCCCTCCTCGGGGTGGAGGCGACCCGACAGCACGCCGAGCAGCGTGGACTTGCCCGCACCGTTCGGCCCCAAGATGCCGAGGCGCACCCCGGGGGTCACGACGAGGTCCACGCCGTCGAGCACCGTGTGCGGCCCGTACGCGAAGCGCACGCCGCGGGCGCGCAGGGAGGCCGGCATCGAGCGACCCTACCGGCGCCGGCCGGTGGCTTCCGGAGCCGGTCGGCGCGCCCCGTGACCCGCCCCACGCCCGGCCCGGGGCAATCAACCTGGAGCACGGCCGCATCGTCGAGCGGGTGGGTGCACACCACGTCGTGCACCCCCAGTACGACGCCGGCGTCGCCGTCGGCGAGTCCGCAAAGGTGGCGGCGTTCGCCGAACTTCGCCGACGGCGCATCCGTCAGGCGCCGCCGGGCGCAGCCAGCGTCGGCTCGACCGGACCGGCGAGCGCGATCACCGAAGCCTGCGCGAGCGCGGCGTCGCGGTGCACGAGCGCGTCGCGATACCAGTCGAGGGAGATCATTTCGAGGAACGCGGCCCGGCTCGGGTACCAGACGAGCAGCGCCTCGTCGTACTCCTCGTGCTCGCAACCGGCGAAGACCTGCTCGGCCGGGGCCATCCAGAGGACGTGGGCGCCCACCTCGGCCATCGCCCGCAGGGCCACCCCGCCGTAGCGGAGGTAGGCCTCGCGGCCCGAGAGGTCGTCGTCGGGACTGGGCTGCGCGTACGCCGCCCGGTCGCGGTACCGGTTGAGGTTCAGCATCACGATCGGGGTCGTGAGATCCGCCCCGGCGAAGGCGGTGAGCTGCTCGGCGGTGGGGTCGACGTGGCTGGTCACGGGGAGAGCATCGCGCACGCGGGTCGCGCGGCTGGACCCGCCGTGGCCCCGGCGACCCGGTCGAGGGGGCAGACTGCCGCCCATGGGGCGCAAGATCCTCTTCGTCACGACCGACCAGCAGCGCTACGACGCCCTCGGGTGCAACGGCGGCACGATCGCGCGCACCCCGGTGGTCGACCGGCTCGCCGCCGAGGGGATCGTGTACCGCCGGGCCTACAACCAGAACACGGTGTGCATGCCCGCTCGGTGCACGATCCTCACCGGGCAGTACGTCCGTACCCACGGGGTGGTCGCCAACGGGATCGCACTGCCGGAGTCGGCACCGAGCGTGGCCGCGCACCTGAAGGAGCAGGCGGGCTACCGCACCGCGCTGATCGGCAAGGCGCACTTCGAGCCCGCGTTCGATCCGAAGGGCCGGTGGGAGGAGAACGCCCGGTGGATGCGGGGCGACACGGGGCCGTGGCGCGGGTTCGACCACTCGATCCAGGCCGCGCACATCGCCGCGTTCAACGGCCGGGCGATCCAGCACTACGGGCGCTGGCTGGAGGCGCACCACCCCGAGCACCTGGCGTCGTTCGCGCCGCTGCTCGGCGCGATCCCCGGTGGCGACACGATGGCGCCGGAGACGAAGCACAACCCGATCCCGCGGGAGTGGTACCACACCGACTGGACGGCCGACCGGGCCATCGAGTGGCTCGACTCGCTCGACGCCGACGACGACTGGTTCTGCTGGCTGAGCTTCCCCGACCCGCACCACCCGTGGGACCCGCCCGAGGAGGAGATGCACCGGGTGCGCTGGCAGGACCTCGACCTGCCGCCCGGGCACCCGGGCTCGCCCGACGCGATCCGCGCGGTGCTGGCGCAGAAGCCCGCGCACTGGCTCGCGTGGTGGGAGGGTCGCTTCGCCAACGCCGAGGGCGGGCCGATGACCTTCAGCCCCGGCACCCTCACCGACGACCAGATCCGCGAGGTGCTCGCCCGAACCCACGTGATGAACGAGCTGATCGACGAGGCCACCGGCCGGGTGGTCGACGCGGTGGCGCGGCGGGGCTGGCTCGACGACACCGACATCATCTTCACCACCGACCACGGCGAGCTCGGCGGCGACTTCGGCCTGCTCTACAAGGGGCCGTACCACACCGACGCCCTGATGCGGTTGCCGTTCGTATGGCGTCCGGCGCCGTCGGCGGGGGTGGCGGCCGCCGAGGTGACCGACCCCGTGGGCCAGGTCGACCTCGCGCCGACGTTCTGTGCGATCGCCGGCGTGCGGCCGGCCGAGTGGATGCAGGGTCGGGCCCTCCCGACCACCGACGGTGCCGGCACCCACGAACGCGCGCTGTGCGAGTGGGACAGCCAGTTCCCGGGGTTCGGCATGCACATGCGGTCGATCGTGCGTGACGGCTGGTCGCTGACCACCTACGAGGAGTCGACCGACGGGCAGCCCAACGGGCTGGAGCAGGTGTGGGGCGAGCAGGTGCTCACCCCGTGCGGCATCCACTACGAGGGCACCGAGGGCGAGCTCTACCGCCTCGACGAGGACCCGTACCAGTTCCGCAACCTCTGGGACGACGCCGGCTCCCGGTCGGTCAAGGCCGACCTGATCGCCGACCTGCACGACTCCCTCCCTCCCACGCGCACCGTCCTCCCCGTCGAAGCCCCCGCCTGACGATGCGCTTCTCACCGTCGATCCCGAGCTCGGGATCGACGGTGAGAAGCGCATCGGCGGGGTCAGGTGAACGTGTAGTCCGTGGGGTCGAGCGCGCGGGTCCAGGTCCAGTAGGTGGGGATCGGCCAGGGCGAGAGGGTCCAGACCTCGCCGCGGGCGTTCTTGTAGTGGGAGTGCTCGACCGACGGGTGGGCCCACACCATCTGCGAGATCTCCGATTGGTAGTGCTCGGCGTAGCGGTCGTGCGCCTCCTGGGTGACCGCACACACCCGGTGTCCGCCCTGCAGCGTCTGGCCGATGGCGTCCATCGCGTAGTTGATCTGGCACTCCGACTGGAAGATCAGGCTGCCGCCGTGGGCGAGGTTCGTCCCCGGCCCGTACACGCAGAACAGGTTCGGGAAGCCGGCGATGGCGATCCCGAGGTACGCCGACGGGCGGTCGCCCCACTGCTCGTGCAGCAGCCGCCCACCCGTGCCCCGCACCTCCATCGGCCACAGGTACTCGGTGTGGCGGAAGCCGGTCGCGAAGCAGAGCACATCGGCCGGATGGTGCGTCCCGTCGACGGTCACCACGCCGTCGACCACGATCTTCTCGATCCCGGTGCGCACCAGCCGGACGTTGGGCTTCTTCAGGCAGGCGAGCCACGACCCGTTGTCCTGCAGTGTGCGCTTGCCGGTCGCCGGGTAGTCGGGCACCACCTTCGCCAGCAGCTCGGGGTCGTCGCCGACCTGGCTGGTGATCCAGTCGGTGAACATCTGCCGGGTGAACTCGTTGCCGGCCGAGATGGCAAGGCCGCGGTCGTCCACGTACGCGGGGTCCACCCGCGAGTTCTCGATGGTCAGGCCCGCCCCCGGGTAGAAGGTGAGGAAGCGGAACCACCGCCCGTAGAACGGCAGGTGGCGCATCGCCCACTTGTCCCCCGCCGGCACCGGCATGTGGTAGTTCGGGTTGGGGAACATCCACTGCGCCGTGCGCTGGAACACCGTCAGCGTCTCGACCTCGTCGGCGATCGTCGGTGCGATCTGGAACCCGCTCGCCCCTGCGCCGATCATCGCGAACCGGGTGCCGCGGTGGTCGACCGACTCGTCCCACGCGGCCGAGTGGAACTTCGGACCGGCGAAGTCGTCGATCCCGGGGATGTCGGGCCACTTCGGCCGGTTGAGCGCCCCCACGCAGCTGATCACGAACCGCGCGTCGAGCGTCTCGGCGGAGCCGTCCGGCGTCCGCACCTCGACCGACCACCGGCCCGCGGCGTCGTCGAACGCCATCGCCGTCACCTCGGTCCCGAACCGGATGTGCGGCACCAGGGCGTGGTGCTCCATCACCCGCTCGAAGTACTCCTGCAGCTCGGGCTGCTGCGAGAAGTACTCGGTCCAGTGGTCGGCCGGCTCGAACGAGTAGCAGTAGAAGTGGCTGCCGACGTCGACGCGCGCCCCCGGATAGCGGTTCTCGTACCAGGTACCGCCGGGGCCGGCGTTCTTCTCGACGATCACGAAGGGCAGCCCGGCCTCCTGGAGCCGGATCCCGGCGAGCAGCCCGGCCTCCCCGGCGCCGATCACCAGCACCGGCGCGTCGGCCTTCACCTCGGCCGACACCGCGGCGCCCCACGTGATGCGGCCGGAGTCGGCCACGTCGAGGTTGAGGTCGGTGATGAACATCGGCTCGACCGCGGGATCGGTCTCCTCGCAGGCGAGGTAGCTCATCATCTCGTGCAGGACCTCACGCGACGGCGGGGGCGGCAGCACACCGCCGCCGTCGCGGTACGCGGCGATGGCCGGCAGGGCGAGCGCCCGGGCCTGCGCCTTCATCTCCTCGGGCATGTACCCCTGGTACTCGTTGAGGAACAGCCCCTGCGGCCGGATGTCGCCCCGGACCCACGACGGGTCACCGGTCAGGTGCACCATCGAGCACATCAGCGCCGGGATGCTGACCTCCTCGAGCATCGCCGCGATGGTGGCGTCGTCGTCGGTGAAGGGCAGTCCCGCGTGGGGGTTGACGGGGGTGTCCGAACCGGGGGATGTCATGCCGTCAGGCTGACTGATCGGCCCCCACGCGTTCCACTCGGGCCCGCAGAGCGGGCAGGAGGTCGGGCCGCTCCTTCATCGCGGTGCGGGTCGCCCCGCTGAGCATGCCCAGCTGCAGCCGGGGCAGGGCCGCCACCAGCGCGGCACCCCCGACGACCGACTCGGCCACCGTGACGGCCCGCTCCACCCCCACGGTCGTGGTCGACGACGCGAGCAGCTCGGCGACGTCGGTGTTCAGGAGCAGGTCGGACGCGGCCAGCTCGCTGAAGCCGAAATCGATGATCCACGACTGCCCGTCGTCGCCGAGGAACACGTTGGCGAGCCGGAGGTCGCGGTGCGCGACCCGGTGCCGGCGCATGAGCGCGACCTGCTCCCAGATCCCGGCCAGCGCAGCGTCGGTCATCTGCTCCTCCGGCACCCGGTCGAAGGACTTGCCGGCGATCTGCTCGTAGGCGAGCACGAACCCGTTGGGCTCCGCCTGGGCGAACGCCACGAACGGGGGCGTGCGCACGCCCATGTCGCGCACGGCCAGCGCGACCAGCGCCTCGTGCTCGACGGTACGACGCAACGACGCGTCGGCCTTCTCGTCGCCGAGGTCGCGGGGGGCGAGCCGCCGGTACCAGCGGAACATCAGGTCGGCACTGCGCTCGTCGGCACCGAGCGCCTTCACGAACAGCGCGGTGCCGTCGGCGGTGACACCGAAGTACGGCGAGGAGCCGCGCGCGTCGACGTCGGCCCGGTGCAGCTCCGCGAGGTCGACGCCCACGGCGCGCAGCCCGGCCTCGATGGACTCCATCGTGGGGCGCATCGACGGCGCGCCCAGCGTGGCCACGGCGAGCGCCCCACCGAACCAGCCGGCGAGCAGCGCGAGCACGACGTCGAAGGCGATGTCGGAGCTGATGAACCAGACGACCGTGATGATCACGACCAGGGCCCAGGCCCAGCGCCGCCAGCGGCGGCCGACCCACGGCGCCGCCGCGCTCACCACACCGGTGACGATCGCCACCCCGATCGGCAGCTCGTCGGGGTCGACGGGGAGGAGCGACTCGTCGAGCTGGGTGACCTGGCGCACCCCGTCGTCGACGATCCACTGGGCGACCAGGAACGCGACCACCGACACCACCAGCGACAGCACGATCGTCAGGAGATACCGCCACTCGCGGCGCCAGAGGGCAACCACGAACCCGCCCCCGAGCAGCACGAGGATGAGCAGCTCGGCGATCACGGCAAGGGTGGTCACGAACCACTCCGGGAGCCGGTCGAGGCCGCGGAGGAGGTCGGCGAGGAACTCGGTGATGCCGTCGTGGAACAACGCCCCCAGCACCACGGTGACGAGCAGCAACGCGAACGCCACGATCAGGCGCAGCACGTCGGTGGGCGCCCAGGTCACACGAACAGACGGTCCGGCCACGCCGGAAGACTACGTTCACCCGGTGGCGTGGCTCGCGATCGCAGGGGTGGTGCTCGGCGCCGTCGTGTTCGCCGCCTCCTTCCACGCGGCCCACCGGGATCACATCCCCGTGGCGGAGCAGCGCGTGTTCCGGGCGATCAACCGCCTTCCCGGCTGGCTCTACTGGCCGTTGTGGCCGCCGATGCAGCTCGGCAACCTGGTCGTGGGCACGCTGGCCGGTCTCGCCGTCGCCCTCTACTACGACAGCTGGGGGAAGGCCGCCGCAGCGGTGATCGCCGCGGTCCTGAAGCTGTTCGCCGAGCGGGTCGTCCGGCACTGGACCCGGCCGCTCCTCGCCGTGCGCCAGCGCCCCGGCACGAGCGAGCCCGGCGCGGTGCTGCGCGGTGGTGACGTGCCCGCCACCGGGCCGAGCTTCCCGTCGGGCCACGTCATCCTCGCCGTGGCGATCATGTGCATCGTCGCGGTCGAGATCCCGGCCCCGTGGATGTCGGTCCCGTTCGGGCTGGCGCTCCTCGTGATGCTCGGACGCGTGTACGTGGGCGCGCACAACCCGCTCGACGTCACCGCCGGCCTCGGCCTGGGCCTGATCGTGGGCATGCCCCTGGCCGCGCTCATCGTCTGACCGACGCGGCGACGCTCAACCGGCTCCCGCGTCGCGAGCGATCCCGGCGAACAGGTCGGCGAGCGGCTGCGGGGCGCTGAAGAACGGCGAGTGGCTCGTCGGCATCTCGACCCGGTTGGTGGTGCGGGAGGCGAGCGCCCGCTGGAACGGCACGCTCACCGCCCGGTCCTCGTAGCAGACCACGTAGGTCGACGGGACGGTCCGCCACGCCGCCGCGCGCACGGGCTGACCGAACGTCGCCGGGTTCTGGGGCGACAGCCGGGCGAGCGCGTACTCCACGTCGGCCGGCTCGCAGTCGGCGTAGAACGCGCCGACCGCGAGATCGGGATCGACGACGAGGAACCCGTCGTCGGTCGTCTGCATGGCCGCGGGCACCTCGCTCACCTCGGCCTCACCCAGCCCGAGCGACGGGCCGCCGACGTCGACGGTGCTCAGGGTCTCCCCCACGTCGGCGACGATCGCCGCGAGGTACACGAGGTGCACCACGCCGTCGACGTCGGCCGCGCCGTCGCTGATGACCGCGCCGCCGTAGGAGTGACCGACCACCACCTTCGGCCCGTCGATGTCCTCGAGCACCGCCCGCAGCGCGTCTCCGTGCTGGTGCAGATCGCCCGGCGGGACGGGGTCGGCGCCGTGCCCGGGCAGATCGATGGCGACCACGGGCACGCCCTGCGCCTCGAGCAGGGGCACGACGCGGTCCCAGCACCACGCGCCGTGGAACGCGCCGTGCACGAGGACCACCGTCGCCGGGGTGGTGTCGTCTGCCATGAGGACCTCCGGGTCTCAGAAGGGGGCCGAGGCCGGACCGATGCGCGGCCCGGGGGTGAAGGTGACGGGCATCCGCACCACGCCGTTCATCAGCATGCTCGGCGGGTAGGGCGCGAAGCCGTCGGGGTCGATCTCGTAGTCGGGGATGCGGCGCAGCACCTCGGTGAGCATGACCGCCGCTTCCACGCGCGCGAGATGCATCCCGATGCAGCGGTGCCCGCCGAGCCCGAAGGCGAGGTGGGGGTTCGTGTCGGGATCACGGTCGATCACGACCTCGTCGGCGCGGTCGAAGACGGCCGGATCCCGGTTCGCGGAGATCCAGATGAGCCACAGCCGGTCGCCCTTGCGGAGCTGCCGTCCGCCGAGCTCGACGTCACGCGACACCGTGCGGGTCAGCGACTCGCTCGGGCAGTAGTAGCGCAGGAGCTCCTCGATCGCCCCGGGCATCCGCGCGGGGTCGTCGATCAGGCGGCGGCGATCGCCGGGGTGAGTGCCGAGGTGGTACAGCCCCCACGACACGAGGGCGGTCGTGGTGTCGATGCCCCCGGCGACGAGGTTCCACATCACGCCCACGACCTGCTCGTCGGTGAGCGGGCCGCTCGAACGCTCGAGCGAGAGCACCAGCGACGTGACGTCGTCGCCCAGGGCGGCGCGCCGGCGCAGCGCGTGCTCGTGCAGCTCGGCCGTCATCGCCGGCGCGTGGGCCATGACTGCGGCGAACTCGGGGGACGTCTGCGGGTGCGCCGCGGTCGCGTGGAAGAACTCCGCGTAGCGCGACCAGTGCTCCACCGGAAGGCCCATCATCGCCAGGGTGAGCACCGCCGGGACCGGCGAGGTGTAGTCGAGCACGAGGTCACCTGTGCCCGACTCGACGATCTGGTCGAGGAACCACGTCGCCACCGCTTCCATCTGCGGCCGCTGCGCCTCCACCGCCGCCGGCGAGAACGCCGGTGTGAGCGCGCGGCGCAGCTCCTGGTGGTCGGGCCCGTCGATCTCCGACACGCCCTGCGCGGGCAGGTCGGGGTGGCGCGGGTATCCGCAGATCCCCTCGTAGTCGACGCCGTCGGGGGCTCCCGGCAGGTACTGGTGCATGAAGGTCTCGTTGTCGCGGGCGACCGCCAGCACGCTGGCGTGGTCGGTGACCAGCCAGAAGCCACCGTGCTGCGTGGCCCAGACGACGGGGCACCGCTCCCGCAGCTCCGAGTAGTGCTCGTAGCGGTGCGCGAGGAACTCCGGCGCGTGCGGGTCGAGGTCCGTCGCGTCCACGCCGTTGCTCCCTCCGGCCACGATCTGCTCGCCCGACGCGGATCAGGCGTCGAAGCCGAACACCCGGGCCGCGTTGCCACCGACGATCGCGCGCACCTCGTCGTCGGGCACGCCGTCGAACTGCTCGGCGTTGCGGGCCTGCGACTCGGGCCAGGTGCCCTCGGGGTGCGGGTAGTCGTTGCCCCACATCAGCGTGTCGAGCCCGGTGATGTGTCGGTTGTGGATGGCGACCGGGTCGTACATGAACGTGGCCGCGCATTGCCGTCGGATCAGCTCACTCGGCAACATCGACAGCTTGGGGCGGGCCCACATCTGGTGGTCCTGGTAGATGGCGTCGGCCTGGGTCATGATCCACGCGAGCCACGACGCGCCCGTCTCCACGGTGACGATCCGCAGCCCCGGGAACCGGTCGAGCGCACCTCCCGCGGCGAGTGAGAGGATCACCATCGGGCCGTCGAGCTGCGCGCCCATCACATAGTTGACGACCGCACCACCCGGGCCGCGCACGAGCCGGGGCTCGTAGCCGGTGCCGGAGTGGAACGTGAGCGGCAGGCCGATCTCCTCGGCGACCGCCCAGAACCGGTCGTACTCGGCGTCGTTGTACGGGCGGCTGAGCACCCGCGCCGGCAGCATGAGCGCGCGGAAGCCTGCATCGGCCAGGCGCCGGGCCTCGGCGATGCCGTCGTCGATGTCGACCAGCGGGACCGCGCCGACCGCGAGCAGCGACGGCTCGCCGGCGAACACCTCCCCCGCCCAGCTGTTGTACGCGCGGCACAGCTGCGCCTGCAGACCCGGGTCGTCGGAGGCGAAGCAGGCCTGGAGCGCGAAGGTGGGGAAGATCACCTCGGCGCTCACGCCGTCGCGGATCTGGTCGCGCACCCGCGACTCCACGTCCCACCCTCCGACCACCGCGGTGAGCAGCTGGTCGGCGGTCATGAGCTTGCGGGGGTCGAGGCCCTCGGCGTGGAAGGAGCGCCATCCGTCGGCGGTGACGATGCGCGGCGCCCGGTCGCGGAAGTCGGCGTCGACCCGCTCGGCGTACAGCTCGATGGGCTCCGTCACGTGCGAGTCGGTCGAGATGTACGTGACGCCCCGATAGGTATCGGTCATCGTGTCGGTCATGGGTGCATCTTCACACAGCGTGCGCACGCGGCGCCCGGTCCGGGACCGGGCTCCGGCCGGGGTGGTCAGCCCCGGGACGCCCGATCGAAGCGGATGACGGTCTCGGTGTGGTGGGTGTGCGGGAAGAGGTCCACCACCACGGCCTCGATCGGCGTGTAGCCGGCGTCGGTCAAGAGGGCGGTGTCGCGCCCGGCCGCCGCGGGATCGCAGCTCACGAGGACGATCCGGTCGGGATCGGCGGCCACGAGCGCGGCGGCGGCTGCGCGTCCGAGCCCGGTCCGGGACGGGTCGGCCACCACGAGGTCGGCGCGCGGCGCCCGCAGCCGCTCGACTGTGGTCGCCACGACCTTGGCGTCGACGTCGGCGAGGTTCACCCGGGCGTCGGCGACCGCGCTGCGGCTCTGCTCCGCGCACACCGCCCGCCAGCCGGACCGACCGCCGAGCAGGCTGCCGGTGAACAAGCCGACACCGCTGTACGCGTCGACCAGGACCGCGGGCCGCCGGTCGTCGCCGCGGTCGAGCACGTCGCCGGCGAGGGAGCGGACCACCTCGACCAGCGCGGCGGCCCCGTCGGGCCGGCTCTGGAAGAACGATCCGGCCGACACGCGCCAGCGGCGGCCGGCGACCTCCTCGTGGATCCACGCCCGCTTGCCCCGGGCGAGGTCGTCGCCGTCGATCACCAGCACGTCGTCGGGCAGGCGCACGCCGTCGTCACGCCGGGGTGTGACCAGCGCGAGCCGCTCGCCGGTCGCCCCACCGACCCGCAACGTGACCTCGCGGGCGGCGCCGAAGCGCCCGTCGCGGACGAGCTCGTCGAGACCAGGGTGGGCGATCGCACAGGAGTCGAGGGCCACGACATCGTGGCTGGACGCCCGTCGCAGACCGGTCCGGCCGTCGGTCACGGCGAATCGCATCGTCGTGCGGAAGCCCCACGGGTCGAGCCCGGGCCCCGGGCGGACCACCGGCTCGGCCCATCGGCCCAGGCGGCGCAGCGCGTCACCGACCAGCGCGATCTTGGCCGGCACCTGGGCCGCCGGATCGAGGTGCATGAGGTCGCATCCACCGCAGCCGTCGGCCACGTGCAGGCACGACGGGACGACCCGGTCAGGGGAGAGATCCACGATTCGCACGACCTCGCCCCGCTCGGCACCACGGCGCGTGCTGATCGCGACCTCGACCCGCTCGCCGGGCAGCGCGCCGGCGACGAGCACAACCCGACCGTCGTCGCGACGGGCGAGCGCGGCGCCGCCGGCCACGAGCCGCTCGGCCTGCACCACCACCGTCGCCTCAGCGCGCTCCCCGGTGGGACCGGCCTGGTCGGTGCCCGTGTCGTCCACCGACGGAGCGTACGTGCCGCGCTGCTCCCGCGCCGTCGACGCACCGTCGACGCGCCGGCTACTCCGCCGTCGTCGTGGTCGTCGTCGTGGTCGTCGTCGTGGTCGTCGTGGTCGTCGTCGTGGTCGTCGTCGTGGTCGTCGGGGTCACCATCGTCCGGTACGGCGGCTGCGGCACACCCAGGAGGGTCGCGACCCCGTGCACGATCGCCTCGGCGAAGCGCACCGCGCCCGACGAGTACCCCGAGCACCCGCCGGGCACGCTCGACGTCCCCGGCGGGCAGAAGTGCACGCCGTCGGCGCTGCGCACCGGGATCGTGTCGTCCACGCACTCGCCGACCAGGCAGGGCATGGAGTCCGCGTAGCGGCCGGACTGGGCGTCGACGAGGAGTGGTGCCGGGTCGACGACCGGGACCGAACGGGCTGCGCCCACGGCCCGGTAGACGCTGCCGACGACGTCGTCGCTCGGGAGGATGCCGACGTGCGTCGGACCGGCCACGAACAGCATCGGCACTCCGCGACCGCGCCAGAAGTCGACGGCCCAGTGCGCGTCGTCCGTGTAGCTGGCCGCCCGCGCCGCGGGATCCGACTCGCCCCCGCGGTTCTTCATGCAGGCCGTGATGCTGTTGCCGCTGAACTGGATCACGACGGCGTCGATGGTCAGCCGCGCGGCGTCGTCCTGCATCCGCTGGTGCCAGTCGCACTGAGCGGTCCCCGGGTACGAGGCGACGTCCACCTGGCGGTCGGGCAGCAGGGCCTCGAGGCGGCCGCGGATGGCGTCCGTCGCTTCGGTGGCCAGCGAGTCGCCATACACGACCACGACGTGCGGGGGCGGGGGCGGGGGCTCGGGCGGGGGCTCGGGCATACAGGCTGCGCCCACCAGGGCCAGGGCGAGCACCGCCCCGACCAGGAGACTCGCCCTCGAGCTCCGTCCGCCGGCTGCCATCGCCGCCAGGCTAACCGGACATTTCGCCGCGACGTACTCGGAAGGTCAGGCCGGCGGCGTGAACATGAAGGTCTCCATGGTGGACCGGATCGCACCGTCGACCAGCTCGATGCGCACCCCCCACGGATCCCGGTGGTAGGTGAACGTGCTCGGCGGACCGTCGCCGTGCCCGCCGTACATCTCGAGCGGGCACGCCGAGCCCACCAGCCGCTGGTGCTCGTCGCCGAAGTCATCGGAGAAGATGCCGAGGTGGTGGAGGTTGGAGTGCTCGTTGCACACCCACGGCGACCCGGGGGTCTCCTCGATCAGCTCGATGCGCGGCTCGGCGCTCGAGTACACGATCTTGTTGGGGAACACGTGCTCGCTGCCGTCGCCCAGGCGGACGTCGACGTCGGTCTGGAGCACCGGGCCCCACTCGAGGCCGAGCAGGTCGGTGTAGTACGCCTGTGCGGCCTCGAGGTCGGGGACGACGATCCCCACGTGGTAGTAGCGCTCCATCGGGCTCCCCCTCGTCACGATGACGGTCGCAGGCTAGGGCTCGAGCACCACGCGCAACGCGCCCGACGACCGGTCGGCGGCGACGCGGAACGCCTCGGCCGCGTCGTCGATCGGGAAGCGGTGGGTGATCAGCGCGTCGACCAGCTCGGGGTCGGCGGCGAGCATCGCCGCCGCGTCGTCGAAGTCGCGCCCGCCCGAGTGCCGGCAGTACCCGAGCGACGGGACCGTACGGAGCTCCTTCAGGAAGCACTGGTGCTGCGGCCAGGTGACGCCGGGCGGGAACACGCCGAGCACGGCCATCGTGCCGCCGGGCCGCGCGACCTCGGTGGCCCGGTGCAGCGCGCTCTCGGTCCCGGCCGCCTCGATGACCACGTCGTAGTGGCCCGACGTCTCGGTCGCGCCGATCCGCTCGGCGACCGCCTGTTGGTGCGGGTGGCGCACCTCGATCGACACCTCGGCCGCGCCCATGCGCTGCGCAGAAGCCGCGGCCAGCAGGCCGATGGCGCCGCCGCCGATCACCGCGACCCGCAGGTCGGGACCCGCCCCGGCGATGCGGCACGCGTGCCACGCAACCGACGCCGGCTCGACGAGGCAGGCGTCGGTCGCGGCGAGTCCGTCGGGCAGCGGCACCAATGCGCTCGCCGGCGCTGCGAAGTACTCGGCCATCCCCCCGTCGCTCGTCACGCCGAGCGCCGTCGGACCGAGCGCGCACAGGTTGACCTGGCCCGCCCGGCACTGCTCGCACTCGCCGCAGCCGAACAACGCCTCCACCGCGACTGCGGTGCCGTCCTCGGTCACTCCGGCCAGCTCGTGGCCGAGCAGCATCGTGCAGCCGAACTCGATGTACTTGAAGTCGGAGGCGCAGATGCCGGCCGATCGGATGGTCACCATCTCGCCGGGACCGCTCGGCGCGTCCACATCGACGACGGTCACCCCCGGTGGAGTCGATCGGACTGCACGCATGATGCCCCCTTCCGGCGGCCGTCGACCCCGGATCAGCCCATGATCGCCGAGAAGTCCACCTGACCGGTGGTCATCGCGGCGTTGAACCCACCGTCGGCGATCAGGTCGTGGCCGTTGACGTAGGACGCGGCCTCGCTGCCCAGGAACGCCAGCGGCATGGCCACCTCACGAGGCGTCATGAGCGCGCCGGTGGCCTCCTTGGCGGTCCACTCGATGATCTGCTCGCCCATCGTCTCCTTGAAGTCCTTCAGGAGCGGCGTGTCGATGGGCGCCGGGCACACGGTGTTGGTGCGCACGCCCCGCTCGCCCGACCAGCGCGAGCTGCGCATGCTCCACACCCGCACGACCTCCTTCGAGAAGGAGTACGAGTCGCCGCCCACCGCCTCGAGGTTCGCGTCGACCCAGTCGAGCGCGGCGCCCCAGCCCTCGGTGTCGAGCAGCTCGTTGATCTCGGTGACGTGCTCCGGCCAGCGCACCCCGGCGATCGACGCGGTGTTGACGATCGCGCCGCCGGCAGGGATCTGGTCGATCAGCTGCTCGGAGAGGCGGCGCAGCGCGAGGTAGTTGACCGCCAGCACCGTACGCGGCGGCTGCGTGGCCGCGACGCCGGCATTGTTGAACAGGACGTCGATCCGGCCGTCGATCTGGGCGGCCGCGGCCCGGACCTCGGTCTCGTCGGAGAGGTTCGCCTCGACGAAGCGCGCGTGGGGCCCGGTGGGCGGCTTGATGTCGATGACGGTGACCTCGGGCCCGCCGATCTCGGCGAGGAGGTCGAGCAGCGCCGCGCCGACGCCGGTGGCGGCACCGGTGACGACGACGCGCTTGCCGGTGTAGGAGAAGGGGTTGCTCACGGGTGGGCCTCCTGGGGAGCCGCGGTCGAAGGAGCCGCAGTCTCGCGCAGCGGGTCAGGTGAACACGAAGCCCCGGTAGCCGTCGGCGACGACCTCGTCGCACGCCGCGGTGTAGCGGTCGAGCCCGCCCACGTAGGGCATGAGCGCCCGGGGCTTGCCGGGGATGTTGGCGCCCACGTACCAGGAGTTGCAGGTGGGGGCCACCATCATCGTGGGCGCCGCGATCTCGTTGACGTGGTCGACCCAGCCGTCCTGGGCCTCGACCGTCGGCTCGACCTCGGTGAACCCGCGCTCACGCATGTGCGCCATGCAGTCGGTGATCCACTCCACGTGCTGCTCGATGCAGACCACCACGTTGGCCAGCACCGACGGGCTCCCCGGTCCGGTCACGGTGAACAGGTTGGGGAACCCGGCCGACTGGAGGCCCAGGTAGGAGCGGGGGCCACCGGCCCACTCGTCGCGCAGCAGCCGCCCACCCCGACCGCGCAGGTCGATGCGGGTGGCTGCGCCCGTCATCGCGTCGAAGCCGGTGGCGAGGACGATCACGTCGAGGTCGTAGTGGCCCTGCGCGGTCTGGATGCCGGTGGCGTCGATCCGGTCGATGCCCCCCTGGCGAAGGTCCACGAGGGTGACGTCGTCGCGGTTGAACGTCTCGAAGTAGTGCGAGTCGATCACCGGCCGCTTGCAGTGCATCGGGAAGCCCCGCGGCGACAACGACTCCGCGAGCTCGGGATCGTCGACCGTGCGTCGCACCATCTCGCGGTACAGCTCGACCGCCGCCTCGTTGGCGTCGGGGTCGACGAGGGCGTCGCCCCACACGCGCGTGCCGTCCCACCCGAGCTCCTCGAGCGCGGCGAGCCGCTCCTCCTCGGAGGCCTCGAGGATGCTGCGCTGCTCCTCGGCGCTCTGGAGGATGATCGCCCCCGTCGACCCCGTGACCCCACCGGGGCTGGTCCGCTGGCCGGCGCGCAGCGCGCGGTAGTGGGCCTTGGCCTCGGCCTGCACCGCGGGGTCGAGCGGACCGTTGTGCGACGGCCAGGTGAACGTCGGCGTGCGCTGGAACACCCAGAGGTGCCCGGCCATGTCGGCCAGCTCGGGCGTGGCCTGCACGCCCGACGAGCCGGTGCCCACGAGCCCCACCCGCTTCCCGGCGAGGTCGACCGGGTCGTGCGGCCACGTGCTCGTGTAGATCAACGGGCCCGCGAAGTCGTCGATCCCGTCGATCGCGGGGACCTGGGGCACCGAGAGCGCGCCCGTCGCCATGATCACGAACCGCGCGGTGATCGCGTCGCCCGCGTCGGTGGAGACCGTCCACGTGCGCGCGTCCTCGCCGTAGGTCGCGCCGGTGACCTTCGTGGAGAGCCGGATGTCACGCCGTAGGTCGAAGCGATCCGCCACGTGGTTCAGGTAGCGCTCGATCTCGGGCTGCGACGGGAAGACCTCGGTCCACTCCCACTCCTGCTCGAGCTCGGGCGAGAAGCCGAACGAGTACTCGAGGCTCGGCACGTCGCAGCGACACCCCGGATACCGGTTCCAGAACCAGGTGCCGCCCACCCCGTCGCCCTGCTCGATCGCCACCGCGGTGAAGCCGAGCCGGCGCAACCGCCACAGCGAATAGAGGCCGGCCATGCCCGCGCCCACGACGACGGCATCGAACTCGGCGGTCGGGGAGTCGGTCACGCGACGGAGCGTACCGATGCGCCCGCGTCGTCCGCACGGGGCCCGGTGGCAGTTCGGCTGCCGCCCGCCCCACGGTCCACAATGCCCCCATGGACGACGCCGCACTCCAGCAGTTCCAGATGTTCGACCAGGACATCCCCGGCCTCCTCGCCCATTGGGCCGGCCACAAGCCCGAGCACCCGGTCCTGGTCTGGACCCCCCGGGAGGGCGCGGGGCGCCGATGGACCTACGCCGACCTGTGGGCCGACGTGCGGGGGCTGGCCGCCGGCCTCGCGGCCCGCGGGATCAGCAAGGGCGACAAGGTGCTCATCCACGCCGAGAACTGCCCCGAGCTGGTGCTGTCGTGGCTCGCCTGCGCCACCCTCGGGGCGGTCGGGGTCACCACCAACACCAAGTCGGTCGGCGCCGAGATGACCTACTTCGCCGAGCACACCGGTGCGGTCGCCGCGATCACCCAACCGCAGTTCGCGGCGATGGTCGCCGAGGCCGCGCCCGCGTTGGGGTGGATCGCGGTCACGGGCGACAACAGCGGCGAGCCGGCGACGGCCGACGAGGCCGCCCACGGATTCGAGTCGTTCGACGCGCTGCTCGCCGACCCCGCCGACTGGGCGGGCCGGCCGGCCGAGCCGATGCTGCCGTTCGGGATCATGTTCACCTCGGGCACCACGAGCCGGCCCAAGGCCGTGGTGCACACCCACGCCAACGCGGTGTGGGCGAGCCGCACCGGCCCGCGCAACATCGACCTGACGACCGACGACACCTACATCATCTTCCTGCCGTTCTTCCACGTGAACGCGCAGTCGTGGTCCTTCTTCTCGGTGCTCGGCGTGGGTGCGACGGCCGTGCTGATGCCGAAGTGGTCGCAGAGCCGCTTCTGGCCGACGGTGGTCGAGCACGGCGTCACCCACACCTCGGTGATGCCGTTCGTCATCCCCAACCTCATGAGCCCCGACAAGCCGGCCGAGCACCGGCTGCGGGTGGGCGTGTTCGGTCTGATGGTCCCCGACCTCGAGCGAGCCGCGGGGATCGGCATCTACGCCGCGTACGGCATGACCGAGACGGTCACCCACTCCATCACCGCCAAGCCGTCGGAGCAGCTCCCCTACCGCTCCATGGGCCACGTCACCCCCGGCTACGAGATCGCCGTCGTCGACAAGGAGACCGGCGCGCTCTGCACCGAGGGGCAGACCGGCGAGCTCTGGCTGCGCGCCACCCGGGGCATCCAGCTGTTCCTCGAGTACTACGACAACCCCGAGGCCAACGCCAAGGCCTTCGAGGACGGCTGGTTCAAGACCGGCGACATGGTCCAGATGGGCCCGGGCGGCAACGTCTTCTACCAGGAGCGCGACAAGGACCTGCTCAAGGTGGGCGGCGAGAACGTGTCGGCCAAGGAGGTCGAGGACCTCGTCCTCACCCACCCGGCCGTGGCGCAGGTCGCGGTCGTCGGCAAGCAGCACCCGTTCCTCGACGAGGTGCCGGTCGCGTTCGTGATCCCCACACCCGGCGACCACGACCAGGCTGCGGTGGAGGGCGAGGTGATCGGGATGTGCCGCGACAGCCTGGCCGGCTTCAAGGTGCCCCGCGCCGTCTACTTCGTCGACGCGTTCCCGCTCGGCACGCTCGACAAGATCCTCAAGAACAAGCTGCGGGAGATGGCCGACGAGCAGCCCCCCGTCGACTGACGCCCCCCCCCCCGTTTTGGCGTCCCCAGCGCATCGATCCGCGGCCGTGGGGACGCCAAAACGTCTCAGGGGTCGAGGATCACGGCACGCTCGGGGCAGACGTTGGCGGCCTGGCGGGCCTGGGCCTCGTGCTCGGGCGCCACGGGCGCGTCGGGGTCGCGCACCACGCCGCGACCGCGGTCGTCGTCCTCGACGAGATCGGGTGCGGTCTCCCAGCAGCGGCCGTGGCCCTCGCAGCGCTCCTCGTCGATGCGGATCCTCATCGGGTGCCCTCCGTCGGCCACACCAGCGGCAGGTGGTCGACCCCGCGCAGCAAGGAGCTGTTCCAGACCATCTCGGCCCCCGGCGCGAGCGAGTACTCGGGGATGCGGTCGTGCCAGGTGCGCACCACGGTGCGCAGCTCCATGCGAGCGAGGTTGGACCCGAGGCACCGGTGTGGGCCACCGCCGAACGCGTAGTTGCGCAGGTCGCCACGCCGCACGTCGGCGGTGTCGGCGCCGGGGAGCCCGTCGGGGTCGACGTTGGCGGAGGCGATGCCGATCGACACCTGCGTCCCCGCAGGGATCACCGTCCCGTCATCGAGCTCGATGTCGTGGGTCGCCCGGCGGGCGACGGCCTGGACCGGCGTCTCCCAGCGCAGCAGCTCCTCGATCAGGTTCACCTCGGATCCGGGCTCGGCGACGAGCATCCGCCGCGCGTCGTCGTGCTCGAGGAGGTACGAGAAGATGCACTGGAGCGAGACGGTCACCGTGTCGAGCCCGGCCGACAGCATGAGGAAGCACGTGCGCAGCACCTCGCTGTCGGTCAGGTGCTCGCCGTCGATCTCGGCATGGGTGAGGTGGGAGATGAGGTCGTCGCGCGGGTTTGCCCGCCGGTCGGCCATCTCGACGGCGAAGCGCCCGTAGATCTCCTTCGCCGTCGCGGCCTGGAGCGCGAGCGCCTTCTCGGCGTCGGGCTCCACGCTCTGCGGGCGGATCATGATGTCCTTCCACCGCACGAGGTCGTCGAGCTCGTCGAGCGGCAGGCCGAAGAGGCTCAGGAACGTCGAGCACGGCAGCGGCACTGCGATCTCGGCCGAGAAGTCGCAATGCCCCTGGTCGACGAACGCGTCGATGAGGTCGTTGGTGTGCCGCTGCACCGCAGGCTGGAGGGCGGCCATCTTCTTCGGAGCGAAGTACGGGTCGAGCAGCCGCCGGTACTTGACGTGCAGCGGCGGGTCGACGTTGAGCGGGATGATCGGCTCCTCGCTGCCCATGATCCCCGCGAAGTCCGACGAGTAGTCCTCCCAGTGCTTCAGCGCGTGCTCGACGTCGACCCGGCGGAGCAGCATCACGTCGTTCGGCGACAGCTGCTCGACCGAACCGTCGGCCCTGCGCTGGGCGAAGAACTCCCGGGGACATGCGGACCGCTCGTACGCGATCCGCGCGGCCTCCTCGCTGGTGACTACGGCGCCGTAGGTCATCGTTCCCCCTTCGTCGACAGCGAGGATCCCAAGCCAGCACCGCAGATGTCAACCGGCCCGGCCCGTTGCTCCGGCGGCTAGCGCGACCGTGCGGCCGCTGCCTAAGTTCCGCAGATGGCCATGCCCACCGACATCGGCGTCGTCGACCTCATGCTGGGGTTCCCCCACACCAGCGTCGAGGAGAAGAAGGCGACCTACGACTTCTTCCGCCCGCTCCTCAAGGACGAGCAGAGTGCGAAGGACTTCGAGTTCCCGGCGGAGTACATGTTCAAGGGCGTCCCCGACGTGGTCGACCCCGATACCGACGTCGTGCAGTGGGTCATCGACAAGATGGACGCGTTCGGCATCGAGATCGCGATGACGGGGCTCAACGACCGCAGCATCGAGGCCCGGCGCCGCCACCCCGACCGGTTCGTGCTCAACCTCTCGGTGAACCCCAACGAGGGCATGGCCGCCATCCGCAAGATGGCGCAGGCCAAGGAGGAGCACGGCATCGTGTCGGTGTCGGTGTTCCCGTGCGGGCAGGTGCCCCAGGTCGACATCGACAGCCCGCTCATGTACCCGATCTACATGCGGGCAGTGGAGCTCGACATCCCCGTGTGCGTCAACGCCGGCATCGTGGGCCCGCGCATGCCCAGCTCGCCGCAGGAGGTCATGCGCCTCGACCGGGTCTGCTACGACTTCCCCGAGCTCACGCTCTGCACCATGCACGGCTGCGAGCCGTGGACCGCGCTCGCCGTGAAGCTGATGCTCAAGTGGCCGGGCCTGTACTACCTCACGAGCGCGTTCGCGCCGAAGCACTACCCCGAGGACATCATCAAGTACGCCAACACCCGCGGCGCCGACAAGATCATGTACTGCGGCTACTTCCCCGCCGGGCTCACGCTCGAGCGCCAGTTCGCCGACCTGCCGAACGTCCCGTTCAAGGACGAGGTGTGGCCGAAGTTCCTGCGGGAGAACGCGATGCGGGTGTTCAAGATCGCCGAGGCGACGGGCCGGGCCTGACGGTCCGCGTCCCGCCCGGCCCGGATCGCCATGGCCTGGATCATCGCCGCTGCGACGGCGGCACTGTGGTGCGTGCTCCTCGCCGGGCTCGCCGCGGCGAGCGAGCCACGGGCCGTCGAGCCCGGTGCACCCACCCTGGATCCGCCCGACGACGCGCCGGCCGCACTCGTCGCCCTCGTCACCAGTGACTGGGAGCTCGACCGCGACGCCGTGACGGCCACGGTGCTCGACCTCGCCGCCCGCCGCCACGTCGCCGTGGAGTGGATCGCTCCCCACACGTTCGTCCGCGTCCGCACCCACGGTGACGCCGCCACCGACGCGGTGACCTCCTACGAGCGCCAGGTGCTCGACCACCTCCGCGGCCTGGCGGCGGAGACGCGCGACGGGATGATCCCGGCCGAGGCGCTCACCACCGGGCCGGAGGCCGAGGCCCGCGGCTGGTGGACGCGGTTCGAGCGGGCGGTCATGACCGACGCCCGTGCGCGCGGCTGGTCACGCGCACGGTGGAGCCCCGCCGCGCGCGCCGCCCTGCTCGCAGGTGCCCTCGTCGTGGGACTGGCGGTCGGTGCGGCGGGTGCGACCCTCCCCCACGACGACCCCGACGAGGACCCCGTGGGGACTGCGGTGGCGCTGGCGGTCGTCACCACCGCCGGGCTGGGCCTGACCGCGGGTCGCCTCCGCGGAGAACGCGACACGCCCGCCGGCCGCGCCGTGGCCGAGCGGTGGCTGGGACTGCGCGAGATGCTCGCCGACGACCCGATCTTCCCGGTGCAGCCGCCCGCGGCGGTCGCGGTGTGGGGACGCCTCATGGCCTACGGCGCGGCGATGGGCCTCACGGGGGCGGCAGCCGCCGCGCTGCCGATGGGCACCGAGCGCGAACGGGTCGCCTGGAGCCCGGTCGGCGACCGCTGGCGCCCCGTGCGCATCCGCTACCCGTCGTCGCTCCCCCCGGGCTACGGACGCCATCCCGCGCTGGTGGCCGCGGTCGGCGCCGTGGTCGCGTGCTTCGGCGTGATCGTCGGCCCGGCGGTCCTCGCCGCGGCCCGGGGGCTCGTCGAAGGCGCGGCCGACTTCGCCGGGGAGGAGGTCGTGCCGTGGTGGATCCGCCTGGTCGTCGGCCTGGTCGCCGGGACCTTCGCCGCCTTCGCCGCCTTCGTGGCCCTGGCCGGCGCATCGATGCTCGTGTCGGGGGTCGCGGACCTGGTGCGCGGCCGACGGACGATCGAAGGGCGCGTGCTGCGGGTCCGCAGCCGAGGCGACGACGACAACGAGTACTGGCACGTCGCGGTGGACGACGGCACCCGGGACCGGGTCCGGGCGTGGCGGGTCGACCGCGCGCCGGACGCCGGTCAGGGCGACACCGTCCGGGCGTCGGTGTCGCGCTGGCTGGCCCACGTGACCGATCTCACCGTGATCGACCACGGGCCGGTCGTCGTCGCGTCGAGTGGGCCCGCGGCCGCGATCTCACCGACCCCGTCGGAACCCCTCCCACCCCTTCCCGATGCCGCCGTCGTCGCGGCCGCCCTCGGGCTGCCGGTGACCACCCCGGCCGGCGCGGTCGAGCACCCCCTCGCGGTGGACCACGCCTCCGCCACGTACGTGACCGACGGCGGTGGTCGGGTCGTGACGGCGTGGGTACCCGGCGCGACCATCGACGCGCTCCGGGCCCTCCCCCGCACCGTGGCGCCCTCGGTCGACGGCATCGGCGACGAGGCGTACCGGGCCCCGACCGGCGGGGGGATCCTCGCCCGGTTCGGCGACCGCGTCCTCCTCGTCTCGGCGGCACTGCCCGCGTCCACGAGCACCGACCGGGACGCCGCCGTGGCCTCGGTCGCCGGGCTCGTCCGGTTCGACTGAGGGGGCGCGGCGGCCCCACCCCAACGGCGCGGTCCGTCATCCGTCACCGGAAGTTCACCGCACGGGTTGTTGACCCACGGTCCGGATTCGCCAGAATCCTCCCATCAGCACACAACCCCCTGCCTCGTCACCCGAGTCCGTCCTCGCGTTCATCCACCCCGGGACCGACATCGTCATGCCCCTCGCCAACGGCGAGCCGAAGACCGTCATGGACGCCATCGACGCCCACGGCGAGCAGCTCCGCAACGTGCGGGTGCACCAGATGCACTGCCTCCATGACCGCCCCTACCTCCACGCGGCGTACGGCGACAACCTGCGCCACGTCTCGTACTTCCTGTCCGAGGTCACCCGTCCGGGGCATGCGGCCGGCACGGTCGACTTCGTGCCCACCGACTTCAGCGACATGCCGTTGGCGATCCATCGCCACACCCGCGACCCGCTGTTCATCGCCGCGTGCTCACCGCCCGACCGGCACGGCTACGTGTCGCTCGGGACCAACGCCGACTACGTGGCTCGCTTCGTCGGGCGGGCCCGGTTCTTCCTCGAGGTCAACCCCGCGATGCCCCGCACCTTCGGCGAGAACACGTTGCACCTCAGCCAGGCGATCGGCTGGACCGTGGCCGACTACCCGCTCGTCGAGGTGCCGCCGCGCACCCCGTCGGCCAAGGACCGGGTCATTGCGGAGCTGGTCGCCGAGCGCATCCCCGACGGAGCCACCATCCAGTCCGGCATCGGCGCGATCCCCGAGTCGATCCTCGCCCTGCTCCACGAGAAGAAGGATCTCGGCCTCCACAGCGAGCTGATCTCCGACGGCGTGATGGACCTCATGGAGTCGGGCGCGATGAACGGCACCAAGAAGGTGACCCGACCCGGGAAGACGGTGGGCACCTTCGCCCTCGGCACCCGGCGTCTCTACGAGGCGCTGCACGACAACAGCGCGGTGCAGTTCCTCCCCGTCGACTGGGTGAACGACCCGCGGGTGATCGGTCGGGAGCCGCACTTCGCGTCGATCAACGCGACGATCGAGGTCGACCTGCTCGGGCAGTGCAACTCCGAGATGATCGGCGGGACCTACTACTCGGGGAGCGGCGGGCAGACCGACTTCGCCCGCGGCGCCATGTTCAGCGAGCACGGACAGGGCTTCGTGGTGCTGCACTCCACGACCAGCGACGAGCGCGTGTCGCGCGTCGTCACGCGGCTGTGCCCCGGCGCCCCGGTCACCACCATGAAGAACACCGTCGACCACGTGGTCACCGAGTACGGGATCGCGTCGCTCCGGGGCCGCACCATGGAGGAGCGGGCCCGGATGCTCATCGCCATCGCGCACCACAAGTTCCGCGACGGGCTCACTGCCGACGCGAAGAAGCTCGGCCTCCTTCGCTGACGACGGCCGGCCCTCCCGGCGTCGTGTCGCCGGCTCCGGCCGGACGGGTCACGCCGGCACGGTGATCTAGGGTCGACGGCATGAGTGACGCTCCCGATCCCGCCCCCGACCTCACCGCCGACCGTCTCGCGCTGCGGTACCTCGCCGAGGCGTACGCCCTCGGCTGTGACGCGCGCGACGCCGACGTGCTGGAGCGCTGCTTCGTCGAGGGCGCCACGCTGACGGTGCACTGGGCGAGCCGTGAGCCGTCGACGATGAGGTTCCCCGACGGCGCCGGGCACATCGCCGCCAGCCTGGAGCGCTACGACCGCACCATGCACTTCGTCGGCAACCACCGGGCCGAGGTGCACGGCGACGACGCCACTGGTGTCACCTATTGCTTCGCGCACCACATCACCGGCACCGACGACCACGTGATGGCCATCCGCTACCACGACACCTACGTGCGCACCGACCACGGCTGGCGCATCGCCGAGCGTCACCTGTACGAGGACTGGACCGAGGCCCGCACCGTCGCCCCGTAGCCCCCGCCGGCCGTTTCGGCGCCGTGGCGCCGCGCCGGCTGCGGTGGGACCGCGCCAGAAGGGGCGGTCCGCCGGGGTCAGTCGCCGACGGGGAGCACCACGTCGGGCAGCGGGTGGCGGTAGAGCGCGGCCGCGTTCTCCGAGCACATCATCCGCAGCTCACGGTTGGGGATGTGCCCCCACGCCTTCTCGATGACGAGCTGGGTGTCGGGCCAGTGGCCGTCGCCGTGGGGGAAGTCGCACTCCACCATGATGTTCTCGACGCCGATCGTGTGGCGGGTGTCGATGGTCGACGGGTCGTCGAGCGTGCAGAACCAGAAGTTGCGCCGCAGCACGTCGGCCGGGCGATCGTCCCAGTTGACGCCGTACCCCGAGCGGTCGACCAGGTTGTCGAGGCGGTCGATCAGCATCGCCACCCAGCCGATCCCACCCTCGCTCAGGGCGATCTTCATCTCGGGATGCTTCACCGGGTAGCCCGACAGCAGCCACTCGACTGCGGTCCGCAGGGACTGCTGACCGAACAGCACCGCGCCCATCTCGAACCCGGGGGCGCCGGGCGGGAAGCCGCTCATGCCGGAGCTGCCCACGTGCAGCGAGACCACCGTGTCGGTCTCGACGCACGCGTCGATGATCGGGTCCCAGTGGTCGCGGTCCCACAGCGACGGCAGGCCGACGTCGTGCGGCCGCTCGGGGAAGCTCACGCCGGTGAACCCGCGGGCCGCGTTGCGACGGATCTCCTCGACCGCGACCGCGGGGTCGCTCAAGTGCGTGATCCCGACCGGGATGATGCGGTCGGGCTGCTTCACGTACCACTCGTCGTAGAACCAGTCGTTCCAGGCGCGGGTGCAGGCGAGGCCGAGCTCCTGGTCCTCGGCCTGGTAGAAGACGCGCCCGGAGAAGCCGGTCACCTGCGAGGGGAAGTTGACCGCAGCCCACACGCCGTTGATGTCCATGTCGCGCACACGGGCTTCGACGTCGTAGCAGCTGGGTCGCATGTGCTCGAAGCGGAACGGCTCACGGGTGACGGCGTCGGGTCGGCGGCCGGCAACCGCATTGGCGCCGACCATGAAGAAGCGCTGCTCCTCGAACTCCCACACCTGGTGGCCGTGGTCGGTCTCGACGATCCGCGGCGCACGGTCCTGCAGCGGCGCGGGCAGCCGGCCCTCGAAGGTCTCGGGCGGCTCGACCACGTGGTCGTCGACCGAGATGACCGTGTACTTCACCTCGCGCGGCAGGGGCTCCGGGAGGAACAGGTCGGGCAGCAGCTCGTTGGGCGTCGGGTTCGGCATGGTCCCTCCTCGCTCGTCGGTCCCGATTCTGACACGTCCGTCAGGGTCGCCGAACCGGCCCGGCGCCGCAGGACCGCTCGGGCCCACGTCAGTCGAGGCCGAGCATCTCCAGGGCGTTGCCCCGCACGATGCGCTCGAGCTCGTCGGCGCTCACCTGCGACGCGAGCCGCTCGAGGATCCTCGGCGTGTCGGGCCAGGTCGAGTCCTGGTGCGGGTAGTCCATCTCCAGCACGAGCTGGGTCACGCCGATCCGATCACGCTGCTCGATGCCGCAGTCGTCGTCGAAGAACGACCCGTAGATGCGACCGGGCACGTAGCTGCTCGGCGGCTCGGTGATGATCGGGTCGAGGCCGGCGTACTCGGCGTGCTCCCACACCTTGTCGAGCCGGTCGAGCACGAACGGCATCCAGCCGATCTGCGCCTCGCTGTACACGATCTTCAGGCGCGGGAATCGCACGAGATTGCCCGACACCAGCCAGTCGACGAGCGACGTCTGCGCGTTGGCGAACGTGAGCGCCGTGTTGGCAGCGCGCGGCGCCCACGGCGCGAGCTCGGCCATCTTCGTGCCCGACCCGATGTGCAGGCCGAGCACCGTGCCGGTCTCGTCGCACGCGCGGAACAGCGGGTCCCAGTGCCGACCCGGGTCGTGGATCGACGGCAAGCCGAGGTAGCTCGGCATCTCCGTCCAGGTGATCGCGCGTGAGCCCCTGGCCGCGGTGCGCTCCACCTCGGCGGCGGCGAGCTCCGCGTCCCACAGCGGCACGATGCACAGCGGGATGAGCCGGCCGCCCGAGTCGCCGCACCACTCGTCGATCATCCAGTCGTTGTACGCCTGCACGCACAAGAGCGCGAGGTCCTTGTCGGCCGCGTCGAGGAACCACTGCCCGGCGAAGCGGGTGATGTAGGGGAAGCACAGCGAGCGCTCGACGCGGGCGACGTCCATGTCGTCGAGCCGGGCGACGGTGTCGTAGCACCCGGGGCGCATCTCCTCGAACGCGATGGCGTCGATCGTGTGCTCCTCGAACGGCATCCCCGCGCAGGCCACGACCTTGGGGATGGGCTTGGGGGCCTGCTCGTCGTAGCACCACCAGTCGACGACCGGCCCGTCGCCTCCCTTCACGTAGCGGACGGCACGCGTCTCGGGGACGTAGATCGTCTCGCACGTGTCCTTCACCGTGCGCGGGCCCCGGTCCCTCAGCGCGGCGGGCAGCCGATCCTGCCACACGCCCGGCGGCTCGACCACGTGGTCGTCGGCCGACACGATCCAGGGCAGCGTGCGGTCGCTCATCCCGTCCATCCGCTCATCCTGCCCCATCACGGCGTCACTGCCACGCGCCCGGGGAGTCCGGGAGCCCGTCGGTCCACCGGGGACCGGCTCTGCTCCCGGAGGTCTCCCGTGCGTCACTCGCTCCGTGGTCTCGTCGCGCTCGCCGTCGGCGGCGCGCTCCTCGTCGCGTCGCCCGCCGCCGCGCCGGCATCCGACCCCCCGACACCCTCCGCGGGCGCCGAGACCGGCTCGGTCACCGTCCGGGCCGGCGGCGACCGCGATCCGGCGACCGGTGTGCCCGTCCCCCTGGAGGGCGCAGTGCTGCGGGCCCACCGCGACGCGGCGCTCACCGTCCCGGCCGGCGAGTGCACCACCGACGCATCCGGGTCCTGTCTGATCGCCGGCCTGCATCCGGGTACCTACTGGGTGGCGCCGGTCGCCGATCCGCCCGGAGGCGCGTTCGCCCGGATCGAGGCGGTCCGCCCGTCCTCCTCCGGCGCCGGCCCCTACGCCGAAGCGGCCGTGGTCGACGAGGCCAACCCCACCACGCGGGTGTTCGCCCATCGGCGGGTCAACCCGCCGTTCCCGTCGCGCTGCGGGGTGCGGGTCACCCTCCTCTACGACGTGTCGGGATCGATCTCGGCCGCGGAGGCGATCACCATGAAGGCCGCGTCGACCGAGTTCGTCGACGCGCTCGCGGGCACCACGTCGTCGATCGCCATCGCCTCGTTCGCGTCGGCCGCACCCGCGGCGGGCAACGCGAACCTCTCCCCCACCCCCGTCTCGGACCCCGTGGGCGTCGCCACGGTCAAGGAGGCCATCGCTGCGCTGGCCCGCCCCGACGGCGACGACCGCTACACCAACTGGGACGCCGCCTTCCGGTCGGTCGTCGGGCAGACCGACATCGTGGTGCTGTTCACCGACGGCAACCCGACCGTCCACGGCGTGCCGGCGGTGCACCCCCCGGTGATGACCGGGCTCGACCAGCTCGACGGCGGCGTGTACTCGGCCAACGCGGTGAAGGCCGCCGGCGCTCGGGTGATGGCCGTCGGCGTGGGCGACGTCGACCAGATCGCGAAGGAGCACCTCGCGCTCGTGAGCGGCCCGGTCGAGGGGACCGACTACGCCGTGACCTCGTTCGCCGATGTGCGCACCGTGTTCCGCTCGCTGGCCGACGCGCTGTGCCCCCGCCCCGACGTGCCCGTCGTCGTCTCCCCTGCACCCGACCCCACCCCGCTCCCGCCGCGGTTCACGGGCTGAGCAGCGCATCGGCGCCTCGGGCAGGCGACGCCGACGACCCGGCACTCCTGGCGAGGGCGGCCGATCTGCACGTGGCGATCGTCCTTCCTTGATCGGTCCGCGTGCAGAGCGTCAGCGCTTGACGGCGACGATCAGGTGGGTGCTGCAGGGGATCTCAGTCGCGATCAGGCCGGGATGGGCCACCAGGGTCTTCCGCACCGTGGCGAGGGCGGGCGCCAGCCCGTCGGTCGTGTGCAGATCCGGATCCATGTCGTCGACGACGAGGACGCCCCGCGGCGCCAGCGCGGTGATCGTGGTGTCGAGACCGTCGAGCTTGCCGCCGGGCGCGTCGGCGAACACCAGGTCGAACGGGCCCCGCTCCCCCACGACGCGCGCACCGTCGCCGCAGACGAACTCGATCCACGCCGGCCAGCCGGCCGCCCGGACCTGCTCCAGCAGGCCGGCGTCGGTGTCGACGGTCAGCACCGACGCGTCGACGCGCGAGCCCAGGCCGTGCACGATCCAGCTCAGCCCCACTCCGGTGCCGGTCCCCAGCTCGAGGATGCGCGCGCCCTGGGGTGACGCAGCCGCGAGCACCGCGAGCAGCTCCCCCACGCCGCGATCGCACGACATGGCGAACCCGGCGTCGTCGGCACGACGCTGTGCGAGGGCGACGAGGGGCGGGACGTCCGACGGCTCCATCACCCGACCGTCGCACGGGGCACCGGTCCGGGGCAACCGAGTTCGGCATTCGGGAGGCGCGGCGCGCGGGAATCGGAGCGCAGCCACCGCGCCTCGCCGGGAAGAATGGGCTGCGGGAGGGCACGTGGACGTCGCAGCGGTGGTGACCGATCTCGATGGCACGTTGTGGCACGAGCCGTCGACGGTGCACCCGCGCACCCGGTCGGCGCTCGCGCGGCTCAGCGCCTCACCCGTCCCCGTGCTCGTCGCCACCGGGCGCCGGGTCCACTCGACCCGGGCGCCGCTGGCCGCACTCGGCGTGGCGCCGCCCGCCGTCGTGCTCAACGGCGCGCTGGGGCTCGACCTCGCCACCGGTGAGCGGTTCCACCAGGGCGGGTTCACCCGTGGCGACGCGGTGGTCGTCCTCGACGTGTTCCACGCCCACGGCGTGCACCCCTGCGTGTACGTCGACGACGACACCCATCCGGTGCGCGTCAGCGCCACGCCGTCGACCCACCCGGAGCACCTCGCCGACTTCGGGGCGCACGCACGCGTCTCCGACCTCCACGACGTCGTGGGCGACGCGCCCGTGCTCGCGTTCGGCGTGCTCGGGATCGACCGGGCCCTCGCCGAGGCGGTGGGCAACGCGCTCCACGGCGTTGCCACCCCCCACGTCGACCGCGCGCGTGACTACGGCGGGTTCACCGTCACGGTGGCACCGGCAACGGGATCGAAGTGGGACGGCGTGGCCGCCTACTGCGCCCACCACGAGCTCGACCCGGCACAGGTGCTCGCCATCGGCGACGGCCCCAACGACGTCGAGATGCTCGCCGCCGCGGCGGTCGCCGTCGTGCCGGCCGACGCCCACCCGAGCGCCCTGGCCCTCGCCGACCACGTGGTCGCGCCCGCGGCCGACGGCGGCTGGGCCGAGCTCCTCGACCTGCTCGACATCGACACCTGCTGACGCGACCGCATGGCTCGGGGGACCCCTGGGCTCACCGCCCGCAGCGCCACCCCCGATGCGCTTCTGACCGTCGATCCCGACCCGCCCGATGCGCTTCTGACCGTCGATAGGGCGGCGCACGCCCGCGGACCCGCACCGGAAGCGACCCGCCGGGACCCTATCGACGGTCAGAAACGCATCGTCAGCGGGGGTGGTCAGGGGGCGGGGAAGGTCTCGCCGGTGAGCTGCTCGCTCAGGGTCCAGAGGCGCCGTGCGGCGTCGGGATCGGTGGCGTAGGGGGCGGCCGTGGCGACGGCGCAGTCGGCGCAGTAGCGGCCGCCGTCGGCGTCGGTCGCGGCCACCGCGGCCCAGACCGACGTGGCCGCGCCCACCTCCACCTCCACCATCGGGGGCAGCCCGCCCCCGCCGCTCGAGGCCGACGCCTTGGCCCGGGCCATCAGGTCCTCGAGGTCCTCCCTGGTGAAGTGCCGGCCGAGGTCGGTCCGCACCATGCCCGGGTGCACCGCGTAGGCGTGCACGCCGAGCGGGCCGTAGCGGCGCTCGAGCTCGACCGCGTGGAGGATGTTCGCGGTCTTCGACTGCCCGTAGGCCTCCATCTTCGAGAACTCGGTGGAGTCCCAGTTGGGGTCGTCCCAGCGGATGTCCGACGCCATGTGGCCGCCCGAGCTGAGGAGGACCACCCGCGCCGGCGCGCTCGCCACGAGCAGCGGCATCAGCCGGCCGACCACCACGAAGTGGCCGAGGTGGTTGGTGCCGAGGTGCATCTCGAAGCCGTCGTCGGTGTGGCCGTACGGCATCGCCATCACGCCGGCGTTGGCGATCAGCAGGTCGAGCCGGTCGTGCGACGCGGCGAAGCGGTCGGTGAACGTGCGCACGCGGTCGAGCGAGCCCAGCTCCAGCACCGCGTACCCGACCTCGGCACCCGGGACCGCGGCCCGCAGGTCGTCGACCGCCGCCGCGCCCTTGTCGTCGGACCGGGCCGTGATGACCACCGACGCGCCCGCGGCGCACAGCGCCCGCGCGGTCTCCTTGCCGATGCCGGTGGTCCCGCCGGTGACCAGCGCCTGCACCCCGGTCAGGTCGACACCCGCGAGGACGTCGCTCGTCGTCGTGGTGGGTGCCTCGCTCACGGGTGCCTCCGGCGGGGTGCGACGGGCCGCGGCCCTGGGTGGCCGTCAGCTGCGGGGCACATCCTTCCACGCGATCTCGTGGTCGGTGCGCGGCTCGCGCGGCAGACCCAGCGCCCGCTCGGCGAGGTTGTTCTTCTGCACTTCGTTGGTGCCGCCGCCGATGGAGATCGAGAAGCGCCCGAGCAGCTCCATCTGGGTCCAGATCGCGATCTCGTCGTCACCCACCAGCCCGTCGGCGCCGCGGATCGCGACGGCGAGGTTCCCCGAACGCACGCGGCTCTCCGTGGTGAACAGCTTGAGCGCCGACGGGTCGACCGGCGGCATCTGCCGCTGGCGCACCGCGGCCATGATCCGCTCCCCCATCACCGCCACGATGCGCTCGCGCATGTAGAAGTCGGCGAGGCCCTGGCGGACGGTCGGGTCGTCGCGCTTGCCGTGCATCTCGGCGAGTTCGAGCAGCCGCGGGTAGCGCCCGCCCACGGCGACGCTGCCGCCGCCGATGAACGCCGACTCGTTGGACAGCACGGTGCGGGCGGGCGCCCACCCGCCGTCGATCTCGCCGATCACGTTGGCGACCGGGATGCGGACCTCCTCGAGGAACACCTCGTTGAACTCCGACCCGCCGGTCGGCTGCACCAACGGACGGGCCTCGATGCCCGGCGTGCTCATGTCGACGAGGAGGAAGGTGATGCCCCGGTGCTTGGGCACGTCGGGGTTGGTGCGCACGAGGATCATCCCCCAGTTGCAGAACTGCGCAGCCGAGTTCCACACCTTCTGGCCCGTCACGACGAACTCGTCGCCGTCGCGCACGGCCCGGCACGCGAGGCCGGCGAGGTCACTGCCCGCGCCCGGCTCGCTGAACAGCTGGCAGAACGCGTACTCCGCCGACAGCAGCTTCGGCACGTAGAGCGCCTGTTGCTCGGGGGTGGCGTGCTTCATGAGCGTCGGCCCCAGCATCGCGATCGTGGCGCTCACGAAGCCCGACGACGTGTCGAAGCTGCGGGCCTCCTCGTTGTAGATCCGCTCGTGCCAGGCGCTGCCGCCGCGACCACCGAGCTCGACGGGGTAGGTGAGCCCGGCGAAGCCGTTCTCGAAGAGGGTCTTCTGCCACGCCCGCCCGCGCTCGAACGCCGCCCGCGCCGCGTCCTGGCTGCGGTGCACCGTGACCGCCCACGGGCTCACCTGCTGACGGGGCTTCGCGTGGGCCTCCAGGAAGGCCCGGGCCGCGGCCCGGAACTCGGCCTGCTCGGGGGTGTCGGTGACGGACGTCGCGTCGGTGGTCATGGCCTCGTCCTCGGTGGATCGGGTGCGGGACGCCATCCTGCCCCGCCGACCCCGCCTCGGCGTCATCTGGGCGCCCGACCCCTCCACATCTCGGGGGTGGGTGACCCCGAGGCGGGCCGTGGGCCGCTCAGAGGGGCTGCGCCAGCACCGCGGGGTCGAAGCGGAAGAGGCGGGCGGCGGTGTCGCGGAACACGAGGCGCGCGGTGTCGGCGTCGAGCCCGCCGCGCAGACGGGCCACGACCTCGCGGGAGTGCGGATGCGTGCCCTCCTCGTGGGGGTAGTCGGAGCCCCAGACGAGCACGTCGGGCCCGGTGATCGGGAGGTTGTGCAGCCCGACGGGGTCGTCCTGGAAGGTGGCGTGCACCTGACGGGCGAGGTAGGCGCTCGGCGGCTCGGGAAGCGCCGGGTTGATCCACGGCTTGCCCGACGGCGTGGTGCCGTACCGGCCGAACGCCGCCGTGTAGTAGTCGAGCGTCTGCATCGTCCACCCGATCCAGCCGGCGTTGAACTCCACGAACACCACGTGCAGGTCGGGGTGCGCGGCGAGCACGCCCGACGTGGCGAGCAACCCGGCGGTGCGGGGCCCCATCGACTGCGTCGCGAGCAGGTTGGCCACGCCGGCACCCGCACCCCGGTAGAAGAACATCGAGTGCCCGGTGCCCTGGTGGATCACCACCGGCAGCCCGGTCTCCTCGATCGCCCGCCACAGTGGCTCCCACTGCGGATGGTTCCACTCGGGCGTCACGGTCGCGGGGAGCATCACCGCGGCGAGCCCGCGGTCGGCGATCCACGCGACCTCGGCGAGCGCGTCGTCGACCCGCCACGTGGGCACGAGCCCGGCGCAGCGGAACCGCGGCGACCGGGCAAGGCCGGACGCGATCCACTCGTTGTAGACGCGGCACGATGCCGCGCCGCCGTCAGGGTCGGAGAGCATCCACACGTAGAGGCCGATCGTCGGGAAGACGCACTCCCCCGCGATGCCCTCGGCTCGCATCACCGCGAGGCGGTGGTCGACGTCGTTCATGCGCAGCCGCTCGTCGTCGTTGGCGACGATCTGGTCGACGGCGTCGCTCGCGAGGAGCACGCTCCAGTTGCCGTCGTCACCCGCGGCGAGGCCGCGCATCGCCTGGTCGCGCAGACCGGCAGGCAGGTTGGCACTCCAGAGGTCGCGCGGCTCGTTGACGTGCGCGTCGCCGCTCACGCAGCCGATCGGCTGGTCCGCCACCCGGCCCGTCGTCGGCTCCCCCATCGGAGGAACCGTAGACCGCCCGCCGGCGGATGCGCCCGACGTGCCGGTCAGCCCGCGCGGGTGATGAGGGCGCCGGGCAGGTCGTCGGTCTCCCGCCACCGCTCCAGGTAGCCGGCGTAGTCGAGCAGGCTGCCCGCGTAGACCAGGTTGCGGGCGCCCTTCGCGTCGACCTCGCCCTGCTCCGAGTTGTAGTACCCCGGCGTGCAGCTGGCCGAGTAGGTCGCCGCGCCGGCGGCGGTGCCGTAGAGCACCATCAGCCACTCGTCCTCGGCCTCGGGCGTGGCCTCGATCGTGGCGATGTCCTCCTCGTCGCAGCGCACGATGACCTCGGCCACGTGCTCGGCGGACTTGCCGAGGAAGTGCACGAAGTTGGTGCCGAACCCGGCCTGCAGGAAGCTGATGATGAAGAAGTTGGGGAAGCCGCCCGACAGGATCCCGTGCAGGGTGCGCGCACCCTCCGACCACCGCTCGCTCAGCGAGATGCCGTCGCGGCCCACCGGGTCGAAGCCGACCCGCCCGTCGTAGTCGGTGTTGGTCTCGAAGCCCGACGCGAAGATCAGGCAGTCGAGCGGGTACTCCACCCCGTCGACGACCGCGCCGGTCGCGGTGATCTGCTGCACGCCCTTGCCGTCGGTGTCGACGAGGTGGACATTGGGCTGGTTGAACGCGGGCAGGTACTCGTCGTGGAAGCAGACCCGCTTGCAGTTCTTGCCGTAGTACGGCTTGAGCTTCGCCGCCGTCTCGGGGTCCTCGACGATCGTGTCGACCCGGCGGCGCAGCTTCTCCATCGTCTCGAAGTCGCTGCGCTCGAGCGCGGCGGCCTCTTCGGGATCGTCGCACGCCTTCTGCGTGTTGACCCACATGACCTCGGTCCAGCCGTCGTGGACGAGATCCTGCTCCGGCTGCACACCGGTGACCGCGTGGGTGAAGTTCTCGATGCGCTCGGCCTGCCATCCGGGCTGGAGGCCCTTGAACCACTCGACGTCGGTGGGTGCGTTGTTGCGTTCACCCACCGCGCTCGGCGTGCGCTGGAAGACGTAGAGCTCCTCCGCCGTCTTCGCGAGCTGCGGCACGGCCTGCACCGCGGTCGCGCCGGTGCCGACGATGCCGACCCGCTTGCCGGCCAGCTTGTCCATGGGCTCCTTGGGGCTGCCGCCGGTGTAGTCGTAGTCCCAGTGGCTCGTGTGGAACATCTTCCCCTGGTACTCCGTGATGCCGGGGATGCCGGGGAGCTTCGGCTTGTGCAGGATGCCGCCCGCGACCACGACGAACTTGGTGGTGATGCGGTCGCCGCGCGACGTGGTGACGATCCACTTCCCGGAGCCGTCGTCCCACTCGGCGCCGGTGATGACCGTCTGGAACAGCGCGTGCGGGTAGAGGTCGAAGGTCTGCCCGAGCAGCTTGCAGTACTCGAAGATCTCCGACGCGCTCGCGTAGCGCTCGGTGGGCATGTAGCCCGTCGCCTCGAGCATCGGGAGGTACGTGTACGACTCGACGTCGCACATGCAGCCGGGGTAGCGGTTCCAGTACCAGGTGCCGCCGAAGTCCCCCGCCTTCTCGACGATGCGGAAGTCGGTCACGCCCTGCTTCGTGAGGTTGATCGCCGTGAGCATGCCGGCGAAGCCGCCGCCGACGACCACAACGTGGGTGTCCTCGGTGATCGGGTCGCGGGTGAAGCTCGGGTCGGCGTAGGTGTCGACGTCGAGCTCTTGGTACTCGCCCTTGAGCTCTGCGTACTGCTTGACGCCGTCGGAGCGGAGGCGCTTCTCCCTCTCGATCCGGTAACGCTCCCGCAGCTCCTCGATCGAGAGCTCGCCGTTGCCGTTCGCCGTCATGCGTGGATTCCCCCGGGTTGCCTGGGCGGTTCGGGGGTGAATTGTGGCAGTCGGGCCCCCGGGGTCCGGCACCGGGGCCGCGGCGATCGGTGCGCGTGCGACGCGGGTCGCCCGAGGTCGGCGGGGTCAGAAGAACGTGATCTCGCGGCGGGCGAACTGCCAGCCATCGGCCGTGCGCACGAGCGTGTCGTCGTAGCGGCCGAGGAACATCAGCGCGGCCCGACCCTCCGGGTTCCGCGCCCAGAACATGAAGTCGCAGACGTTGGTGGCGCGGTCGCCGTCGACGTCGATCTCCAGGTTGACCGCGAGGTGGCGGCCCCGGCGCTCGGGCGGCTGGGTCGCGGCGATGGCGTCGCGGATCGCGGCGCGCCCCTTCGTGGCCTGGCCCTGGAGCACGAACTCGGCGTCGTCGGCCCACAGACCGGCGAACTCGTCCCAGCGCCCGTCGTCGAGCAGGTGGCAGTACCTCGCCACCACCCGGGCGATCCCCTCGTGGTCGGTCGTCTCGGCCATGGTCCCCCCTCGGTCCACCGGGAGCCTAACCGGAAACGAGATTTCCGCTGAGTGAAAACGTTGTTGGCAGCGGGGTCGCCCCATGGTGTAGACCGGGAGCGTGCCCGACGCCTCCGACACCATCACGGTGACGCCGGTCGCAAGCGCCCTGGGCGCTGCGATCGGCGGCGTCGACCTGGCCGACGACCTCCCCGACGCCACGGTCGCCGAGATCCGCCGCGCGTGGCTGGCCCACGGCGTGGTCTTCTTCCGCGACCAGGATCTCGACGCCGAGCACTTCCTGGCCTTCGCCCGGCGCATCGGCGAACCGGTCGAGTACCCCTTCGTGAAGGGGCTCGAGGACCACCCGGAGATCATCGCCGTCGCCAAGCTCCCCCACGAGACGGTCAACTTCGGCGGCGTGTGGCACAGCGACACTGCGTACCTCGAGCGGCCGCCGATGGGCACGATGCTCATCGCCCGCGAGGTCCCGCCGGCCGGCGGCGACACCCTGTGGGCCAGCACCACCGCGGCGTACGAGGCGCTGTCGCCCGGGCTCCGGCAGCTCGTCGACCCGCTGCGCGCGGTCAACACCTCCGCGATGGCCGACGTGTCGAAGACCCGCGAGGACCGCATCAAGGACAGCGGGTACGAGGACGAACGCGAGTACGTCGCCGAGCACCCGGTCGTGCGCACCCACCCCGAGACCGGCCGCAAGGCGCTCTTCGTCAACCCGGCCCACACCGAGCGGTTCGTCGACATGACCGTCGAGGAGAGCCGCCCGCTGCTCGAGTACCTCTTCTCGGTGGTGACCCGCCCGGAGCACACCGTGCGCTTCCACTGGGAGGTCGGGTCGCTGGCGCTGTGGGACAACCGCTGCACCTGGCACAATCCGATCAACGACTACCACGGGCACACGCGGGTGATGAATCGCATCACGCTCGCCGGGGACGTCCCCGCCTGAGCCACGCGCACCGCCCGGGGTCGGCACCGGTCCAGGCTCGGGGTCGCAAGGGGGAAGACGGATGTGGCAGATGCGCGCGGTTCCGGCCGAGCTGCGGGAGCGCTACCTCGCCGAGGGCTGGTGGACCGACGACACGTTGGCATCGTTCCTCGAGCGCGAGATCACGGCGACGCCCGACCTCACGTTCCGGGTGTGGTCGAAGCAGCATCCCTGGTCGGGCACGATCGGCGAGCTCTACGACCAGGCGGGTCGGCTGGCGACGTCGCTCCACGGGCTCGGCGTGCGGGCAGGCGACGTCGTCGCCTACCAGGTGCCCAACTGGGCCGAGTCGGTGTCGGTGATCGCGGCCGGCTTCCGGCTCGGGGCCACCATGGTCCCCATCGTGCACTTCTACGGCGCGCGCGAGGTGGAGTTCATCCTCCGCCAGTCGGGAGCGAAGGCGCTCGTCACCGTCGACCGGTTCGGGCACGTCGACCACATCGCCAACCTCGCGACCTACCGCGACCGGGTCGACTCGCTCGAGCACGTCGTGGTGGTCGAGAGCGGGGTCGAGGGCCCCGCCCTGCCGGGCGCGCTCCGACTCACCGACCTCCTGGACGCCGCACCGTTCACCGAGGCGGTCGACATCGACCCCGACGCCCCCGCGATGGTGGGCTACACCTCGGGAACGACCGCCGAGCCCAAGGGCGTGATCCACACGCACCGCTCGCTGCTGTTCGAGGTCCGTCAGCTCTCGATGCTCGACCCCGACGCTCCCCCGGTGCTCAACGCGTCGCCGCTGGCGCACATGACCGGGATGCTCGCGTCGTTCCTGCTGCCCGTCTACAAGAAGCAGGCCATCCATCTCACCGACGTGTGGGACCCGCAGGAGGCGCTGCGGATCGTCGTCGAGGCCGGGGTGTCGGCCGGCGCGGGCGCGACGATCTTCCTGACGAGCCTCCTCGACGCGCCCGGCTTCGGACCCGAGCACCTCGCCCACATCCGCAGGGTCGGCCTCGGCGGAGCACCGGTGCCCGCCGCCGTCACCCAACGGGCCGAGGCCCTCGGCATCCGCTGCTTCCGCTCCTACGGTTCGACCGAGCAGCCGTCCATCACGGGCTGCACGGTGAACGACCCGGTCGACAAGCGCATCGCGACCGACGGTCCCCCGATGCTCGGTGTGGAGCTGCGCTACGTCGACATCGACGGCGAGACCGACGTCCCCGCCGGCGAGCCGGGAGAGATCCTCTCGCGCGGTCCCGACCTGTGTGCCGGCTACACCGATCCCGCGCTCACGGCCCAGGCGTTCACGGCCGACGGGTGGTACCGCACCGGCGACGTCGGCGTGCTCGACGCCGACGGGTACAACACCATCACCGACCGGGTCAGCGACATCATCATCCGCGGCGGGGCCAACCTCTCCGCGGCGGAGATCGAGGAGGTCCTGATGACGATGCCCACCGTCGCCGAGTGCGCGGTGGTCGCCGCGCCCGACGCCCGCACGGGCGAGCACGCGGCCGCCGTCATCCGGGTCCGCCCCGACGCCGTCGTGCCCGACCTCGCCGCCGTGCAGGCCCACCTCGAGTCCGCCGGCCTCCCCAAGCAGAAGTGGGTCGAGGAGGTCCGGGTGGTCGACGAGTTCCCCCGGACGCCCAGCGGCAAGATCCGCAAGTTCGTCCTCCGCGACCAGCTCCGGTGACCACGATGCGTTTCTGACCGTCGATCCGTGTGCGTCGTTCTGAAGCGCACCGAGGCTCCGGCATCGACGGTGAGAAACGCACCGAGGGCTCCGGCATCGACGGTGAGAAACGCACCGAGGCTCCGGCATCGACGGTGAGAAACGCACCGAGGGCTCCGGGTTCGACGGTGAGAAACGCATCGTCAGTCGGCGGCGTCCAGCACGGCCCGCGCGCGGCGGGCCATGGGCTCGTCGACCATCTCGCCCTCGAACGCGATCACGGCCTCGCCCCGGGCCGACGCCTCCTCGTGGGCGGCGAGCAGCCGCCGGGCCCGGTCGACCTCGTCGGCCGACGGGGTGAACACCTCGTGGGCGAGCGCGACCTGGGCCGGGTGGATGCACAGCTTGCCTCGGTAGCCCAGCGCGCGGGCTTCGCGCGCGTCGCGGCGGTAGCGGTCGTCGTCGCGGAAGTCGGCGAGGATCTGGTCGACGGGATGGACGTCGCCGAGGCGGGCCGCGAGCACCACCCGCGACCGGGCGTACAGCACCTCCAGGTTCGACTCGGTGCGCACCCCGCCCAGGTCGGCGACGAAGTCCTCGGCACCGAAGTAGCACCACCGCACCGGAGCGCGCAGGAACTCCTCGGCCCGAGCCACCCCGGCCGCGCTCTCCACCCCCGCGAGGATCGGCAGGTTCGCGAGCCCGGCCGCGCCCAGGGCGGCGACCACCACCTCCACGTCGGCGGCCGACTCGACCTTCGGCACCACCACCCCCGCGAGGTCGGGCCCGAGCCCCTCGGCGACGTCGCCGGCGAACCACGGTGTGCCGACGCCGTTCACCCGCACCAGCACCTGGATCGCGGGACGATCGGCGGTGAGCAGCCGAGCCGCCTCGACCGCGTCGGCCCGGGCCGACTCCTTGGCCGCCGGCGGCACGCCGTCTTCGAGGTCGAGGAACACCGCGTCGGGCGAGCTGCGGGGGGCCTTCGCCACCAGGTCGAGCCGGTTCGCCGGCACCGCGAGCAGGCTGCGCATCCGGGCAACCGCGGCGCGGTCGTCGGCCCTCACGATCTCAGCTCCTCCAGGTCGGCGAAGTAGGTGAGGGCGTCGGGGTTGGCGAGCGCCTCGGTGTTGGCGACCGGTCGACCGTGCACGACGTCGCGCACCGCCAGCTCGCTCAGCTTGTTGGAGCGGGTGCGGGGCAGGTCGGGCACGGCGACGATCCTCGAGGGGACGTGGCGCGGCGACGCGCTCGTGCGCACCCGCGTGCGGATCTCGGCCTCCACCTCGGGCGTGAGCGCGCGCCCCGGCGCCATCACGACGAACAGCACCACGCGGGTGTCGCCCTGCCACTCCTGCCCGATGACCAGGCTGTCGGCGATCCCGTCGACGGTCTCGACCTGCCGGGTGATCTCCGCCGTTCCGATGCGCACGCCACCGGGGTTGAGCGTGGCGTCGGACCGCCCGTGGATGACCGCCCCACCGTGCGGGGTCCACTCGGCGTAGTCGCCCTGGTGCCAGCAGCCCGGGAACCGGGCGAAGTACGTGGCGACGAAGCGGGCGTCGTCGGGGTCGTCCCACAGGCCGAGCGGGATCGACGGGAACGGGTTGCGGCACACGAGCTCGCCGCGGGCGCCCGGCGGGAGCGACGCACCGTCCGGACCGACGACGTCGACGGCGAGCCCGGGCGACGGCCGCTGGATCTCGCCCGCCCACACCGGTCCGGTCGGGTCGCCGCCCACGAGGCAGCCGCACAGGTCGGTCCCGCCGGAGATCGACGCGAGGTGCACATCGGCCTTCACCGCGTCGTAGACGTAGTCGAAGCCGTCGGGGAGCAGCGGCGACCCGGTCGACGCGATGGTGCGCACCGTGCGCAACGCGTGGGTGGCGACCGGGCGCTCGCCGGCCTTGCGCAGCTCGTCGAGGAACCGGGCCGACGTGCCGAACAGCGTGATGCCCATCTCGTCGGCGAGATCGAACAGGGCGGTGCGGGTGGGGTACGCGGGCGACCCGTCGTAGGCGACGAGCGTGGCGCCGCTCGCCAGCACCGAGGCGAGCCAGTTCCACATCATCCAGCCCGCGGTCGTGAAGTAGCAGACCCGGTCGCCCGGCCCGACGTCGCACTGGAGCTGCTGCTCCGACAGGTGCTTGAGCAGCACACCGCCGGCCCGGTGCACGATGCACTTGGGCGTCCCCGTCGTGCCCGACGAGAACAGCACGTACCACGGATGGTCGAACGGGAGCCGGGCGAACTCCACCGGGCGCGCACCGTCGTGCGGCGCGAGCCAGTCGGACCACGCGACCGCGCCGGGCACGTCGGGGAGCGGCGGTGCGGCGTCGACGTACGGGAGCACCACGACGGTCCGGACCGACGGCAGCCGCGCGCAGATCTCGCGCAGGCGCTCGCCACAATCGAAGCGCTTCCCGTTGTAGACGTAGGCGTCGGCGGCCACCAGCACCGTCGGAGCGATCTGGCCGAAGCGGTCGACCACGCCCTCCACACCGAAGTCGGGCGACGTCGACGAGAACACCGCGCCGATGCTCGCCGCGCCGAGCATCAACGCGTAGGTCTCGGGCGCGTTCGGCATCCAGGCGGCGACGCGGTCACCCGGGCCCACCCCCGCGGCGCGCAGCCCCTGCTGCACCCGGGCGACGAGCGCGTGGAGATCGGCTCGGGTGAGCACGCGGCGCAGACCGTCTTCACGGGCGAAGGCGATCGCGACGTCGTCGCCGGGCTCGCGGAGCAGTGCCTCGGCGACGTTGAGCCGTGCGTCGGGGAAGAAGCGCGTCTTCCAGAACGGCTCGACGGGCACGATCACCCGGTCGCTCCCCCGGTCCCCGGGCACGGCGCAGAAGTCCCACACCGCGGACCAGAACGCCGCGGGGTCGCGCACCGTCCACGTGTGGAGATCCTCGTAGGACTCGACCCCCGTGACCCCCCGGTCGCCCACGAACGAGCGGAACGCGGCCAGCCGCGTCGCCGCCGCCCGCGCCGATGCCGGCTCCCACAGGGGCGCGTCGGCCACCTAGGCGTCCGCCGACTCGGCCGTGGCCGCGGGACGCCGGTGCATCAGCGCATTGCGCCGGGCCTTGCACACGAGGCGGTCGTCCTGGTTGAACGCCCGGTGCTCGAACGTCACGATGCCGGCGTCGGGCCGGGATCCCGACGCCCGGGCCGCGACCACCTCGGTCTCCGCGTGGATCGTGTCGCCGCAGAACACCGGCGCGGGGAACGTGACGTCCTCGAACCCGAGGTTGGCGATCGTCGTGCCGTGGGTGGTCTCGAGCACCGAGATCCCGACGAGCAGCCCGAGCGTGAACATCGAGTTCACGAGTGGCCGTCCGAACTCGGTCTCCTCGGCCGCGTACTCGTGGTCGAGGTGCAGGCGCGCCGGGTTGAGCGTGAGGGTCGTCATCAGCACGTTGTCGGTCTCGGTGACGGTGCGGGTGAGCGCGTGCGGGATCACGTCGCCCACCGCGAGCTCCTCGAACCACCGACCGTGATGGGGCAGCGAACGGGCCACCGGACTCCTCCGGGTCGAACGGCGTGCCGGCCGGGAGCGGACCTGCACGAAGCGAGAACGCGACTTACCCTAGGCGCGAATCCGATTTCGACCCGGGCCCGTCGACACCACCGCGGACCCGTCCGGACCGAGGAGGGACGGTGGCGGCACCGATCCGCGTCGCGCAGTGGGCGACGGGCAACATCGGCACCCGGGCCCTGCGCGAGGTGATCCGGGATCCACGCCTCGTGCTCGTGGGCGTGCTCGTGTACGACCCCGCCAAGGCCGGGGTCGACGCGGGGACGCTGTGCGGCGAGCCGGTCGCGGGTGTGACCACGACCGTCGACCGCGAGGTGATCCACGGCCTCGCCGTCGACTGCGTGCTCTACATGCCCCGGACCGTCGACGTCGACGACCTGGTCCGGCTCCTCGAGCGGGGTGTCGACGTGGTGACGACCTGCGTCGAGCTGTTCGACGGTGGGCGCGCCCTCCCCGAGGCCGACCGGGACCGGATCGCCGAGGCGTGCGTGCGCGGCGACGCGAGCATCTTCGCCACCGGCTCCAGCCCGGGGTTCATCACCCACGTGCTCCCGCAGGCGCTCCTGATGCTGCAGCGGCGGGTCGACCTCGTGGAGATCTTCGAGTACGCCAACATGTCGCGCCGCGACTCGCCCCACATGC